>CAJFTW010000075.1 GCA_904420025.1 Candidatus Pseudolachnospira avium
CAGAGACCTACTATCTGCCGGAGGGGCCGGAATGGGCGTATCTGGACACGCTGATTGAGCCCGATTGAAGGAACCCCCTCCGGGGGTAACTGGATGCCAGGTTTCTCACGGCTAATAGAGGAAAGGAGGCCTGCCTATGGACAACTCGCAGACGGTATTGCTTTTGCTCCTCCTGTGCAGCGGGGGCGTCAGTCTGATCTGGGCGCTGGACCACCGGGCAGAACGAAAAAAGAGCCCCCAAAACAGCGGCCCTTCCTCCCTCTCCGCACCCGGAGATCCCGTATGGCGTTTTTTGCTTTTTCTGGCCCTTTGCGCGCTCTTACTGATTCTGTACCTGGGCCCGGGCCGTGCGGTCCGCACGCTGTTTTCTCTGTGGTCCCGCGTCTTTTTTGCCCTTACCTGGTATGATACGGTCCTGCTCCTGATCATGCCGCTGCTGCGCCGACACTTTTTTGCCCGTGACTGCGCCCGGCTGTGGCTGCTTCCTGTCTGGCTGTTTCTGGCTGCATCGCTCTTGGTCTACCAGGATCCGCTATGGGTTCTCTCTCTTCCCCGGAGACTGTTTGACGCCCTGACTGCCCTGTGGCTGCTGGGTTTTTTTACCCTGCTGGGCGGAAGCCTGTACAGCCATCTGCGCTTTCGGCGCTGGATTTTGCGGGATGCTTTCCCAGTGCAGGATCCGGGCGTATGGGATGTATGGCGGAGAGAATTGCAAAAAAACGGACAGACAGACCTTCTGGATCAGCTTGTGATCTCCCCTCAGGCAACCACGCCCCTGTCCATCGGGCTGTTCCGCCGGAGCATACGGGTGGTGCTTCCGAGGCGCTCCTACACGCCGGAGGAACTGGCCCTGATCTTCCGCCATGAGCTGTGCCATATCCAGCGGCGGGATTCCGAATCCAAGCTGGCGCTGGTGTTCTACACCGCCCTCTGCTGGCCCCATCCCTGCATGTGGCTGGCCATGAAGCGGTGTGCCGAGGATCTGAAGCTGAGCTGTGACGAGGCAGTGCTGGTGAAGGCCGATGCGGGCACCCGACGCCGCTATGCGGAACTGATTCTGCAAACCGCCGGGGACAGCCGGGGCTTTACCACCTGCCTGTCCGCCTCCGCCGCCTCCCTGCGCTACCGGCTGCGGCAGATTGTACGCCCTGTACGGAAGCACTCCGGCGCCCTGCTGGCAGGAGCCCTCTTCTTTTTGCTGGCTGTCGGCTGCGGCCTGGTGGCGCTGGGGTGATGACCGGTCCCCACTCATAAAATTTCATTCACTGCCGCAGCCGGAAGGTCCGGGGGCCAAACCTGTACACCAGCAGGCAGGCTACCGCCGAGTAGGCCACGCAGAACACAATGGTCAGCAGGCCAAAGACCAGGGTGTCCATCCGCAGCTGCATCATCAGAAAGCAGACAAAGTAGGTGACCCACAGCACCAGCTGGTAGGTGCCGCTCTTCATCTCCGTACCGGCATTGTAGGGCTGCAGCAGGTAGTAGATGGTCAGATAGTGGACGGAGAAGAACACACTGAGGCAGAGGATGGATACCACAATCACACCGTAATTCAGCGGGTTGTCCGTGCCGCC
The DNA here is from genome assembly GCA_904420025.1 of Candidatus Pseudolachnospira avium. GTDB lineage: Bacteria > Bacillota > Clostridia > Lachnospirales > Lachnospiraceae > Pseudolachnospira > Pseudolachnospira avium. The sequence continues at coordinate 1,575 of CAJFTW010000075.1, forward strand.
GGAAGCCCACAGCAGCAGCGCCAGGCCACAGCCCAGCACAGCGGCCGGCAGCAGGTTCACCTTGGTAATCTCCCGCAGACGGATCCGGAACAGCTTTAACACTTTGGCCGGCTCCTTGTAGAAGGCGTAGGTCAGCAGGCTGTGGTCACAGTTCATAAACAAGGCTCGGGTAAAGCCGGTGCCCCGGTTGATGCTGTACATGATAAACACAAAGTACGGCAAAAATACCATCAGCAGCCGGTTGGTGGTATCCCGGAATTCCGGGGAGAGGCGGACGCCCAGCAGGCCTCCCGCCACCAGGGCCAAAATCACCTGGGCCTGGCGGGTGCTGGAACGCCACAGGATCTTCCGGTGCCGCTTCACAAACAGATCGTTGAGATACTCAAAGCCCTTCTTGCTGCTGGTGATGCTGGTGTCCGCGGAAATGTTTTTCTGGCTCAGCTGCCGGGAAAGCTCCTGGGCATTGTCCATCTGCACCAGGGAATGGGTCAGAATCTGCTGGTACATATCCCGGTAAGAATCAAAGGTGACAATCTTCCGCACTGCCAGGAACCCTCCTGCCACGGAGAGGGCCATCAGGCCGCCGATCAGCGGCAACGGTACCAGAATCCCCAGGGCCGGCAGGCCGTAGGCCGCTGCCAGCAGCAGTCCCGTGATGATCCAGGCAAATTTCCCCAGTTTATTCTCGTTGTTGGCCTGTCCGGTTTTCTCATACTCCCAGAGGGAAAGTACCGCCACCGCCATCTTCAGCCCTGCTACAGAAAACGGGAACAGGGCACAGAACCACAGGGGAACGCCCAGGAGGCAGCCGCCCCAAAGGCACAGGACAAGGAAGCCCACCAGCAGCTTCAAAAGGGCGTAGCCATAGTTGACCAGGGTGTAGCTTTTGGCGTCCATGCGCATGAGGATCATGGCGTAGTATTTATCCCGGGTGGGATTAAACATATAGGTGTTCATAAAGGCGCCGATCACTGTCAGAAACAGCAGCAGGTGGGGATACAGCTCCCCCGCCGGGACCGGGCCGTACATCAGGCCCAGGAGCACCAGGAAAAATCCCAGGTACAGGGCCTTCCCCAGAAAGACCGAGATCACCTCCCACAGAGCGGAGATCACATTGGCAAAAATTTTAAAGCCCCGGACCCGGTACAGGGTGCCCGGCAGAATCCGCTTCAGCAGCGGGATCTGCTTCAGGGCATAGAGGATGCTGTTGACCCGGTAGGTGTTCCGGAGGGAAAAGGAAATCCGAAATGTCTTACCCATGGCGCTCCTCCCGGCTTTGCTCTTCCTCCCGCTGCTGGGTCTCCTCCCGCAGGGCCTCCAGGATCTTTTCCTTGAACTCCTGGCTATCCAGGTTGGATTTGTCCACCACCTCCAGCTCCCCGTGGCTCAACAGCACAATCTCATCGCACAAGTCCAGTGCCAGATCCATAATATGGGTGGAGAAAATGGTGATCCGCCCCTCCTTCAGGGAACGGAGCAGCTGCTTCATCTCCTCCGCCACCACCACGTCCAGGGAGGTCAGCGGTTCATCCAGCAGCAGCACCGGCGGCTGGGCAATAATGTTGATCAGCATCTGCATCTTGTTCTTCATGCCGTGGGAATAGTCCTTCAGCAGCTTATCCCGGTCCTCCGGGTCAATGCCCATGTATTCCATGTATTCGTCAATGGTCTTGGGATCCTGAATGCTCTCCTGGTTGATGTCCATGAAAAATTTCAGGAATTCCCGGCCCGTGAGGAACTCCGGCACCGTGGGGGTGGACAGCACATAGCCGATATCCTCCGCCCGCACCTCCCGCTGCCGGCCGTTTTCTTCCAGCCGGAAGGTGCCTCCGTCCGCCTTCAGATCCCGGTTCAGGCAGTTGAACAGGGTGGTTTTGCCGGCGCCGTTGCGGCCCAGCAGGCCGTAAATCTTTCCGCTCTCAAAGGTAAAGGTAATGTCCCGGAGGACTTCCTTCTTTTCAAAATGCTTTTCCAGATGTTCAATGATAAACTTCATAAAAACTCCCTTTGCTCTCTGGTATTTCTGCTCTATTATGCCAGAGCTTTCTGAAAATAGCAAGTGAAAAGAACGTTAAAAAACGGATAGGAGAAATCCCCATCCGTTTTCAGCCTGTCAGGATTCTTTTTTCTTCCGCAGCTCCTTGGCTTCCTTTCCGGTTACATGGTCCAGAGCCATCTCCAGCATACACAGGGGCTTCCATTCCCGGTCAATTGCCTGCTGCCATCCCTCCGGGCCGTCTTCCGGCGCATACTTGAGAGCCAGCAGCTCAATAGCCCGGCGCTTTTCTTCCTCATCCGTCAGCTCCCGCACCGTGCCAAAGGCAATGGCACTGCGGAAATAGGTGGTGTACTCCTCCGGCACCACCTGATCCTGGTCTATGACGCAGAAGGAAGCCTTGGGCTCCCGCCGCACCGCGTCCAGCTTGTGGCCGGCCCGGGCACAGTGGAAATAGAGCTTTCCCTCTGCATAGGCGTAGCTCAGCGGCACCGCATAGGGATAGCCGTTATCCCCGGCCACCGCCAGCACACCGGAGGTGCCCCGGCGCAGCACTGCCTCCGTCTCCTCCCGGCTCAGCGCCTGATTTTTTCTTCGCATCTCCCGAAACATAACCTGCTTTCCTCCTTCTTTTCCCGTTGTCCGCTTATCTACATGGACGGTTGGTGCTCGTATTTAGGTATCCAGCTCCTGGCCGCAGGCATGGCAGTACATGCGTTTTTTTACCCGGCCCAGATGCCGTCCGCACTTGGGGCAGCGCCAAAACTTAAAATCAATCACGCACATGGCCACTGCCACCACCACGGCCAGATAGCCGAAAAGCATCAGCTGGGTGATCATCAGCAGCGCCAGGCATCCGCAGAAGGGAAACAGCAGGTTTTCATACCATCTTCTTGCTTTCTTCAGATCCATCACGGAATTCCTTTCTCTATCTCCGGATTTTCCGGAAAATCTTTTATGATTGTACCACCAATTCCGTGAATTGTAAAATTGAACGGACAAGAGGGGCTGCCGGAATCCGGATGGAATTCCCGGCAGCACCTCCCGCCTATCGGATTTTCTTTTGATACCGGACTTATTTCGGATAAGTTTCCCGGATGTCCGTAAACCGCAGCGCATAGTCCAGACACACGTCAAAGCGCTCCACCACCCATTTCCGGACGCCCTCGGTGCCAATGACAAAGGCGTTGGGCTCTCCGGCCTTCCGGCCCTGGTTCTCCTCCGCCAGCTTCAGCAGGTCGCAGAGGTGGGGATGGGGATTGAGGTACACGTCGCAGCCGTTCTCCTTGCAGTACTCCCAGGTTTTCACGCAGGAGGTGGCAAACTGCAGGGCCTGGTCCACCGCGTGGGTGACGGTGAAGGGATAGTCATGGCCGCCGGGATACACCCCCGGGCCGAACACGCCGTATCCGCCTACCATGATCACCCGGTGGGTCTCCGCCCCGTCGTGCACCTCAAAGGAATAGTTGAGGCAGCCGGGGGTGTGGCCGGGGGCGCCGATCACATGGACCGTGTGATCACCAAAGCGCACATCCTCCCCGTCCTCCACCAGCCGGGTAATCCGGGGTACCCGCAGGTCCGCCACGTCCAGATAGTTGTCCGGCCCATTGACCATAAACACCGTGTCCTCCTTGCTGAGGGCCACGCCGCAGCCGGTGCGCAGCCGCACCTTCTCCGCCCCCATGTAGTGGTCAAAATGGCCGTGGGTCAGAAACAGCATGGCAATGGGCTCCTGATCCCAGCCCAGCTTTTGCAGGCCGGGGATTAAAAACTCATCGTCCACATCGTACTTGTCCATGGCGTCAAAGAGCACCAGGCCTTCACTGGTCTTCAGCACATGGAAGCCCACCAGCTTGTTGCCGATGAAATAGTAATCGTCAAACAGCTTCACCGGATCCAGGGGCTGGAACAGGGTGGGGTCAAAATTATGGTCGGTGCTGTTCTTATTTTCCTGTGACATATCACAAAAACCTCCTTACAGCGAGAAATAAATAGGGATCCAGATAATCGAGATCACAGCGGAGATCAGGATCAGAGGGACACTGAATTTCAGCATCTCCTTGATGCTGTAGCCGCCCAGCTTATAAGCCATCAGGGCGCTGGGGGAAGCCAGGGGCGTGCAGTAGGACACCAGGCAGGAAGCGTCAATGGCACAGAGGATGGGCAGGCAGCTGATTCCATTCTGCATGCAGGCTATGACCGCAATGGGGCTGAAGATGTTGATCAAGGCCGTGTTGTCCATCAGCTGGGTCAGGAAGGCGCAGGCGATAAACACAATGGCTACGATCAGAACCATGCTGTCCAACCCGAATACGCCAGAAAGAGCATCCGCCAACAGATCACCGGCGCCGCTGTTGTTCAGGGCGGTAGACAGGGCCAGCATGAAACTCATCATAAAAATCAGAGGCCAGTTGACCGACTGGTACATCTCCCGTTCATCGACGATCCGCAGCAGGCCGCAGAGGATGGCCGCTGCCGCCGCAATCATGGTGTTGTTCAGGCCCAGCTGGCTGCTGAAGATCATCAGGATCAGAGAACCAAAGAAGATTATATAGGCTGCGATTTCTTTCCACTTCGGCAACTCTGATTTTTTAAAGACATCCGGTTTGTTTTCCAGGGCGTCCGCATCCCCCAGATCACGCTGCGGCAGGAGCTTATAGCCCACCAGCACGACAAAGAGAATGGTGGCGATCGTCGCCGGCATCCGTGTGAAACACAGATCCCAGAAGCCTAGAGCTTCCGTCCCGCCTACATTGGTGATGATCTGATTTTTCAGCAGATACATGGCCGCCGCGCCGCCGATGGGCAGAGCCATCAGGCCAGCCTGGGCGCCAACGGAGGCCGGAAGCACCAGCATGGTGGGGGAAACGCCGATCTCCGAAGCCAAAGCGATCAAAAGCGGGATTACTGTGATCATGGAAGTGACGCCGCCAATAAACTGGCAAAGGATAAAAGGGATCAGCATCCCTACCAGCAGCAATAGCCGAATATTGGTCCCACCTTTGGAGTTGCGCAGCAGCCCCGCAATATGGGACAGGATGCTGGTTTTCAGCAGCGAACCAATGACAATCATCATGCTGACCATCACAATGATATTACTGCTGACAAAGTTGGCGAACACATCTTCCATCTGAATGATGCCCGCGATCCAAAGGCCAATGACGCTGACTCCGCAGGCAACGGACGGCGCAACCTTTCCGCTGAGCAGGGCAAATGCCACAAACAGAAAGGCCACAAGCGTCAGAATCAAACCTGTATTCATGTTCTTCTCTCCTTTTATAAAAATGGTTATGTGATAGGGGGTTCCGCCGCTGCCGGCAAGCGGAGAAATACCCGGTCCACCGTTTCCGAAGCGCCGTATTGCCGGCGCCTGCTCCGCCTGTCAGGAGCGGCTGTCTTTTTCAAAAAAGGAATAGATTTCTTTCAGTGCCTTCGTCCATCCAAGCAGATGGCTGCCGCCGCCCACCGGACAAAATTCTACGGGTACACCGTGCTCTTTCAGATAGGGATAACCCACATTCCAGGTATACTGGCCGTCAAACACGTCCTCCGTGGACATCAGCAGCAGGAAACGGGTACCTTTTTCCCGCAGCAGCGCCGGATCCAGAAACGTAACGGTGGGCATCCCGCCGGAGCAAACCACCCGGCGGAAGAACCCGGCAGGCAGCACCTTCACCTGCTGGAAAATTCCCAGGCATCCGCCGGAATTCCCCAGGGCATACAGATGCGCCTGGTCCAGGGTATACCGTTTGGCCGCATCCTCCATCTGAAGAAGCACCGATTTTTCCGCCACCTGGCACCATTCCTGTTCTTCCGCAGTCAGGCCGCAGGGGTTGGGATCCCGGGGATCCGCCGAATCCATGCCCGTTGGCACCTTGGAGGCGCCAAAAAAGGTATATTTCCGATAGCTGGTCAGAGCCAGCAGCAAAAAGCCGTATTTCTCCGCATACTGGCAAATGGCATTATCTGTGTGCCGAAACATGTAGTCTGCGTTGGCATCCCCGCCATGAAAGCAGACGATCGTTTTCTGGGGGACACCGGCGCGGTAGGAAAAGGGGATGTACATGCGGTAAGGGATGACCCGATTGGCCTCCTCCATCCACAGGGAAAAGTTTTGCTCGCCATACGCCTTTCCATGAAGCCGGCTGCGGTGCGGCCGCAGGGCCATGGGGGAAGGGAAAGCCTCCTGCACCGGCTGTTTCCCGTCCACGGCCACAATCAAAGCGTTGGAATCCTCACGGCTGTCCTTGCCCATGCAGCGATTCAGGACAGCAGCTGCCCGCAGATACCAGACACCGTTTTGCTGCCGGTATTCTTTTGGCGCCAGCGCGGTGCGGATGCTTGCCGCCAGAGGATGGGTGTAGGTCAACTCCGCTTGGGAGCCCTGAAACCGGAAGGCCATATAAGGGGCGTAAATCCGGCGCAGGTCCTCTGCGGAAATCCACGCCTCCCCCTGCTCCGTAATCGGTGGAACCACCGGTTCATAGAGATAGGAATCCAAAAAGAATGTGATTCCCTCCGGCTCCTTGATACCAATCAGGTACTGAAAATCATATCCGAACGCTTCTCCCATCGGAGCTTTTGGTATTGCCATGCCGTTCACCCCTGTCGTATGTATTTCAATTTCTGTATTACAATATAGTTTTTTTCAAGAGAGCTGGCAATATCTTAAATTTTATGGTAGCATAACAAAAAGGAATACACAAAAAGCTGTACCAGATAGAAGGGAGCACAAATGGATATAAAACAGCTTCACTATTTTCTTCTCCTGTGCCAGCAGGAGCATATATCCGGCACGGCGGATCTGCTGGGGATCTCCCAGCCGGCACTGAGCAAGAGCATTGCCAGCCTGGAAAAGGAGTTGGGGATCCAGCTTTTTGACCGGCGCAGCAATTCCATCCGGCTCAACAGCTATGGGCGGGATTTTGCCGTCTACGCCCAGGAGGCGATGGAGAAGCTGGAACAGGGCTTTTCCCACCTGCGCCAGACCCGGTATGACACCCTGGGGGAAATCCGGATTGCCTGCCACGCCTTTGCCGACTGTATCACCGGATGCCTGCTGGCCTACACGGAGCTGAATCCACGGATCAAAATCACCATCAGCCAAAGTCAGGATGAACAGCTGGCCGAAAAAGAGGATTTTGTACTGGCTCCCCAGAGCGATACCCTGCTGGCGGGGACCCACCAGAACACCTGGATTTCCTTTCCGCTTTTTACCGAGCAGCACTGCGTGCTCATCTCCCCCCGCTACCGGGAATACCCGGCGGAGGTGACGGATCTTTCCATGGAGGAGCTGCGGGACGATCTGTTTATTGAAATGCCTCTGGTGTCCCTGTTTTACCGGGACATTACCCACCGGCTCTGCCATGCCGCCGGGTTTTCACCTAAAATTTTCTGCAGCACAGAGGATTTTTTGACCAAAATCACGCTGGTGGACGCCGGCCGGGCCATCTGTATTCTGCCGGAGAGCAACCTGCGCATTGCCCGGAAGCTCTCCCCGGACATCCGCACCTTTTTTATAAAAGAGATGGATACCTCCCGCAGCCTGTATCTGCTGGCCCGGCAGGAGGCGCTGAAGACGGAGGTGGTGGCAGATTTCTGGGAATTTGCCAAGGACTACTATACCCATCCTCCGGCATAAGTTTTTGAGTAGCACAAAAAAGGCATAGCCTGCTCTTCCAGATGGAATGCAGGTTATGCCTTTCGGTTGATTGTGCGTCTATTCGCCCGCTCCGAACACCCGGTTCAGTTCCTCCACGGCGGCTTCGTCGGCAAAGGCCAGAATATACTGCCCCGCCCGGATGACGGTTTCGCCATGGGGGATGATCATGGTGTCATCTTCATACACCGCAATCAGGAGCGCATTGGCCGGAAGCTTGATGTCCGCAATGGGCTTGTTGGCGTTGGGGGAATGGTAGTCCACATGTACCCGTACAATGGAATACTCCCCTTTGGACAGCCGCATCAGCGTCATAATGGACTGATAGTTCATCTCATCGGCAATCATGTGGCCGATCAGGTCCGCCTGGTTGATTTTTACGTCCACACCCATGCCCGCGTTGAACAGCCAGGCATTCTTCGGGTTGTTTACCCGGGCAATCACCTTCGGCACATCGTATTCAAACTTCGCCATCATAGCTGCCGCCAGGTTGGTCTCATCGTTCCCGGTTGTGCAGACCAGGGCGTCACACCGGCGCACGCCGGCCTTTTCCAGCAGCAGGGCATCCGTACCGTCGCCCACCAGAATGTGCTCTTTCTTCATGCCGTTCTTGTCCAGCGCCTGCAGGGCCTTTTCCTTGTTTTCGATCACAAGTGCGTCGTTTTCGTTCTCAATCAGCAGATTGGCAATGTATCCGCCCACCTGGCCGCCGCCGATAATAATCACCTTCATTGCTCCTCACTTCCTTTCTGTTACAGCTGCAGCAGATCCCGGGCCTGTTCCAGATAATCTGTGCTGACGGAGAGGTAGAGTATATCATTGTACTCACAAAATTCCTCCCTCTTGGGGACAAAGGAGTGGCCCTGGCGTTCCACGGCCATCAGCCGGATTTTTCCCTCCACATCCAGTTCCGCATATTTCTTCCCATCCAGGCTGGCGGGGATCCGCGCCTTTACCAGCTGGACATCCTTTCCCAGCTTCCGGATTACGTGCCAGCTTTTGATCCCTTCCAGGTATTCCACCACGTTTTCCAGACCCAGGCGGGTGATGGAGACGGTGTAAATTCCCATGGCCTCGAACATTCTCGCCCGGATGGGATCGTACATGCGGGCGATTACCATGGGAACATGGAATACGTTTTTGGCAATGTTGGCAACCACCGCATTCAGCGAATCACTGCTGGTGCAGCTGATGACCACATCCGCCGTGGCAATCCCCGCCTGTTCCAGTATATCTTTGTCATAGCCGATACCGCATAGGGTGCGGCCCGTAAAATCCTTGCTTAAAGCCAGGAATGATTCCGAGTTGCTGTCCACCACAACCACCTGATGATTCTTCCATGCCAGATACTCGGATACCCGGACACCAAATTTTCCGCAGCCGATGACCAATGCTTTCATCTTAATCTCAACTCCTTCTTGACCGTTTTTTGCGCAGGATCTTCTTTCTTGCCTCTTCCACACCGAACACAATGAACGGGATGCAGATCAGATAGAGCCACTCCACCCCGGAAATAGGGGCGGTATTAAAAATCCCGTTCAGGAACGGAATGTATATTATAGCCAGCAAAATCAGCACTTCAATGACCAGGCCGGCATTGATATAACGGTTGCTAAACAGCCCGCGCTTGAACACCGATTCATAGTCGGTCCGGTTGTTCATGGCCATACCCATCTGTGCAAAAACCACTCCGGCCAGCATCATGGTGGTTGCCTCCGCATATCCGCGTGTTCCTTCTGCGGCCAGGGCCACATGGGGCCAGCCGTTGAGGAAGTTGGCCAGGAAATATCCGCCCACTGCGAAAACCGTGGCTATCAGCCCGTACCAGAGAAAACCAACCAATATGACATTCCGGTTCAGCAGCCGTTCCTTGCTGGAGCGCGGCGGCTTTTGCATAACGCTCTCCTCGGCAGCCTCCGCCCCTAGGCCCAGGGCCGGCACCATATCCGTACCAATATCAATGGTCAGGATCTGCAGGACCGTCAGCGGCGTGGGAATCCTGCCGCCGGAGAGCAGGTACAAGGTGGGCGCAGCGGCTTCCGGCGTATTGCTGTCAAAAATGTACCGCAGGAATTTTCGGATGTTGTTGTAAACCGTCCGGCCCTCCTCAATGGCCCGCACAATGGTGGCAAAGTTATCGTCACTCAGGATCATATCGGCCGCTTCCTTGGCCACATCGGTACCCGTGATTCCCATGGCAATGCCAATATCCGCCTTTTTCAGTGCCGGGGAGTCGTTGACACCATCCCCGGTGACCGCAACAATGTTGCCCATCTCCTGCAGCGCACAGACAATCCGGTACTTCTGTTCCGGCGCCATACGGGCGAAAACCACTTCCCCCTGAAGCGCCTGCTTGAGGGCTGCGTCATCCATCTCCGCCAGTTCCGCACCGGAGATCACCCGGGCATCCGGTGCCTGGATAATCCCTATTTTACGGGCGATGCTTTCGGCTGTCAATCCGTAGTCACCGGTGATCATGATAATCTTGATCCCGGCGCTGCGGCACAGGAGCACCGCATCCTTCACCTCGCTGCGGGGCGGATCCTGCATAGCCACAAGACCCAGGAAAGTCAGGCCTTGTTCCACATTTTCCGGGGTGTACGCGCGGATGGACTCCGGTAGCGTCTCATCGTCCCGGTGCAGCGGGCGGTAGGCCACTGCCAGAACCCGCAGGCCGTCCCGGGCGTACGTGTCGTTGGCCTGCATGATGCGCACCCGGTCCTCCTCCCGGATCGGGCGGGAGGAAGTGCCGTCATAGCAGCGCTGGCATAATTCCATAACCTCCTTGGGCGCACCCTTCACAAATGCGATCCGGTTGGTCCCCTCAAAGCGTTCCCGGAGCTGATGGATGGTGGTCATGCGCTTTCTGCGGGAGTCAAAGGGCAGCTCCATTACCCGCGGGAAATTCTGGTTCAGGACATCCAGGTCAATACCGCCCTTGCGGGCCACCACTCCCAGGCAGGCTTCCGTGGGATCCCCCAATACCGTGTAGCGCTCCTTTCCCTCCTCCGGAGGAAGCAGCTTGGCATTGGAACACAGGGCTGCCCCGCTCAGCAGAAGCCGCAGCGCGCTGCTGTTGCGTGCGGTTACCACCGTATCCCCATCCCGGATTTCCCCCTGGGGCCCATAGCCTTCTCCGCTGACGGTCATCTCCGCACGCAGGTTCCACACATAATTCACCGTCATCTCATTCTGGGTCAGCGTGCCGGTCTTATCCGAGCAGATGACATTGGTACATCCCAGGGTTTCCACTGCGGACAGCTTTTTTACCAGCGCATTCTCCCGGGCCATCTTCTGCACGGCCAGAGCCAGCGAAAGGGTGACCGCCGGCAGCAGGCCCTCCGGGATAAAAGCCACAACCATTCCCAGCGCAAACAGGAAAGATTCCATAACCGGGTCCTGCACCAGGAATACCGCGATCAGAAAGAAGGCAAGGCCAATACCAAAGGCAATCAGGGCAATCTGCTTGGTCAGTATGTTCAGCTCTTTCTGCAGGGGAGACAGGCTCTTCTCCGTGTTCTGCGTCAGGTTCGCGATCTTGCCAAACTCGCTGTCCATCCCTGTGGAAACCACCAGCGCACGGCAGGTGCCGGCTGCCGCGGAGGTACCGGAAAAGACCATGTTTTCCGCCTCCAGATAGCTGACTCCCGGCTCCAGCGCATCGCCATTTTTGCGGATGGGGTTGCTTTCGCCGGTGAGGGTGGACTGATCTGCCCGAAAATCATTGCTCTGGAGAATGCGGGCGTCGGCACTGATCCGGTCGCCTTCCTCCAAAACCATAATATCTCCCGGCACAATGTCTGCCGCCAGTATTTTCTTTTCCTCGCCGTCCCGGATGACCCGAGCATAGGAGGGCAGCATTTTCTGCAGAGCGTCCGTGGCCCGCTCCGCCTTGAACTCCTGGGAAAAGGAAAAGAGGCCATTGATCAGGTTGACGCAGAAAATCGAGATTCCCAATTCCAGCGCACCGGAGAGAATGGCCATAATACCGCCGGCCCACAAAAGCAGGGCCATCAGGCTGGTAAAGTTTGCCAGCAGCTTTTTCAGCATACTGTCCCGCTTCTTTTGCGCCAGTTCGTTTTTTCCAAACTGCGCGATTCTTGCTTCGGCTTCCGCCTGTGAGAGGCCGCGCATATCCGAGCCCATCAGCTGACAAACCTCTGCAGGTTTTGCACAAAGGATTTTTTCTTTGATATTCGGATCTCTCGTATACATACTGCTTTCACCATCGTTCCTTTCACCGAGTAAAACCATGCGATAATTCGGTTACTTTTCTGTTTTTAATAAAACAGAGGACAGTATATACGTTCAATATAGATGTGTCAAGCGATCTGAAAAAAATTTGCACGATATTTATATTCATTAAAATTCTTTACGCAGATTTGAAATCACAAAAAACCGCCAAGAACGTAAAGCGCAGCTTCGTCCTTGACGGCTTTTTAACAATTTTATAAGGCAACCAATGGCTTGTTCGTTACACCGGAACCAGATAACAATGTTCTCTATCCTTGCTTGGTCTGCCCCTGGAGCGCCTGTGCCGCTTTCTCTGCCACAGACTCCGCAAAAGTCAGTGCCTCCTGCTCCGAAAGGCCGCGGTTCCGCATGGCCTGGTAGAGCTGAAGCTTCGTCTCTGCAATACCCCTCTCAATGCCTTTCTCAATGCCTTTCTCGATCCCCTTTTCCATTCCCTTTTCGATCCCCTTCTGGATCCCTTTTTCAATTCCTCGATTCTCAACCCGGTCCAAGACCTTCGTCATAGTGGTTTCCTCCTCCTTTTCTTCCTGCAACACCTTTGCCGCCTCGGCAAAGCGTTCGTCATTGGTGAATACGGAAAGAAATTTCAACACGGCATCCACATGCCAGATGGTTCTCCGGTCGGGAATGTAATCCCCCTGCACCCGCTGTTGGCGGAAAAAGTCCGCCACAATGCGGAAGTCACTCTGAAATTGCTGGATCTGTTCCTCTGAGAGGAAGGCAATCTCAAAGAGGTTGATCCGGTAGTCGCTGCAATACTCCTTCAGGGCTTCCGGAATCGGGATCCGTTCGTGAAGTGTCCGGGGCCCGCTCCAGCGGCTGCTTCCGTAATACAGCACCAGTGTCACCGCCGGGTATTTCTCCCCAGGGCCCTTCAGCAGCTGGGAACGGTACGCCGCCCCGTCGTAGCTGATAACCCGCAGCGGCATGTCCGGGTCATCCCGGGTCTGGTTCTCCAGCCCTACCAGGGCAATGCGAAGCTTCCCGTCCCGCCAGAATTTGGCCACGTCCCGCTCCTGCTCATGAAGCCTGGTATCGTCCGCCTTGTACTGGGATCGCTCCGATGCGTCCTCCAAGCTGTCCGCCCGGATCTGTGCTTTCCCCTGAAACAGGAGGACATTTACAATATCTGCAAACACATCCTCGTAGTCCTCCAGCAGCTTTTCAATCATATCCTTTTGTGCCATAAATTCCCTCCGGAATACAGCCCCCTGCCAGAACTAGAGTGAAGATTGCTTGGCACTGTATGCGCTTACAATTTTCATCGCAATGATACACAGAGAGCAGATGAAAGTAAACAGAAAACGGAGGGGCGCGCCTCTTCTTTCATCAGCATTGCACAAACAAAACGGAGAATCAAATCGTTTTCACGAAACCTGACGGAACATATTGTATCATTTGGGCGCATTTCCCAAAGGCCGGCTTATCCCCTTTCTCCCTCCCCAAACACCTGGGAAAACGCCTCTTCCGTGGCCTGGCGGACCAGTGTTTCCAGCCTCCGGTAACGCTCCAGAAATGCTCTTCCTTCCTCTGTCAAGTTGGAAAAACCGCCTTTGCTGCCTCCGGGCTGCCGGGCCAAAAACAGAATGCCCAGCTGATCCTCCGCCAGCTTGACCATTTTCCAGCCTTTGCTGTAGGAAATCCCCTGGATTTGACAGGCTCCCAGCATGGAGCCCGCCTCCTCCACCGCCTCCAGGAAGGAAGCCGTGGCCCCGTCAAAGCAGTCCATCTCCCGTCCCAATACCACCTGGGCACGGCAGGCCAGGGAAACCTGGCCGCGGCTGGCTTTCTCGTAAGCCAAGATCGACTCATAATCGGTTTGGGTGTTGGTGTCCAGGAGGATGCCCGGGTCATCCAAATCCACCTGGATAATCTCTTCGCCCCATTCTTCCATGGCTCCCCGCAGGCCCTTGCCTCCCTGGTAGGACAGCAGGGAGGGGAAAACCTCTTTTTCCAGCATCACCGGGTGTCCGGTCCGGCCCTGATAGGCGGGGACCGCAATCTTTCCCGGCGCGTTTGCCATCCGCTCAATGGTCTGGGCTGTCACCATGGGTACATCCGCAGGGAACAGAAGCACCCGGTCCACTTTTTTCTGGATGTAGCGAAGGCCAATACAAACCGATCCGAACATTTGGGATGTCTCATACCGTTTGTTTCGGATACAGACCGCTCTACGGTGCGCAATGTGCCTTTCCAGCTGCTCCGCCTGGTAGCCTGTCACAACCACAATCGGCGCAATCCCAGACTGGCGCAGCGTGTCAATCTCCTTTTGGATCATAGTCGTCTGCCCCAGCTTCAGCATAGGTGTCAGTTCTTCCATGTGATGGGGTTTTCCGGCCGCCAAAATAATGGCCCCCACTCGTCTTTCTGCCATGCGCTTTTCCCCCTTTGGACTTGTTTTCTGGCAGTCATGATAGGTTCAGTTTAGCAGTCCCCATTAAAAAAATCAACCGATTCCGGACAGGAATACGGTTGATTTGATAGATTACAATTCTATGAAGAAGGGACGATTCCAGCCCCTATGATACACGGATTGCTCCGTGCCAACATCATTCTATTCTTTTAACAGCAGCACATCCTCCGGATGGATTCCCAGCCGGATCGGATCACCGGCTTTTTTCCCTTCCAGGAAACCGCTGTGGGCATCCACCCGCTGGGCCCGGCTGAAATTTTTGCACCCGGTCAGGCGGGCAGTGGTCAGGTTGTCCGGCCTGCGGAAAATTTCACTGGTCTGCCCGGCCATCACCACCCGCCCCTGCTCCAATATCAGGCTGTTTTCACAGAGCCTGTATACCTCATCCCGGCTGTGGGTCACCAGCAGGGCATCCCCCTGGTAACCGGCCAGCACATCCCGGACCTGAAACTGCAGCTGCTCCTTCAGGTAAAAATCCAGGGCGGAAAAGGGCTCGTCCAGCATGATGACATCCGGCTCATAGACCAGAATCCGGGCCAGTGCCGTCCGCTGCTGCTGTCCGCCGGAAAGCTGAGACGGATACCGTTTCTCCAGTCCCTCCAGCTTAAACAGGTGGATCATCCGCTCCACCGCCTCCCGCTTTTCCTCCCGGGAGCCTTTTAACCCGGCGGCGATGTTGGCCTCCACCGTCATATTGGGAAAGAGGGCGTAATTCTGAAACAGGTACCCCACCTTCCGCTTCTGGGGCGGCAGGTTGACGCGGGCTTCATGGAAATCCATATTGGAGACCAGTCCATATTCACTTCCCCATCTGGTGGGCTTTATGCTCCCTCGTTGGCAGAGAAACCGTAGTCGGCAAAGAAGCCCAGCGCCTCCTCGGTTCCCAGGTAATCCACAAACCGCTGCGCCGCATCCTTCTTGGTGCTGGCGCTGACAATACCCACCGGATAGATAACCTTGGACACACTGCCCTCCGGTGCGTAGGCAATGACCTCCACCTGCTCAAACTGGTCGCTGGTGGTGGCGTCCGTCAGGTAGACGACACCGGCGTCTGCGCTGCCCGCAGCCACCCAGCTGAGGACTTCCGTCACGTTGGTGCCAAAGCTGGCCTTGGCCTCCACCTCATCCCAGATGCCCAGATTCGTAAAGATCTCCTGGGAATACTGGCCTACCGGAACGCTCTCCGGGTCGCCGATGGCAATCCGCTCCGCCTTGGTAATGTCCTCAAAGCCGGTGATCCCCAGATCCGAACCTTTGGGAACAATCAATGCAATCCGGTTTTCCAGAAGCTCTACCACCGAGGCCTCATCCACCAGACCCTGGTCCAGCAGGGCGTTCATCTGCGTGGTGGCTGCGGAGAAAAATACATCCGCGTCCGCACCCTCTTCAATCTGGGTCTGCAGCTTTCCGGAACTGTCAAAGGTAAAGCTCAGCTTAATGTCCGGGTTGGCCGCCTCAAAAGCCGGGGCAATGGCATCCCCCATCACATACTGCAGGCTGGCAGCAGCTGCCACCAGGATTTCCTGTTGCTCACCGGCAGCCGTCTCCGATGCCTCGGTCTCCGCAGCCGTATCGGTCCCGGCAGCCGCTGTCGTTTCCGCCTCCGTCTCCGCACTGCTCGCCGCCGCGGTGGTGTTTTCCGTTCCGGACGAACAGGCCGTCAGGGAGAGCGCCATAACCGCAGCCATGGCCATCATCAGAATCTTCTTCTTTTTTCCTTCCTCCTTCATTTACTGTTATATTTCCATTAATATAACGCATGGTATAATCATATGGGAGAAAGGGAATTTTGTCAATTATCCGGTTATGTAAAATAGCAAATAATGTAATTTTTATGTTCTCGGATCGGCATAATCCTCGACCAGCACATCCATAATGCCGCCGCAGACCATGCCCTCCTCCTCCGCTGCCTCCCCGGTCAGATCCACATGGATCACCTGGAACCGGCCGCTGCCGATGATCCGGCGGGCTTCCCCCAGCACCGCCGCCTCGCTGCAGCCGCC
>CAJFTW010000076.1 GCA_904420025.1 Candidatus Pseudolachnospira avium
CTCTTTCCTCTGGAATCTCCGTAATCCGCCTCCGACTTTTACGGAGAAAAGAGCTCTTTCCTCTGGAATCTCCGTAATCCGCCTCCAATATTTACGGAGAGAGTACGATTTCCGCTGAAATCTCCGTAATCAAGGAGGATTGTCTACGATTGAGGCCGTCATTTTCCAGGAATCTGTGCTTGGATGTGCCGTATCGGTTTCCTCATCCTGCCTTGCCCCGCAGTAGAGGCAGGCTCCCCGCTGGCCTGTCCCAGATATTTCCCTCACTGCCCCATGCTCCCCTTCAAAAGCCTCCGCTCAGCCCTTCCAGAATCTCCAGCGACTTAAATTCCCGGTCCAGGTAATACCGCTTCAGCTCCTCCACCGAGGAGGAGAACTCCTCCAGGGCGTGGGGCTCCAGGGTAAAGGAGAACACCTTCTCCGCCGGGGTCCGGAGCACAAAGTCCCAGGTGTATGCGGCGGCCTCCCCCACAGGACGCAGGGGCTGCTCCGCATACTCGCCATTGATCTCCATGGTCTTTAGCTCAAAGACCCGGCGGATCAGGGGAAGGGGCATCTTCCCCTTCTCCAGGGCCAGCAGCGCCACATACAGCACCTTCAGCAGCGGCGTACCGTCCAACCCCTCTTTGCCGTAGTAGTCGGCAAACTCCAAAAAATAGCTGCCATAGCAGGTTTTTTCCAGATCCAGGGTCAGCTTTTCAAAATAATGCTGGATTTCCATGGACCGAACTGTGTAAGAGCTACGTCCCTCGTAGAGCATCATGGTCCCGTAGGAAAAAGGGCGGCTTCCCGCCAGCAGGCTGCTGCTGGGGCGCCGGGCCCCCTTGGCAAAGGCGGAAATCTTCCCTCTTTCCCGGGTCAGGATCACCAGGCGCCGGTCATACTCCCCAATGGGCATAGAGGAGAGCACCATGCCGTTCACCTCCAGAAGGTCACTCATGGTTTTCCCGGTACCCGTAATTCTTCAGGTACAGCTCGTTGTCCCGCCATTCCTTCCGCACCTTCACCCACAGCTTCAGATTCACCCGGGCTCCCAGCAGACCCTCAATCTCCCGCCGGGCGGCGGTGCCGATGCGCTTCAGCATGGCCCCCTGCTTGCCGATGATGATGGCCTTGTGGGACTCCCGCTCGCAGATCACCGTGGCGTCAATATCAAAGAGGCCGTCCTTCCGCTCACTCATCCGCTCAATGGTCACCGCAATGCCGTGGGGGATCTCATCCTGCAGGTTCCGCAGAGCCTTCTCCCGGATCAGCTCCGCCGCAATCTGGCGCATGGGCTGGTCCGTCACCGTGTCCTCGTCAAAGTACTGTGGGCCCGGCTGCAGGTAGCGGAACAACACATTCAGCACCTCATCGGTGTTGATGTCCCGGAGGGCGGACACCGGGATCACCTCCGCAAAATCCAGCACCTTCCGGTAGGCGTCAATAAACTTGAGGATCTCCGTTTTTTCCACTGTGTCAATCTTGTTGATGATCAGGATCACCGGGGTTTTCACCTGCTTCAGGCGGCTGACAATGTACTGCTCCCCGGCGCCGATGTAGGTGGTAGGCTCTACCAGCCACAGCACCACGTCTACCTCCCGTAGGGTGTGCACCGCCACGTTGACCATGTAATCCCCCAGCTTGTTCTTGGCCTTGTGGATGCCCGGGGTGTCCAGAAAGACAATCTGCCCCCGCTCATCGGTGTACACGGTCTGGATTCGGTTCCGGGTGGTCTGAGGCTTGTCCGAGGTAATGGCAATCTTCTGGCCGATCAGGTGATTCATCAGCGTGGATTTTCCCACATTGGGCCGCCCCACCAGGGCTACAAAGCCGGACTTGAACGCTTTTTCCACAACTTCTCCTTTCCCATTGGACGTACGTTTCTCAGCCTCAAGAGGCCCTTACGAGCGGACCAGCGGCTCCGTGTGCCGGAACAGCTCCTTGTCCGCCTCAATCTTCAGCGTGTCTCCCACGGTGCACAGCTGGCCGCAGTCCAGCACCGCCTTCACATACACCGACAGCCCCCGGATGGTCTCCGGCGTACAGGACAGCACCTCCTCCCGGTCCCGAACCCGCATCTCATCGGTAATGCCGCAGAGAGCCGCCTGCAGGGAAGCCACTCCCCACTCGGAGGGATTCATGGGCCGGTCCAGGGAGCCGATGGCACTGATGATAAACTTGGTCAGCTCCTCTTCCTCCATGGAGAAGGATTCCAGATAGGGAACAATCTCCTCGTACACCTGGTTGGTCCGGCTCAGGTTGGGATCCCGGTAGGAGCAGAAGTACCCGCCGCCGGTACGGCCGAAATTACACATGCAGCCGTAGGCCCCGCCTTTGACCCGCACCTGATTCCAGAGATATTCGTCCCCCAGGATCCCCCGGAGCACACGCAGGGCACCGGTGTAGGGCAGGCCGGCCTGCAGGAAGTTGCCGCACCGGGCCACGTACACTACCTGGCCGGGGGTGGTGAAACCTTCGTTGCGCACCTCCAGGGGGAAGCCCTCCCCCAGGGGGCCGCCCTCCGGCTGCTGTCCCGGAGCCAGCCGCTCCAGGAACCGGGGCAGCTCCGCCGCAAAATCCCGGTAACCCTCCTCGTCCGCCGTCAGGCTGACCAGCAGGTTGCCGCGGCAGAACAAGTGGCCGGCCAGCTCCGTCAGCTTCTCCTTCAGCTCGTCTTTTCTCGCGTCAAAATCCCGCTCCAGATCCTCCAGGAACCGGAAATAGGTGACGCCGCCCAACTGCTCGTTGTACCAGGACACCGGGGAACCGTAGGAATTGGCCCGGAGCACCGCAGTGGAATGGCCGTTGCCGGACAGCTGCATCTCCCCTCTGGATTTCATTTGGGAAACCAGCTCCCGCAGCCGCTTCTCATCGGTAAACAGGGAATCCTGAAGGATCTCCCGGATCAGCGCCAGCATCTGGGGGATCTTTTTGTACAGCACCTTGGTCTGTACCTCAAAGTACGGGTAAAAGCTGCCCGGCTGCTGCACCTGCTCAAAGACGGAGACGGCCCCGCCCACGCCGCCGGTCTGGATGTTGATCTCGTTGCACAGATCCGGGTATGCGTGCTCCCGGGTATCCACCAGGCAGAGCACGGAGCGGAGCAGGCCCAGATATGGGATTTCCTCCGGCTTTACACGCCGGGCGTCAAACAGGAACCGCAGGTAGGCAATGCCGCCGGTAAAGGTCCGGTGGAACATCACTGGCGTCTCCCCGCACAGCCGCTCCTCCGTACAATACTTGCGGATGGAATGGCCAATGTCCTCACGGCCCAGCCGCGGCAGCGTGGCCAGGGCCTCCGGGGAGGAGGGCTCGTCCTGGTAGGCCGCCAGCTCCTCCGTCTCCCGGATCAGCTGCTGCACCCCCTCTGGGGAGAGGGAATTCTTGTAGGACTCCAGCCGGGCCGCCAGCGCCTCCTCCCGCTCCTCGGAAAGCCCCGGCTTCGGGCTCATGACCACAATGGCCTGATGGCTGTTGTCCAGGAAATACCGCTTCACCAGAGACTCAAAATAGCCGGTATCCAGCTGGGATTTCAGGAAGGCAAAGGTCTCCTCGTACTTCAGGTGCATCAGCGGGTCTCCGCCGTAGAGCCAGCTGTCAAAGCACTGGATTCCATACATCAGGCCCCGGGGATAGGGGCCGAAATCCGCCTCCCGGCTGCGGAACTCCAGGTTATTGATGCCGGCCCGCAGCGCCTTGGGATCCAGGCCGTTCTCCACCAGATCCCACAGGGTCCGGGCCACAAGGGAGCGGAACTCCTCCAGCCGCTCCTTATCCGTATCCTTGGCCACCAGGCTGAAATAGGGCTGGAGGATCCAGTTGCGGTAGCCGCCGAACACATCCTTCCCCAGGCCCGCATCCACCAGCGCCTTGCGCAGCGGCGCCCCCGGGGCGGAAATCAGCACATACTCCAGCACCTGGAATGCCACGTAGAGGACCGGGTCCAGCGCAGTGCCCAGCACCCACTGGACCGAAAGCCAGGTCTGCCCCTCTGTACTCTCCCCCCTCTCCAGCGGATAGAACACCTCCTGCTCCACCGGCCGGGGGAAGGCTTTCTGGCAGGGGATCTCCGAGGGCACGTGGATCTCCGTGTAATGGCAGAGATACGCCCGGTCCAGCCAGTTCAGCTTTTCCTCCATGTCCATATTGCCGTACAGGTAAATATAGCTGTTGGAGGGGTGATAAAAGGTCCGGTGAAAGTTCAGGAATTCCTCGTAGGTCAGATCCGGAATCACCTCCGGATCCCCGCCGGACTCATACTGGTAGGTGGTGTCCGGGAACAGCGCCGCCTGGCAGTACCGCTCCAGCACCTCGTCCGGGGAGGAGAAAGCGCCCTTCATCTCATTGTAGACCACACCGTTGATGGCCAGGGGCTCCTCCGGGCTGTGCAGCTCATAGTGCCAGCCCTCCTGGCGGAAAATCTTGGGCTCCCGGTAGATGGCCGGATGCAGCACCGCGTCCATGTACACATCCATCAGGTTCTGAAAGTCCTTTTCGTTGCAGCTGGCCACCGGGTAGAGGGTCTTGTCCGCAAAGGTCAGGGCATTGAGATAGGTCTGCAGAGAACTCTTCTCCATCTCAATAAAAGGATCCTTCACCGGGAACTTCTCCGATCCGCAGAGCACCGAGTGCTCCAGGATGTGGGGGACACCGGTGCTGTCGCTGACCGGGGTACGGAATCCAATGGTAAACACCTTGTTTTCCTCCTCGTTGGACAGCAGGAACAGACGGGCGCCGCTCTTTTTGTGGCGCAGCAGATAGGCTTCCGACTGGAGCTCCTCCACCGTCTCCTGGCGGAGAAGCGTATAGGCTTCCGGTATCTTCATAATTACCTCCGTTGCTGGTATCCTATAGGATGCCTGTGATCCGATATTTACATACAGCCAAAAATTCCCGCAGCAGATAATGCACCTGGGGGATCCGCTCGGAACGGGCGGCAATCCCGCAGACACGGACGTCCGGCAGCAGTTTTTCCGCTGTCTTCAGGGCCCGGTATAGGTGAAAGCTGCTGGTCACAATCCCCACCCGCCGGCACCCCGGCGGAAGCAGCTGGCGGCTGAACAGCAGGTTTTCCCGGGTGGAGGTGGAGCGCTCCTCCCGGAGGATCCGCTCCTCCGGAACCCCCTGGGACCGCAGATAGCGGGCCATCACCTCCGCCTCCGTGGCCGTCTCCCCGGTTCCCTGGCCGCCGGAGACCACCACAGCCGTGCCCGGATTGTCCCTCCAGTAGGCCAGCGCCGCGTCCAACCGATACCGGAGCGCCCGGGACAGCCTGTCCCCCTTGACCTGGGCCCCCAGCACCAACACCGCATCCAGCCCCGGCTCCCCCCGATCCCGGTAGTGTCCCAGAATCCGGAGGACGGTTCCCCCAAAGAGCAGCAGGCCCACGGCAGCAAAAACCGCCAGCACCGCCCAGAAGGCAGGCGGCAGCGGATGCCGGTGCTGTGCCCAGGCCAGGGCCGCCAGCACCGCGCCGGCGGCAGCCCAGAACCAGATAAAGCCGGAGCGGACGCCAGCTCCCACCAGAAGCACCAGAAAATACGCCAGGCAGAGAGCTGCCAGGACCATCAACGCCAGGCTCATGCGTCTGCCTTCCGGCGGAGGATGTCACCAGGCTCCAGGGAAATGCCCAGATCCAAAAACAGCTTCTGACCCGGGTGCGGGGCACTTTCCACCGACTCCCCCTCCTCCGTCTCCAGGTGCCGAACCGTAGCCGGCAGGTTACTGCCGTCCGGCCGCATTACCTCCAGGTTCTCCCCCACGGAGAACTTGTTCTTCTGCAGGAAAAAGGGCCGGCCCTCCTCCAGCTCCACCGTCCCCAGATACACCCAGTCCTTCCGGTAGGTGCTCTGGTCATAGATCTGGGAATCTGCATCCGGCTTTCCAAAGTAGAAGCCGGTGCAGAAGGGCCGGGTGGTGCATTTCTGCACCTCCTCCCGGTACCAGGGAAGGCGGCGGAAATACTTTTCCGGGTCCTCCAGGTAGTCGTCAATGGCCGCCCGGTATGCCCGGGCCACCGTGGCCACATAGAGGGCGTTCTTCATCCGTCCCTCCACCTTCAGGCTGCTGACGCCTGCGTCCAGCAGCTCCGGAATATGGTCGATCATGCACAAGTCTTTGGAATTGTACAGGTAAGTTCCTCTCTCATCCTCCCCCACCGGCATGTACTCGCCGGGACGGGTCTCCTCCACCAGGGCATAGCGCCAGCGGCAGGGATGGGTACACTCTCCCTGGTTGGCGTCCCGGCCGGTGAGGAAGCTGCTGATCAGGCAGCGGCCCGAGTAGGAGATGCACATGGCGCCGTGGACAAAGGCCTCCATCTCCATGTCCTCCGGGATGTTGGCCCGGATCTCCGAAAGCTCCGCCAGGCTCAGCTCCCGGGCGGCCACCAGCCGTTTGACGCCCTGCTTCTGCCAGAACAGCCAGGTGCCGTAGTTGGTATTGTTGGCCTGGGTGCTGATGTGCACCGGGATCTCCGGCACCAGGCTCTGAGCCAGCAAAAACAGCCCTGGATCCGAGAGGATCAGGGCATCCGGCTTGTAATTATTCAGAAGGAGGAAGAATTTCATGGCCGCCCGCATGTCCTGGTTGTGGGCAAAAATGTTGGCCGCCACATACACCTTAGCCCCGTGCTCATGGGCAAAGCGGATTCCCTCCTTGATCTCCGGCATGGCAAAATTCTTGGCCTTGGCCCGCAGGCTTAGGACCTCCCCGCCCAGGTAGACCGCGTCCGCCCCGTAGGCAATGGCGGTTTTCAGCGTCTCCAGGCTGCCAGCCGGCATCAGTAACTCCGGTTTCTTCATATTGATGTTTCCTCGCTTGTCTCCCTTTTTCGGACACTCACCGCCACCCCGTCCCCCACCGGCACCAGGGCGGTCTCCCACTCCCTCCGGTGCTTCAGCTGGTACAAGTACTCCCGCAGCCGGGCGTGGATGGTCCGATCCCGCCGGCGCACCGCATACCGGGATTCCAGGATGGTCCCATCCTGGAAAATGTTGTCGGTGACCAGCACCCCTCCCGGCGCGGTCAGCCGCTCCAGCTCCGGCAACAGGGCCAGATACTGGCCCTTGGCCGCATCCAGGAAGATAAAATCATAGGGACCGGCCAGGGCCCTCAGGACCTCAGCCGCGTCCCCTGTAAGCAGTGTAATCCGATGCAGCTCCCCGGCCCGGCGGAAATTTTCCTGGGCCTCCGGGATGCGCTTCTCCCATTTTTCGATGGTAGTCAGATGCCCATCCCCCCGCAGGGCTTCGCACATCCGCAGCGCCGAATACCCGATGGCCGTCCCAATCTCCAGAATCTCCCGGGGATTTTTCAGGGCAACCAGGGTTTTCAGAAAAGCGGCGGTTTCTTTCCGGACAATGGGTATCCGCTGCTCCGCCGCATGTGCCTCCATCTCCCGCAGCAGCGGGGATGTGTCCAGTTCCAGAGAGTGGAGATATGCCTGCAGCCGTTCTGGATCCATCACTCCGCCCCCTCCAGGCTGGATTCCGCCGCAGTCTCCGAAGTGGTTGCCTGGGCCGCGTCGGTGGCTCCGGCCAGGGCTGTGGTCTCCTCCTCCGTCTCCGGTTCCTCCGTAAGCACCTCAATAATCTGGGTGGCACTCCAGGAATTATTCAGCGTATACGTCCCCGGATAGATGGGCACCCGGTCACTGGTATACAAGAGCTCCTGCACCAGGAACACATCCTCATCCCGGATCACACCTGCATCCTTCAGCAGCTGAGCTATCTCCCGGGCATCCATGTCCTCGGTGATGGTCACCTCTATATCCGCCCCTGGCTCCACCGCCACCGGGTCAGAAGTAAAGACAGAATAGCCGAATCCATAGGCCCTGGTGATCCCCAGATAAAAGAGAACCACCAGCGCCGCATAAATCAGGATCCGGATGCCGAACCGGCTGAGCAGCCGGGTCATCACATCCAATGTGTGCAGCCTGTCTTTCTTTTTCTTCATGCTTCCTCCTGACGCGGATTATGCCTCCATAATAATCGGCAGAATCATGGGACTCCGCTTCATCCGTTTCCAAAGGTAGTCGCTGAGGTCGTCCCGGATGGTATTTTTGATCTTGCTCCAGTCGGTGATGTGCTTGTCATGGCACTCGATCAGGGAGCCCATGACCACGCTCTTGGCGTCCTCAATCAGCTTCTCCGACTCCCGCACATAGACAAAGCCCCGGGTCACCACATCCGGTCCGGACAGCAGCTGATTGCTGCCCCGCTCCAGGACTACCACCACAATGATTATACCATGCTGGGCCAGGGTCTGTCTATCGCGCAAGACAATATTTCCCACATCTCCTACGCCCAGGCCGTCCACCAGTACCGCCCCGGCCTGCACCTCACCGGTGACCGCCGCGCTGTTCTCATCCATCTCCAGCACGGCGCCGGAGTGAAGTACAAAGGTGTTCTCTTTGGGAATCCCCATCTCCTGGACCAGCCGGGCATGGGTTTGCAGGTGCCGGTACTCCCCGTGGATGGGGATGGAATATTTGGGCTTCACCAGAGAGTACAGCAGCTTGATCTCTTCCTGGCAGCCGTGGCCGGACACATGGGTATCCTGGAAGATCACGTTGGCCCCCAGCTGGGCGAGCTCGTTGATGATCTTGGAAACCGCCTTCTCATTGCCCGGGATCGGGGAAGAGCTGAGGATAATGGTATCCCCCGGCTCTATGGAAACCTTCCGGTGGATGCTGGCCGCCATCCGGGAAAGCGCCGCCATAGACTCCCCCTGGCTGCCGGTGGTCACCAACACCGTCTTCTCCTTGGGATACTTCTTCAGGTCCTCAATGTTGATCAGGCACCCTTCCGGCATCTTGATGTAGCCCAGCTCCTGGGCGGTGGTGATGATGTTCACCATGCTCCGGCCCTCCACCACCACCTTCCGGCCGTATTTATAAGCCGTATTGATGATTTGGCGCACCCGGTCCACATTGGACGCAAAGGTGGCCACAATAATCCGGCTGTGCTCGTGCTGGGCAAAGAGGGTATCAAAGGTTTTGCCCACCGTCCGCTCGGACATGGTAAAGCCCTCCCGCAGCACGTTGGTGCTCTCACAGAGCATGGCCAGCACGCCCTTTTTCCCCAGCTCCGCAAAGCGGGTCAGATCCATGGGATCCCCGAACACCGGCGTATAATCAATTTTAAAGTCTCCGGTGTGGATCAGTGTTCCCACCGGTGTAAAAATAGCCAGAGCCGCTGCGTCCACAATGCTGTGGTTCACCCGGATAAATTCCACCCGGAAGTCCCCGGCGGTGATGGACTGGCCGTACCGCACCACCTTCCGCTTGACGCTGCGGGTCATATTGTGCTCCTTCAGCTTGTTCTCAATGATCCCCAGGGTCAGCTTGGTGCCATAGAGGGGCGCCGGGACCTGCTTCAACACATAGGGAATGGCCCCAATGTGGTCCTCATGGCCATGGGTGATAAAGAAGCCCTTGACCTTGTGGGCGTTCTCCACCAGATAGGTTACATCCGGGATTACCAGATCAATTCCCAGCATATCATCCGACGGGAAAGAAAGCCCGCAGTCCACTACAATAATCGTGTCTCCGTACTCAATGGCGGTCATATTCATCCCGATCTGCTCTAAGCCGCCCAGGGGAATGACCTTCAATTTTAAGTTGTCCTGTTTTTTCAAAAAATAACCTCCTGTTTACAAATTTTCCGTTCTGTTCTTTTTTTCAAAATTCCAAGTCCACATCGTCCAACAGCTCGGCAAATACCGACAGCAGATAGTCCATCTCGTTCTCATCATCCACCATCTCGTAAACCGCCGTGTCGTCGGCGCTGTCCGACTTGTCTTTGAAAATATAGCAGTTCCCGTCGCCAGTCTCCGCGTCGGCTGCCAATATATAATCCACACCGCCTATGCGGGTGCTTTCCAAAACATACAATTCGATGGCTTCCCCATCGTCACCTTGAAATGTCAGTCTATCCAAGATTGTTCCGCATCGAATCCAGATAGCCCTGCAGAATCAGCACTGCGGCCATCTGGTCGATTACCTCCTTCCGGTTTTCCCGGCGCACTCCGGCCTCCATAAGAGCCCGATTAGCCGCCATGGTTGTCAGACGCTCGTCCCACAAAATAACGGGGAGACCGGTCCGGCGTTCCAGCTGTGCTTGAAACTCCAGCGTTTTCTCACCCCGTTCTCCCACTGTGTTGTTCATATTCTTGGGGAATCCCAACACAATTTTTTCCACCTGATAAATATCCGCCAGCTCCGCAATCCGGGCCAGCGTCCGGCGCAGCTTATTTTCCGCAGGCCGTGTGATGGTCTCCAGCCCCTGGGCTGTAATGCCCAGGGGGTCGCAGACTGCCACCCCTACGGTCACGCTTCCATAATCCAATCCCAGTATCCGCATGGCCTTGCTCAATACTTCTTTTCCATGGTCTGGATATAGACCCGCATCAGTTCTTCCAGGATCTCATCCCGCTCCACCTTGGAAATCAGATTGCGGGCACCGGCATAGCTGGTGATGTAGGTGGGATCCCCGGACATAATGTAGCCCACAATCTGGTTCACCGGATTGTAGCCCTTCTCCGTGAGAGCCTGGTATACACGCTCCAGTACTTCCCGCACCTCTATCTTCTTTTCCTGTACCGTAACAAAGCTCTGGGTTCTCTGTAAATCTGCCATATTGCTGTGCCCCTTTTGGCTTCCGCCGAAATTTCGCTTTCCCATTTATTCTAATACACTTTTGACAAAGAAGCAAGAGAACTTTCCCGCTTCCTGAAAAAAGTATGGATTTTCAGACGGGACACTGCCGGCGGCCGCCGCCTACAGCTCCGCCAATGCCAGCTCCCCCGGCCGGTGCCCCTCCGCCGGGACAAAGCCTTTCACATATTCCCGGGTATAGCCCTCGTACATCCTCTGCCCCTGGACAGTGACCTCCTGTTCCAGGAGGATTTCCTCCTGCCTTCCCCGGTAATACTGCCGGAATTCCGCCGAATGGCGCTCCGTCATGGCCAGCAGCACGCTGCTCCTCCGGGCCTTGACCTCCTCCGGCACCTGGTCCGGCATCCGGTCCGCCCGGGTGCCCTTGCGCCGGGAATACTTGAACACATGGGTCTCATAAAACCGCACCTGCTCCAGGAAGCGGCAAGTCTCCTCAAACTCCTCCTCCGTTTCCCCCGGGAAGCCCACAATCACATCCGTGGTGATGGCCGGATGCGCAAACACGCGGCGCAACAGCTGACATTTTTCATAGTATTCCCCGGTGGTGTAATGCCGATTCATCCGTCCCAGGGTGGCGTTGCAGCCGCTCTGGAGCGAGAGGTGGAAGTGGGGGCAGATCTTGGAGTTGGCCGCCAGCGCTTCCGCAAAGTGCTCCGTGACGATCCTAGGCTCCAGGGAACCCAGGCGGATCCGGGCAATGCCCTCCACACCGGACAGCTCCTGAATCAGATGCAGCAGTGGTTCACCGGCCTCCTCCCGGAGAATATCCGGAACGGCGGCTCCCGCCTCCTGGCCAGCGTCCGGCCTTTGGCTGGCGTCTGGCCTTTGGCCATAGGAGCTGAGATGGATACCTGTGAGTACCACCTCCCGGAACCCCTTCTCCGCCAGGCGCCGGGCCTCCGCCACCACCTCCTCTGGACGGCGGCTCCGGACCCTGCCCCGCAGGTAGGGGATCAGGCAGTAACTGCAGAACTGGTTGCAGCCATCCTGGATTTTCAGGAAAGCCCGGGTGTGCTCCTGGCTGTCCGCCACACGCAGCTCTTCATACTCCCGCACCGCGCCGATCTCCACCAGGGAGCTGGTCCGGGCCTCAATCAGCTCTGCCAGCCGCCCTTTTTGGTCATTCCCCACCACCAGGTCCACGGCGCCGTCCGCCAGCACCCGGTCCGGATCCGCCTGGGCATAACAGCCCACCGCCACCACCAGCGCCTCCGGATTCCGCTTCCTGGCCCGGTGCAGCATCTGCCGGGATTTCCGGTCCGCCATGTTGGTCACCGAGCAGGTATTGACCACATAGACATCCGCCTTCTCCTCAAAGGGGACCACCTGGTAGCCCCGGCTCTCCATCTGCTGCAGCATGGCCTCCGTCTCGTAAGCATTGACCTTACAGCCCAGGTTGTGAAACGCGATTTTTTTCATAGTTTTGTCACTCCGAATACTTGACTTTTCTCCATGGCCGGTCTACTATAATAGCTGAAAGCAGGCTTTGCCTGTGCTATTCGGGGCCTTAGCTGCTCCGCACCCGTGACATAGAAAGAAAGGGGAACTTGCTTATGACAACCGTACAGATTGTCCTGGATTCCATCGACAAGGTCAAGAGCTTTGTCAGCGATATTACTCACTTTCCCAGTGATTTCGACCTGATTTCCGGCCGTTATGTCATTGACGCCAAATCCATCATGGGAATCTTCAGCCTGGATCTCTCCAAGCCCATCACCCTGAACATCCACTCGGATGCCAATATGGATGAGATCATGAAGTCTCTGGATCCCTACCTCTACAAGGGCTGAGAAATTACTGCATACGCACACGATCCATCGGGGGTTCCGCAGAGGAGCCCCCGTTTTTTACGCTGAAAGCCCGGTCGCAAAGCATAGCGGGCAGACTGCTTGCAGGCTAGCCCGCTTATGCTTTAGCGACGCTAACCTGTATGAGCAAGTAGGCCGGGCCGTCTATGCCTCCTCCCCTACCCGGATCACCTCCACGGTCTCCAGGGCCCGGGCCATCAAACTGTCTGCCTGGGTCAGCCGGGTCTCCGACCGGCGGATGATGTTCAGATTGGGCTTGGTCACCGGATGCTTGGCCACAAAGATGGTGCAGCAATCCTCAAAGGGTTGGA
>CAJFTW010000077.1 GCA_904420025.1 Candidatus Pseudolachnospira avium
AGGGCCGACACAACCAGAAAGATCACCAGCCCGGTGGCATCCTTGACGCTTTTTTTCCAGAGGCCCAGCAGGGTGCTGGCAATCAGGGCGCAGACGCAGACG
The DNA here is from genome assembly GCA_904420025.1 of Candidatus Pseudolachnospira avium. Lineage (GTDB taxonomy): Bacteria > Bacillota > Clostridia > Lachnospirales > Lachnospiraceae > Pseudolachnospira > Pseudolachnospira avium. The sequence goes on from CAJFTW010000077.1 coordinate 103, forward strand.
GAAATGCCGCCCAGGGCGTGCTGCACATACGGGTTATTCTGAAAATTTTGCAGGCATGCCGCAATAAGGGTAATGATAATAATGCACGGGGAAACCACCCCAAAAGCCGCTGCCACGCCTCCCGGTACTTTTTTTCGGTGATACCCAATGAACACTGCCACGTTCACCGCAATAATACCCGGCAGCCCTTGGCTCACCGCGTAGTAATCCAGAACTTTTTCTTTGTCTGCCCACCGGTACTTTTCCACCACCTCACGTTCCAGGATCGGCAGCATAGCGTAGCCGCCGCCAAACGTCACCAGCCCCATTTTGAAGAAGGTCAGGTACAGGCGCAGAAGGGAATCATTGTTTTGCTTTGGGTCGCTCATCTTTTCTCCTTCCTGGCCGGACGTTCCGTCCGCCCGCCCTTCATTGTAGCACAGGTTCGGCAATATAAATAATATTGTTTTTATCACGCTGTAATACAAATTTTATTTTGCATATCCGGAATCGGCAGCCAGGCAACTGCCCGCGCTTTCCAGCAGGTTTCCAGCTGTTCCGGCGGATTCCTAGAAAGGCTGCATGTCCAGGAATTCCCGGGCTGCCGCCGGCAGTACCCGCCCCCTTTTCCAGATCAGGGCAATGTTGGTGACCAGCTCCTTCTCCCGCAGCGTCTGGATCCGCAGGCCATCGCAGAGGGTTTCCATGGACTGGGGGAAGATAGCGGTGGCCAGCCCGGCCCGGGCCCAAAGCAGGGCATCCCGGGCGTCATCACAGATACAGAACACATCCGGATCCAGATTCCGGCTGCGAAAGGCGTCCAAAATCAGCTTTTCATAGCGCCGGTAGAGCACCAGGGGCGTTTGCTCCAGATCGGCCAGGCCCACCTTCTCCTCCCCCTCCGCCCGCAGCTGCAAGGAGGAGACCGCCACCATAGGCTCCGTCCGCAGAATCCGTGACTCCACATCGTCCAGACGCAGCGGCGTCCGCACCACGGAGACATCTATGATCCCCTCCAGCAGGTCGTTGTACAGATCAAAGGTAATGCCGTCCCGGATCTCAAAATTCACATCCGGGCAGGCCCGGGCAAATTCAATGAAATAGGGCATCATCACCTCGGCAGTGGTGGGGGTGACGCCAATGCGCAGGGTCCGCTTCTTTCCGGTCTGGGAAACCTCCTGGGCCGCCGAGTGGGCGTAGTTCAGCAGGCTGCCGGACCGCTCATACAGCAGCTTCCCCGCCTCCGTCAGCACCACCCCCTGGCTGGTCCGTTCAAACAGTTTTACCTGCAGCTCGCTCTCCAGCTGCCGCAGCTGATAGCTCAGCGGCGGCTGAGACATGTTCAGGTGCCGGGCCGCCTCGTTGATGCTGCCGGTATCGGCAATCTTGCGGAAGTATTCCAGTTGTTTTAATTCCATGGCCGACTCCTCCTGGCCCGTGAAACTGCCGTCTCATCGGTCGCCGATAAAAGGGGAAATTCCATCTGCCATTTTATCACAAATTTGAATCAATACCACCAAATATTTATATTTATAAACAGAATCTCTCTGCCCATTGTGATTCGAAAGGATCTTGCCCATGATTTCATTAGGGTAGATCTGGACTCAATCTCCATAGACATCCGCCAGAACCCGCGCGGCAGCACCTTTCCGGCATCGCTCGCAAAGCATCTCCGGTTCCTGGCCGGACCGCCTGGCGGCTATTTCCAATTCCTCACGGGTGCCGATCACGCTTCCGCAATGGGTGCAATGGACCAGCTGGAATGTTTTGCCCCAAATGGTTCTGGTATCCTCCGTCTCCGCAATGGGGATCGCCTGGGTGGGGCAAACGCTGGCGCAGGCGCCGCAGCCCACGCACACAGGGCTTGCCTCGTTGTAGGGAGTGGCAATCTCCTTAAGTACGCCGCGGTTGACCGTGGAGATAGCTCCCACGCCCAGCTTCGCACAGGCCCGGACACACAGTCCGCACAGGATACACTTGCCCGTCTCCGCCGCCGTAAGGCGCGGGAATTCCGGTGCTTTGTAGAGCCGGCATAAATCGGCGATCCGTTGGCTGTCCGGTGCGCGCTTGCGCAGCAGGGTTAGAACCATACCCCGCTCCCTGCGGGCCCGTTCGCTTTCCGTCTCCACAGTACACTCTCGCTGGATGGGGTAGACGCAGGAAACCACAATCTTTGGGCCACGCCCCTCGTCCACCTCCACAACGCAAACCCGGCAGCAGCCCTGACCGGCCAGAGCAGGGTGGTGGCAGAGCGTGGGAATCTGGATCCCATTGCGCCGGGCGACCTCCAGAAGGAACTCCCCTTTCTCACAGGCGCAGTTCTTGCCATTGATGGTAATATTCATAGCTCGGCCCTCCCTTTTGCCTTCACCGCGTCGAACCGGCAGGCTTCCCGGCAGCTACCACAGACGATGCAGCGGGAATTGTCGATGACATGGGGCTCCTTGACCTTGCCGGAGATTACGCCGGCAGGGCAGGCCCGCTGGCAGGCGCCGCAGCCCACGCACTTGTCCGAGTTGATCTCAAAGCGGGTTAACGCTGTACAGACACCCGCGGGACAACGGTGCTCCTTGATATGAGCCTGATACTCGTCCCGAAAATATTTCAGAGTCGTCCGCACCGGATTCGGGGCGGATTTCCCCAGGGCGCAGAGGGATGCATCCTCCAGCGTACCGCAGATCTGCTCCAGCAGCTCCAGGTCGCTCTCCTGCCCCCGGCCCTCACAGATATCCGTGAGGATGGCCAGCATATGCCGCAGCCCTTCCCGGCAGGGGGTGCACTTGCCGCAGGATTCCTCCGAGAGGAATTTGATGTAATAACGTGCCACCTCCACCATGCAGCTGCGGTCGTCCATGACAATCATGCCGCCGGAACCCATCATGGCGCCCCGGGCCTTCAGCGTGTCAAAGTCCACGGGCAGATCCAGCATATCCACCGGGATACAGCCGCCGGAGGGGCCGCCGGTCTGGACGGCCTTGAAGGGGCGGTTGCCCTTGACACCGCCGCCGATGTCATAGATCAGGTGGCGTAAGGTGGCGCCCATGGGGACCTCCACCAGGCCGGTGCGCTTGACCTTGCCCACCATGGCGAAGACCTTTGTGCCCTTGGAGCCTTCGGTACCCAGTTTGGCAAATTCTGCCCCGCCCCGGTCCAGGATCACCGGCACGTTAGCCAGGGTCTCCACATTGTTGAGCACCGTGGGGCAGTCCCATAACCCCCGCTGGACCGAGCGGATATATTTGGCGCGGGGCTCCCCCACCCGGCCCTCGATGGAGGCCATCAAGGCGGTGGATTCTCCGCAGACGAACGCGCCGCCGCCCCGGACCACGCTGAGCTTCAGCCGCCGGTCCGATCCCAGGATGCGCTCGCCCAGGATGCCCTTGGCCTCTGCCTGTTCAATGGCCATCTGCACGTTGTGGACCGCCAGGCCGTACTCGTCCCGGATATAGAGGAAGCCCTCCTCTGCCCCAATGGCCAGGGCACAGATGGCCATGCCCTCCAGGACGCTGTGAGGGTCGCCCTCCAGGATGGAGCGGTCCATAAAGGCACCGGGATCGCCCTCATCCCCGTTGCAGGCCACATATTTGGGGAAGCGGTCCAGCACCATGGCCGAGCGCCATTTGGTCCCGGTGGGAAAACCGGCGCCGCCGCGCCCCCGGAGGCCGGAAGCCTCCACCTCCCGGACAATCTCCTCGCCCGTCATGGACAGAGCCTTTTTCAGCGCGCGGTAGCCCCCGTGGGCCACGTACTCCTCTACACTGGAAGGTTCTATTTTGCCGATATTCCGCAGAGCCACCTTCTTCTGGGAGGCGTAGAAGGGGTTTTCATGCTGGCTGCGCACCCGCTGTCCCGCATCGTTTTTGTAGAGGAGACGCTCCACCGGCTCACCGGTCCGGATGGTCTTTTCCACAATCTCCTCCACGTCCTTCACCTGGACCTTGTAATAGGTGATATCGTCGGGCAGGATTTGGACCAGAGGGCCATTCTCGCAGAAGCCGTTGCAGCCGGTCTCCTTGACCACACACTCCACCGGATGGTCCGTGCCAGCCAAGAGTTCCCGGAAGGCCTCGGCCACCTTTTTGCTGCCGTTGGCCAGACAGCCGGTTCCGCAGCAGACCAAGATTGTCTTGCTCAAGACTGCCCCTCCTTTCTGTACCGCGCCAAGATCTCCGGCAGGCGCTCCATGGTCACCTTACCGTAGTAGGTATCGTCCACCACCATCACCGGGGCCAGTGCGCAGGAGCCCAGGCAGTTGACCAGTTCCAGGGAGAACTGTCCGTCCGCGGAGGTCTCTCCCGCTTGGATCCCCAGCAGGCGCTCCACGCCGCCCACCAGGTTCACGGACCCACGGATATGGCAAGCTGTGCCGTCGCAGAGTTTGATGATGTGACGGCCCTTGGGCTTGAGGCTCAAAGCCTTATAGAAAGTGGCCATGGCGTATAGGCTAGACAGGGGACAGTCCAGATACTCCGCCAAGGCCTCCATCCCCTCCCGTGGAATATAATTGAAACGGCGCTGCATGTCCTGAAGGATCGCCAGGCTGTAGCGCTGCTGTGCCGGATAGCTGTGCAGGATATCCGCAATTCCCTGCAGATCGATTTGCACCGGCCTCACCGCCTTTCTTTTTTACTGATACGCTGTCGCTGCCGCGTACCGGGCACCCGTTCAGCCCCCGGCCACCACCGGGAAGATCTGCACCGTGTCCCGGTCTGCCAAGGGAGTATCCAGCCCCTGGAGGAACTCGATCCGCCGCCCGTTAACCATGACAATCACCCGCTCCCCCAGGGCGTTTCCCTCTGGGGAGAAAAATTCCTCCCGGAAAGCTTGGCCGAATCGCTGGCTCAGTTCCTCACCCAGTTTGGCCACCGTCTCCGGCGCGGGGCAGGCCATCTCCTTGCAGCCCGCGTATTTTGTTTCCCGAAGATACGCAAAAAACCGAACAGTCATGTAAAGTCCCTCTCCCAACCGGGCCGGGAAAATTTCCCGGCCCGGACAGTACGCTTATTGTAGATGCAGTTGTTCCAGTTTTTCCGGTGTGGGGATGCCCTCCGCCGTCCAACCGCGGACGGCGTAGTACTCCGAGAGCATGGTGTACAAGTCGTTGACCTTCCCCTCCGCCGGGCCGCTGGGCAGTTTTTCCCGTAGCAGACGGGGCGGCAGGGTATCCTTCTCCACCCCCGCAGCAATGTTGAACTGCTTCTCCAGGTTCCAGATCCGCTCGCCCTTGAGGAGGATCTCCTCATCGCTCTCATTGCTTCCCACAGCCTCCCGGTACTGGGCAGCCACCTCCGGCAGGCCGATGGCGAAGGTGGTGAACAGGCAAATGCCTGTGGCATCCACCAGGGCCGTCAGATCCTGGAAGGTCTTGAGCATTCCGGCCTTGCCCTCGGTGACCAGGGGGTCCATCTTCACCGGCAGGCCCAGCACTTCCGGGGAGATCATATAGCCCCGGACATGGCAGCCGCCCCGGTTGGAGGTGGCGTACTCCAGGCCGATGCCCTGGATCGCGCGGCCGTCATAGGCAGGTACTTCTTGCTTCTTCACAGACATGGACAGTTCCGGATGGCCGTATTTCTCCGCCATGCGGTAGGACCCAAGGCCCATGATCTTGCCGAAGCCTTCGCCCTTACAGGTCATCTCCACAGCCTTCACCATGGCCGCGGCATCCCCGAAGCGCAGGGGAAAACCGATATCCTCCTGGGGGATAGCGCCCATTTCATAGAGTTCCATGGCGCAGGCTATGGTAGAACCCATGGTAATCGGGTCAATGCCGTACTGATTGCAGAGGAAGTTAGCATCGCACACTGCGGCCAAATCGTTGATGCCGCAGTCAGCGCCGAAAGACCAGCCCGCCTCGTACTCAGGACCCTCGCCCTTGGACTTGAAGGGACCGTCCTTGATTTCAACCGCACGGCCACAGCCGATGGAGCAGCCAAAGCACCCCTTGTTCCGCACCAGGTACTTGGCGGCCAGGGTCTCACCGGAGATGTCGTCCGCCTGGTCAAAAACCGATCCATCCCGGCCGTTGCGCAGCGGCAGGCCGCCGGAGGCGTTGACGATGTTCACCAGGATCTGGGTGCCGTAGGCGGAAAGGCCGGCGCCGGTGACCGGATGGGCCTTGAGCTTCTCCCGGGCATTCATGCAGGTCTGGAAGAAGGTCTCCGGCCGGGCCACCGTGATCGAGCCGGTACCCCGGACCGCCACGGCCTTGAGTTTTTTGGAGCCCATCACCGCGCCAATACCGCCCCGGCCAGCGGCCCGGTGCTTATCGTTCATAATCCCGGCAAAGAGGCATCCGTTCTCCCCGGTGGGGGCGATGCAGGCAATCCGAAACTCGTCCCCCAGTTCCTGGAGCAGGGTATCCGTCGTCTCAAACACGTCCTTGCCCCATAAGTGAGAGGCGTCACGGAGTTCTACCGTGCCGTCGTTGATGTACAGATAGACCGGGTGGTCGGATACATCCTCGAAGATGATGCCGTCATACCCAGCGAATTTGAGTTCGGGCCCGAAGTGACCGCCGGAGTTTGCTGCGCCAATGGTCCCGGTGAGGGGAGCTTTGGCCACCGCGTTGTAGCGGCCGGAGGAGGTGGCGCAGGTGCCGGTGAGAGGGCCGGTCATAAAGATCAGCTTGTTGTCCGGTCCCAGAGGATCACAGTTGGGATCGCACTCGTCACAGTAATATTTGGTGCCCAGCCCCCGGGCGCCCACATATTCCTCGGCGCTCTTTTGGTTCAGTGGCTCCTTGACGATGGTTCCCTTGGCCAGGTTGACCCGCAGGATGGTTCCCACATATCCGTTACCCATATCTCACACCTCCATTCCCATGGCCGCCACAATCTTGTCCGCCGTCCGTTTTTTGCGCGGGTCCAGGCGGTCCGCGTCCTCATAAGCCAAAGCGCCGCCGGGGCAGTAGCGCACACACTTGGGATCCCCGCCGCACTGGTCACACTTGAAGACCCTCCGCAGCCGGGGGGAGTAGGACATGTTGCCCAGGGCGCAGGCGCTGGTACAGAGTTTGCAGCCGATGCACCGCTCATAATGGATGGTCACAACGCCGTCCTCATTCCGGCTGATGGCATGGACGGGACAGACCTTCATGCAGCTGGCATCCTCACACTGCTGGCACACCACCGGTACCGCCAGGGTGGCCGCCTCGTATTCCAGCACCGTGATATTGGCCAGGCGAGGGCTGAACTGCTGATAGTGCCCGAAGGAGCACACCAACTCGCATGTGCGGCAGCCGATGCACTTCTCGGGTCTGACGATCAATTGCTTCATAGTCTTTCTCCCTGTCCCCCGGACAGGGACTCACCTCCTATCCTATTTTTCTTCCCCAAACCGGCCGGGGAGCGATGACTCCTGTACTTGTGTTGTCTCAGTTTTATTTTACAGGGCAGGTGAAGTCATGTAAATCCTATAAAGGCAAATTGGATATTGATTTTAGACATGAATTATTCTATAATTTCTAAAAGTAAAGCTGTTTAACAATGTGTTTTTTGTCTATTAAGCCAAAAGGAAAGGCCGTGAATACTGGGATTCTGCGGAATATCGAACTTATATTCGATCCATTTGCTTATTCCTTCAGGCTATGATTCAGCCAAATCCCACCGGGCCTTTTTCCTGCGTGTAGGAGTAGAGTACGCTATGACCCTTGATCAGATGCGGTATTTTGTCGCCGCGGCTCAGCTGCAGAATCTTTCCAAGGCGGCTGAGGCGCTTCATATCAGCCAGCCCTCCCTGTCCCGGAGCATCGCCCGGCTGGAAGCGGAGCTGGGTACCCCCCTGTTCTTCCGCCAGGGAAGGCGGGTCGTGCTGAATGAACCGGGCAGCCGGCTTCTTTCCAGCATTCAGGTGGTCCTGCGGGAGCTGGACGGCGCCCTGTCCCAGCTGCACACCTATGCCGGCGAGGAAGGCGCCCGGCTCTCCGTTGGGCTGTGCGGTCCGGATGAGCCGGTTTCCGCCTGCCTGGCTGCTTTCTCTGCCGCCCACCCGCATACCACGCTGGACCTGGACTGTTCGATTGAAGCGAAGGAGACGCTGGACATCAATCAATATGACATGCTTCTATGTCCCGACACCGGGGAGTATCAACGGTTTCGAGGGATCCTGCTCCGGGAGGAGCGGTATCTGCTGGCCATAGCAGCCGCTCACCCTCTGGCGGAGCGCGCCGGGGTCCTGCCAAAAGATCTGGCGGGACAGCCCTTTGTCTTGCTCCGCCGCGGGCAGATGGGGATGGCGGATCCCTACGACCTCTGCGCCGGGCTCAACCTGGGGCTGCGCGCCGCCTGCGTCACCGATGACCGGGAACAGCACCGGCAGCTGGTGGCGGCCGGTGTGGGCCTGGGCTTCGTTCCAGAAGGCTGCGCTGGCCCTTATCGGGCTGATCCGGCGCTCCGCCTGCTTCCCATCCGGTGGGACAAATTCCGCCGCCGCTTAATGCTCTGCTTCAAGCGGGAGAAACGCCTCTCCCCAGTCGGTCACGCCCTTCGCGCCTTTGTGCTGGACTATTTTCATTTAAAGGCCCCCGGACCGAGCGGGACAATCTGATACTCCTGTTCCAGCAGGTCCATCCACATCAGCCGTCCGGCCAGAGGGCTGGGGCGGCCGCACAGGACTTTGAGCGCCTCAGCGGCCTGGACGGCCGCGCACAGCCCTGCCGTTGGAGAGAGGCTTCCCGGATCCCCATGGGCAGGGGTATCGGCCGGATAGAGCTGCTCCATGAGGCCGCTCTCCGGGAGGACCACCGCCGCTTGGGCATACCAGCCCCGGATGGCCCCATGGACCAGAGGGATACCAGCCTGACGGCAGGCTTGGGCCAGAATCCGCCGGGCCGCCGGACTGTCCAAAGCGTCCAGCGCCAGATCGTGGCCGGCGAGCAGGCCAGCCGCGTTGTCCGCTGTGAGAAAGCAGGGAGCGACATGCACCGTGACCTCCGGGTTCACCAGAGCGGCCCGGGCCCGGGCCGCTTCCGCCTTGGAGCGGCCCAGGTTCGTGCTGTCGGCCAGAAGCTGGCGGTTCAGATTGCTGGGGACAAACGTATCCCCGTCACAGACTGTGATTGTCCCCACACCCGCCCGAAGCAGGTGCTCCAGAAGGTATCCCCCCAGTCCGCCGCAACCGGCCAGAAACACCTTGCGTTTTTGTAGCAGCAGGCACTCCTCTTCCGTGAGGGGGCCCAGGTTCCGGATATAACGCTCCTGCATGGCCGTTCCACCTTTCATCAATTTTTAACCCCATTTTACCTTACCATTATTCCTGGTGAGTTTCTCTACATAGCGAAACCACCGTCTCAATCCCCCGGGTGCCGGGGAACATATCCACGCACTTGACCCGCTCCGCCCGGTAGCCGGCGGCCAGAAACGCCTCCAGATCCCGGGCCAGGGAGGTGGGCTTGCAGCTGATGTAGACCATCCGCTCCACACCGTAGGAAAGGATCTTCCCCAGAGCCTTGGGGTGGATGCCCTCCCGGGGCGGGTCCAGCACCATCCACCGGGGCTTTTCCTCCAGGGTATCCAGCACCTTCAGCACATCCCCGGCCAGAAACCGGCAGTTGGCCAGGCCGTTTTCCTCCGCGTTCTTCCGGGCGGCCTCCACCGCCTCCTCCACAATCTCCACGCCAATCACCTGCTCCGCCACCGGCGCCAGCATCTGGGCAATGGTACCGGTGCCGCTGTACAGGTCAAACACCGTGCCGCCCCGGATCTCCCCCAGAAACTCCCGGGCCGTCTGGTACAGCACCTCCGCCCCCGCCGAGTTGGTCTGGAAGAAGGAGAAGGGCGTAATCCGGAACCGGAGCCCCAGCAGTTCCTCGTAAAAATAATCCTGTCCGTACAGCAGGTGCAGGGCGTCACACCGGACCACATCCGCCACACTGCCGTTTTCCCCGTGGAGAATGCCGGCAATGGCGCCCTCCAGAGGCAGGGCCAGCAGCCGGGAGACAAATTCCTCCTCCACCGCATACCCGGGGGCTGTCACCAGAAGAATCAGAATTTCCCCGGTCTTCCACCCCTTGCGGACCACCAGATGGCGCAGAATGCCCTGGCGCTGCATTTTCTGATAAAAGGGCACCTGCTCTTCCGCAAAGTAGTCCAGCACCGCCCGGAGAATCCGCCGGTAGTCCGGGTCCACAATCCGGCAGCCGTCCACGGTGACAATATCGTAAAAGCTGCCCCGGCGGTGGAGGCCCAGGGTCATGGGGCCTCCCTTGGTCTCATCCCCAAAGGAGAACTCCATTTTGTTCCGGTACTCCGCGCTGCGGGGGCTGGGGAGGATTCCCTCAAAGGGAAAATCTTCCCCCAGCACCGGTGACAGCAGGCTCCGCACCTGGTTTTCTTTTAACTGCAGCTGTGCCGGGTAGGGCAGGGTCTGATAGGCACAGCCGCCGCAGCTTCCAAAATGGGGGCAGGGGGATTCCCGCTCCTCCGGCGCCGGCTCCAGTACCTGCTGCAGGCGGCCTTCCAGCCGCCGCTCCCCGCCCTTGGTCACCACCGCCGCAATCCGCTGGCCCGGCAGCACATTTTTTACGGTCATCTTCCGGCCTTCCACCGTCAGAATCCCCTTGTTGGGGAAATTCAGCCGTTCCACCCGGCCTTCCACTACGGTTCCTTTTTTCATGGGTATCCTCCCCTGTCTCGGTCTTTTCCTTCCGCAGGCCCATCCCTTCCGGGAAAGGGCCGCGCCGGCCTGCCCGCCTCATGCAGGCGTGTGCCCTCTAAGGGCAGAAAAAGGGGCCGCCGCATTGCTGCAGCAGCCCGCTGTCTGTCTCTCAGCTTACTCCTCCGAATCCTTCTTCTCCTGAGGGGCCTCCTCCTCCTCATCGTCAAAGAACTCGTCCGCGTCCTCATCATCAAAGTAGATGTCATCGTCAAACTCATCGAAATCATCTTTGATAAAGAAGCGGTATACGCCGTAAGCGATTGCCGCCACCACGGTCACAATTCCTACGATTGCCAGAATCGTGCAGACCGTCTTTTTGGTCTTCTGTTCCTCCTCCTGCCGGTGCAGAAGGCTGTTCAACTTACTGGCCGCCAGCATTTCTTCTACTTTTCCCATGGTACCTATTCACCCTTTCCTGGATCGATTTATAAAAGGCATCTCCTTTTTCACACGACCCCTTTTATATAGAGATAGTATACCATCTTTCAGAAAATTTTACTATAAAAGCCTGATTAAATTTTCCAAATATTTTCTTTTTTTAACGCCATCAGACCTTTACCAGCTTGGCAAAGGAGGCAAAGAGCTTTTTCACGCCCACCCGGTCAAACTGGACCGTCACCTCAAAGTCCCGCTTGCCGTTCTCCACCTCCAGCACCGTGCCCTCGCCAAATTTCACATGGCGCACCCGATCCCCCTTGCCGTAATCCAGGCTGGAAGTTTTTTCCATAGAAAACTGCTTGCCCATGTAGGCAGCCGTGGTCTGGGAGGTGAGCACCACCGGCTTGGGCCGGTAGGTCCCCCCGTGGCCCTTCTCCAGCGCCGCCGGGCCCGTGCTGCCCTTTGCCGCCGGCCGTCCCTCCCCGGCCAGCAGGGACTTGGGAATCTCCTCCACAAACCGGGAAACCCGGCTCATCCGCGTTTCCCCGTTGACCATCCGCTGCCGGGCGGAGGTCAGGGTCAGCTCCTTCATGGCCCGGGTGATGCCCACGTAGCAGAGGCGCCGCTCCTCCTCCAGGTCCGAAGGGTCGTCGGAGAAAATAGAAAGGCTGCTGGGGAACAGGCCGTCCTCCATACCGCTCAGGTACACCCGGGGGAACTCCAGGCCCTTGGCGCTGTGGAGGGTCATCAGCACCACCCGGTTTTCCTGGTCGTCCAGGCTGTCCACCTCGGCCACCAGCGCCACCTCCTCCAGGAAACGGCCCAGGGCCCCGGTGTCCTCCGGGTCATCCTTCAGCTCCGCCGCCTTGTTGACCAGCTCCTGGATATTCTCCAGCCGGGTCTGGGCCTCTATAGTCTCCTCCGCCTCCAGCTCCTTCCGGTAACCGGTGGCATCCAGAATAGTCTCCAACAGATCCTTCACCGTCATAAAGTCCGCCTGGCTGCGGAAGGTCTGGATCTGCCGGACAAACTCCTGAATTTTAACCGATGCCTTCCCCAGGGAGGAAATATTCTCCGCCTGTTCCAGCGCCTCATAGAAGGAAAGGCCCTGATCCCCGGCATAGGCCGCCACCTTGTTGATGGAGGTCTGGCCAATCCCCCGCCGGGGCACGTTGATGATTCGCTGTACTGCCAGGTCATCTTGCCCATTGTCTACCGTCTTCAGATAACACAGCAGATCTTTGATTTCTTTGCGCTGATAGAAGTTGATACCGCCCACCAGCCGGTAAGGCAGGTTGTGGGCCACACATTTTTCCTCTAGAATACGGGACTGGGCGTTGGTCCGGTAGAGCACGGCACACTGGCCAAAGGGGTAGGTATCCTGGTGCTTCAGAATATCCTTCACAATGCCCTCCGCCTCATCATAAGCGGTGTCATACCGGCGCAGGGAAACCTTGGGCCCCTCCTCGTTCTCCGTCCAGAGGGATTTCTCTTTTCTTTCCTGGTTATTCTGAATCACCTGGTTGGCCACCTGCAGAATGTTCTTGGTGGAGCGGTAGTTCTGCTCCAGGCGGATCACCTTGGCGCCGGGGAAGGTCTCCTCAAAGCTCAGGATATTCTGGATATTGGCTCCCCGGAATTTGTAGATGGACTGGTCATCGTCTCCCACCACGCACAGGTTCTTGTGGGAGGCCGCCAGCAGGGACAGCAGCCGGAACTGGGCGGTGTTGGTGTCCTGGTACTCGTCCACCATAATGTACCGGAACCGCTGCTGGTAATAGGCCAGCACGTCCGGCTCACTCTGAAACAGCTCCACCGTCTTCACCAGCAGGTCGTCAAAATCCATGGCGTTGTTCTGCTTCAGCTGCTTCTGGTACTCGCTGTAGATGTCGGAAATCCGGGTTTTCCGGAAATCCCCCGCCGCCTCCTTCTCAAAGGCCTCCGGGGAGACCAGCTCGTTCTTGGCCCAGGAAATCTGGCCCAGCATGGCTTTTTCCTTGTAGATCTTGGGATCCACATCCAGCTTCTTTAAGACCTGCTTCATCAGGGTTTTCTGGTCATCCCCATCGTAAATGCTGAAATTGTTGGTGTAGCCCAGCAGGTCCCCGTAACGCCGGAGAATCCGCACGCACATGGAATGGAAGGTGGAAACCCAGACCTGGCTGGCCCCCTCGCCCACCAGGCCGTCCACCCGCTCCCGCATCTCCGCCGCCGCCTTGTTGGTAAAGGTGATGGCCAGGATATTCCAGGGGGCCACATTCTTTTCATGGATCAGATAGGCAATCCGGTGGGTCAGGGCCCGGGTTTTGCCGGAGCCGGCCCCGGCTAGAATCAAAACCGGCCCTTCGGTGGCAAACACCGCCTCCCGCTGCCGGTCATTCAATGTATCGTAAATGGTGCTCATCAATCTTCTCCTTTATCTTTCCTCTCTTTTTCCGCCGGGGCCCAACGGATCTGCCGCACACCCAGCCGTCCGCCGCATTTCACGGTCATCCGCCGCATTCCACGGCAAAAACAGAGTTTCGCAAGCGAAACTCTGCTTTCCTCTTTCCCATTCAGCCGTTCTTATGCGTCTTTCCGGAACCGCCCCTTCTAGCCCCGCAGCTTCTGGCCGCAATTGGGGCAGAAATTGGCGCCGTTTGCCGCCGCCCCGCAGTTGGGACAGAAGTTGGGCCCTGCACCGGAAGAAGCCGCAGCCGCCGCTCCTTTCCCGGCAAAATTCTGCCGGATCGCCTGCCGGGCCAGCTCCTGAACCTCCTCCGGGTAGGATACGTTCTGGATATAAAACTCATCAATGGCCATGCCAATGTCCCGCATCTGCATATCCAGATCCTCGCAGATTCCCTTGGCGATCTCCGCGGAGCTGGCCTGCAGGTGGAAAATATCTTTCCCTTCCTGCACCACCCACTTCATCAGCAGCGGGTCCAGGCAGGCCGCCACCCGCTCCCGCACATCCTGGATGGTGTACCGCTGGCGAACGCCGGCCACCTGGTCAATCAGCGCAATGTAATCGCAGACCCGGCACTGGAACGTTCCAAAGGCCCGGATGGGAAGCCCCCCGGGCAGCCCCTCCACCGGGATGGTGATGGCGCCCCGGGTTCCCCATTTGACCGTAAAATCCTTGGTATTCACAAACAGCACTTCCGCCCGGAGAGCCGAGCGGATGCCGAACCGGAAGTTCTTCAGCGTGGAAAGCACCGGCACAATGTCCGACTCAATATCATAGCTTCCCTCATCCTGAAAAATGCCGTCCAGCTTCCCGTCCACCAGGAACACTGCGTCCTGTCCTGCCCGGATGACCAGGCGGCTGCCCTTCTTAATTTCTGTGTCCGGCCACTTCCAAAAAATAGTTTCGCTGTCAAATTCTTCCCACTCAATCACCGTGGGGCCGCCGAACAGTCCCATTTTATTTCCCCAGCTTTGCCTTCAGGGCAGCCAGCTCGTCATCCACCGCAGAGGTAGGCACCGCGTCATACTTCTCCGTCAGGGCGTCAATGCCATCCGGGTCAGCAGCCGTCTGGTTCAGCTCTGCCATGGCGTTGGCCTCATCCAGCATCTTGTTGGCCTTGGCCTCCATCCGGTCAAAGGCAGACAGGTTTTCCTGGCTTCCCGCCACGCTGGCCCCAATCTTGTTGATCCGCTCCTGGGTCTTGGCCACCGCCACCTTGGCCTTCACCGCATCCCGGCGGGCATTGAGGGAGGCAATGTCCTTGCAGAGCTTGTCATGCATCTGCTTCATTTTAGCCGCATTCTCCGCCGCCGCCGCATAGGTCTGCGCCAGGCTGGCCCGGTTCTCTGTCAGCTGCCCCTTCTTCTCTAGGAACTTTCTGGCGTCGTCATCGTTCCCGGCCAACACTGCCTTCTCCGCATAAGTCTGCATTTTGGCAATCTCTTTGTCACAATCATCCAGCGCCCGCTTGGCCCGGGTTTCCTCCGCCATAATGGAGGCGGTCTCCGCCTTCACCTTGCCCAGATCATCCTCCAGATTACGCAGGTACTGGTCGATCATCTTGGCCGGGTCTTCCATCTTGTCCAGCAACGCATTGATGTTTGCCGACATAATATCCGAAAACCGTTGAATAATTCCCATAATTCCATCCTCCTGACGGGTTTTTTCTGGATCCGGCGCCGGAATCTGCCGGGCACCGCTGTTATCATCATACCATACTCCCTTGGGTCTGTCCATGGCTCTTTTCCGGAAATCTTCTGAAAATCCTTCAAAAAATCTTCCGAAAACCTTCCGTTGTGATCCGCTGGCTTCCATGCTATGATGAGAGAGACAAATTCTCTGCCGGCAGAGATGCCGGTGGATCGGAAAGAAAAATATTCTGCCTGTGAGGAGCCGCTATGCTTGTATTTTCCATGGTTTTTCTGTATCTGTTCTTCTGCTACTATCTGTTCCGCCGGGGACTGGGATGGACCCGCTCCTGCATTTCTTTTTTTGGATCCCACTGGTTCCGGATTCCGGCCAGCTCCCTATTCTGGTTTCTAGCCACCACACCCATCACAGCTTTTCTGCTGCGGAATACATTTCTCCACTTTCCCTTAAAAGCTCTGGGCAACTACTGGCTGGGCACCTTTCTCTATCTGATTCTCTTTCTGCTGCTGGCAGACGGCATCCGGATTCTGCTGGCCGTCACCCGCCTGGTTCCCCGGCAGCGGCTCCAGAGCCGGCGGCTCCGGGCTGCCACCGGCGGCGTACTGCTCACCTTGGTCCTGGCCTTAAGCGTGTACGGCTCCCTCCACGCCGGCCACCTGTACCATACCGAGTATGCGGTGGCCATCTCCAAGGATGGCGGCAAAAACTCCCAGCTGACCGTGGCCCTGGCCGCAGACCTGCACCTGGGCTACAACACCAGCATCCGGCACATCCAGGAGCTGGTGGATCAGATCAACGCCATGGAGCCGGACCTGGTCTGCCTGGCCGGAGACATTTTTGACAACGATTACGATGCCATTCCGGAGCCACAGCGGCTGGCCGCCCTGCTGGGAAGCATCCGCAGCACCTACGGCGTCTATGCCTGCTACGGCAACCATGACCTGGATGAGCCGATTCTCATGGGCTTCACCTTTGACGGAAAGCAGGAACAGACAGACACCCGGCTGCTAGAATTTCTGGGCACGGCCAACATTCGGCTGCTGGAGGACGAAAGCGTTCTCATAGACAACTCTTTCTATCTGGCCGGCCGAAAAGACTATAGCCGGGTTCGGAAGACCGAGGACACGGCTCGTCTGACTCCCGCCCAGCTGACCCAGGGGCTGGATGCGGAAAAGCCGCTGCTGGTGCTGGACCACCAGCCCAGAGAACTGGCAGAGTTGGAGGAGGCCGGCGCAGACCTGGTGCTCTCCGGCCACACTCATGACGGCCAGCTATGGCCGTTTACCCTGCTGATCCATTCCTACTGGGAAAACCCCTGCGGCATTCTAAGGAAAGGAACCATGACCTCCCTAGTCACCTCCGGCGCCGGGGTATGGGGGCCCAATATGCGGGTGGGAACCCGCAGTGAGGTGGTAGAAATCCATCTGACATTTTCCGGCAATCCGAGCTTGTAATCTGGTTTACAATACTATATAATGAGGCCATGGGGGTATTCACTATGGCACATTCTGAAGAATTTACCAAACTGCTGGAAAAGTTTGGGAAGCTGGCTTACATCAAGCCGTCCATGCTTCCCAACATTGATTTATACATGGATCAGGTGACCACCTTTATGGATGACAAGCTGGCGGAATTTAAACGCCATCCGGAGGATAAAATTCTCACCAAGACCATGATCAACAACTACACAAAAAACGACCTGCTGCCTCCTTCCGAGAAAAAGAAGTACAGCCAGGAACACCTTTTACTGCTGATCTTTATTTACTATCTGAAGAACATCCTCTCCATCAACGACATCCAGACGCTGCTGGAGCCGCTGAACGAGCAGTATTTTGGCAAGCACGAAGGCCAGGGGCCCAGCCTGAAGGATATTTACCGGGATATTGTCCACCTGGAGACCCAGATGTTCCGTCCGTTTTATAAGGACATCCTGGGAAAAATCCAGCTGGCGGAAAAATCCTTCCTGGAGATTCCGGAGGAGTCCCGGGAATACCTGCAGAACTTTGCCATGGTCTGCATGCTTGGCTTTGACGTATATCTGAAAAAGCAAATGATTGAGACTATCATCGACGATATGAAGGAAAAAGAGGAAAAAGAAAAATAGCTTTGGGATATGCTGCCGCATGGGACAGGGGAAGGTTTCCCTGTCCCATTTTTTATCAGCTCACCTTCCCATCTCGTATCTGTTCCAGAATCCGCCTTCTGGGGTCAGCCGCCATCGCCTCCGTTTGGTTAACCGCCTGCCTCAAACAGGCCAGTTCTCTCTCCGCATATTTTCTGGCTTCCCGCACCATCCGCCGCCAGGTGACATCCAGCGGAATCACGCAGATTCCCCTCTCACAAAAGCCCTTCCGTTTCCACATACGGCGTGCAACCCGCAGGGCAGTGCCGGCGTTCCGCGTGTAAGGAAGATTTCCCCACACTTCCAGCGCCCGGGTAGGCACCATTCTGCCATCCCAATAGCCGTCTGCCCAAGACCAGTACAGATTTTCAATAGCCTGTGCGTAAGCTACTCGGTACTGATCCACGGAGGCCAAAATATAGATTCCATTATCCGCACTCATACATTTCCACTCCTTCTCACCGTTTTCTACCGGCGCAGTTTCCCAAAATCTTTCCATGTGCGAGCAGGAACATATGTTTGTTTTTATGCTAACATCCTCCTGCCAAAAAGTCAAGCAAGATTTACTTTCTTTTTTACTGCATTTGTCTTATATTCGTAACTTGACATTTTCTGGAAACTACGCTATACTCTCCTTACCAAAATCGAATGTGTGTTCCGATCATGTGTTTGCAGCATAGAAACACCCTCCGGGTGTAACTGGATTCCGTGAAAAACACGGCAGACAGTGGAAAGGAGTGACCGATTGTGATGGAAAAACCATCCGCAAGCATCCGCATTTTGTCTCTGGAGGCCAAGGACCTCTATCTGGCCGGCCGTTTGCCGGAAAATCCCCTGGGGTACCATCCCCGCCAAAAAGACGGCACTTACCGGCTGCGCAAATTTCTCTGCACACTGGACGACAGCCTGGAGCTGCGCAAACTCCGGCAGGTGTATGAAAAAACCTACCGGAACAAACAATTCTCATTCTGGGAGGAGGGGCAGGAGTATTCCACCCGCGTAATCAATGTAACCTTTCAGTTCAGCGTCAAGCGCTTCAACTCGGTCAAGCCCGGCGTATATGTCCGGGAAGGCTGGAATCCGGAGGTCCTGACCTTTACAGACGGAGTCTGCCTTCGGGACGGGGTGCTGCTGGGCGTCCAGACCCACACGCCAGTCTCCGCCCCCTGCCCGGAGGCGCTGGAGGAGGGCCTGTTTACCTATGACGGCTCCGTCTACCTGCCCGGGCGCCTGCCCACCGAGCGCAGCGTCTCCCAGCTGCGGGAGGAGCTGTATGAAAACGGATTCCTGTGCGACGGCATCCGCTATGTCCGCTACAAGCGCTCTTCCGGATCCGCCCGGCAGGGCAAATGCCTGTTCCTGGATGAGAGGCTTTACCGCGCCATGCACCGCTGGGAGTGCTGCGGCATAAAACTGCGCCCGGGGCAGCCGCTGGATCTGGCCGCCTGGGAATCCTACATTGCCCTGACCACCTCCTCCATTCTGGATACCCTGGAAATCCGTCCGGAAAACATTCTCCTGATCGAGGACTGGAACAGCGTATTCCGGGAGAGGGCCATGGAAACCACCGTGGACGGCACCTGGCTTTCCACCCGGGAGGCAGACACGGAAATCTCCAACAACATTTTTGACGGCCAATCGCTGATGGACCGAAGCCTGTTTGGGAAGTATCAAGACAAGGGGATGCTGCTGCTGCGCAACCGCTTTTTCAAGTCCTGCTGCTTTAACGCCAACCTGACCCAATGGTTCCGGGACAACGGCATCACCCAGGTTTCCCAGCTCAACGGCTTCACCCTGGCCCGCTCCCTGGAGGAGGTCAAGCTGATCACGACCCCCAGCAGCGTCAAATATCTGAAATTCGGCTCCGTGGAGGAATGGCTGGCCCAGCTGGAACCTGCCTTTGGGGTGGTCAAATTTGAAAAGCCCACCCACTATTTTGGAGGCCGCATGGTAGCCACCCATTACCAGCTGCTCAACACCCTGCATTTGAGCCGGGAGGACATGAAGCGCTTTCTGGCCCCCTCCCTGGCTTATCTGCATCAGCTAAAACGGGATCCGGCTGTGCTGCGCTATCACATTGGGCTTCCGGAGTCCGACTTCTTCTTCCGGGATCCGGAAGATCCGGAGGAGGCCGCGCCTCCGGCCCGGCCGCTGCTGTCCAAAAACGCCATTGTCTTCCGTCTGCTGGGGCTCAATGAAAAGTTTTCCCAGACCAAAAGCTATCACCAGTTCCGGACAGATCTGACCCGAGCTTTTGTCAAGGAACTGCGGAAGGGCCATGTGCTGGTGAACGGGAACTATTCCACCCTTCTGGGAAACCCGGTGGAAATGCTGCTCCACAGCATCGGCCGCTTTCACGGGGAATCCCAACTGGGGATCGGCCATGTACACAGCACCCGTTTTTCCTATGGAAAAACACTGCTTTGCAGCCGTTCCCCCCATATCACCCTCTCCAATGTTTGGCTGCCGGAAAATGTGGCGGATGAGACCATTGACCGGTATCTCAACCTGACGCCGGAAATTCTGTGCATCAATTCCATTGGGGAGAGCGTGCTGGACCGGAACAGCGGATCGGATTTTGACTCGGACGCCCTGCTCTGCACAGACGATGAGCAGCTGATTTCCGTTGCCCGCCGCCACTATGAAGAATTCCTGGTGCCGGTGAACCACGTGACCTCCCAGAAACGGATGCGGCGGTTTACCCCGGAAGAAAAAGCTGATCTGGATATCCGCACCAGCACCAACAAGATTGGCGAGATTGTCAACCTCTCCCAGGAGCTGAATTCCCTGCTCTGGGACCGCATGAACCAGGGGGCAGACCGGGAGGAAATCCAGTCCATCTACCGGGATATCTGCCAGCTGGATATTCTCTCCGGCATTGAGATTGACAAGGCTAAAAAGGAGTTTGTCATTGACTCCGCCGCGGAGCTGAAAAAGATCCGGGAAAAATATAAGCGGACGGATGCAGAGGGAAAAACCATCAAGCCCTACTTTTTCTCCTATCTGGCCCGGGAGAAAGGGTACTACAATGCGGAGAAGGTCAACTACCTGCGGCATGAGACCGCCATGGACTACCTGCAGCAGTGCGTCAACTCCTTCCAGAATACAGACAACCGAAATCGGAAAAAGCAGGAATTCCTTCCGTTTTCCCAGATTCTGGACCGGAGTCAGTTTTCTTCCTCCCAGGTCAACTACCGCCAGGTGGAACGGATCTTTTCTTATATAGAGGAAACCCGCCAGGAGATCAACCGGCTGTACTCCTCGGAAATGTTGGAGCCGGAAGTCAAGCGGCAGCAGGCGCAGGCCCTTCGGGTACAGGCCACGGACTTTATCCAGAGCCGCCGGCTGAACCCCAGCACCATGCTGCATCTGTTGGCTTCCTGTGAAGCGCCGGAGCGCCAGCCCACAGGGCGAACCGTCCTGCGCCTGCTCTTTAGCTGCCCGCAGCTGGATTTTTTCCAACTGATTCAAAGAAGCGCCGAACCACTGGAGACCCTGCAGGAAGAAGAAAACGGGGAGGTCACCCTCTACCAATTCCACTTCCACCGGCAGAAGCCGCTGCCCAAAATAGCAGAATCTGCCGCCCAATAGCAGAAACCGCTTGCCGACACCTCTGAAAAACCTTGTAAATGCGCGGTTTTATAGAACGTACGTTCTTGTCCTTTAGGGAGGAAAGCAACTGCCAAAGCCGCTTTCCTCCTCATTCTATTCCAAAAGGAGGTGCCGACCATAGCCACCCATTCGATCATTTCTCAACTGAAGGAGCAGGCGATCCAGGCCATAACCTCAGACAGCCGGATTGCCACACTGCTGGGAGCTTCCTCCCAGCCACTTCTGGGGAACGTTCTCTTCCCCTACCCCAAGATTCCGGCGGAGGATACCGATCTCCCCACCTATCTCACCGTTCAGGTACAGCTTCTCCCCGCCTCTGCCGGAAGTCCCTGGACAAGGCCCCGTCTGGTACTCACTGTTTTCTCCTCTGAATCCCACATTCTTCTCTCAGAGGAAGATCACACCGTAAACCGGAATGATTCCCTTGCCAGCCTTCTGGACCAAACGTTCAGCGGAAACTCCTCCCTGGGAGGCCTGGGGCCGTTGACCCTGGTGCAAAACCGGGAAGGCTTCCAGGAACCTTCCTATTATTTCCGCCGGCTGATCTACGAGACCCGTGACTGGAGTCCTGCCCTATGAAGAATGACCCCCTTCGGATCTACCGCGGAGAGGACTATGTGATCAACGAACAGATCCGGGTTCATCAACCCACCCTGGGCGAGATTGCTGATTTCGGCGAGCAGCGGTATTTTTCCATCGTCCACATGCTCTGTGCTACCCCCACAGACTGTAAATACCAGCTGCATCTGCAGGGCATTGACTGGGAGACCATCTCAGACTTTGAGCTTTTCCTGCTGTCCGCCCCCGGCTTGCGCCAGGAGGACACCGCCCTTCTCCTGGGAGAGCTGGATCTGAGCCTTTATGGAAGTTACCGGAACCAGGAAAACGGGGAGCTCTGCCTGTACAACCCGGAGACCCATTCGATCATTGACCGGAGTATCTATGAACTGCTGGTCTCTTTTCTGCGAAAGGTCCACGGCCTGAAACGCCACACAGAGAAAGCGGGCAACGAATTCACGCACAAGGCGCTCTTAGAGGAAGCGGAAGAAGAATTCCGGCTTCAACAAAACAAGGAATTTCGTTCTACATTAGTGCCCCTGATCTCTGCCATGCTGGGCATGGAAGGCTTTGGCTACAACCATAACACGGTCTGGGATATGAAACTCATGGCCTTTATGGACAGTGTCCGGCGGATCCCTTTGATCAAAAATGCTGACCGCCTGCTGGCGAGCGGCTACTCTGGCTTTGGCATTGACCTGAAGAAGGTTAACAAACAAGAACTTAACTATTTCCGGGACCTGGATTAGATTCCAGGCCCGGGCCCTGTAAGGAGGAAAAAATTATGGCAATTAATTTGAACAACTTTATCATTGACCGGGTAAGAAGAGGCACCATGTTCTCTCCCGCCACCGGCGAGGTGCTGTGGTCCATCACCCAGATTAAGGACGCCAGCCTGAGCATGACCAGCGAATCCGCCGACGTCACCGATGCCATCGGCAGTGTGATTATGAAATTTGACCGCTCCAAGAACGCGGAATTTTCCGCTTCCAACGCCCTGTTTGACACTAACCTGGCAGCAGCCCAGTTTGGTTCCGCTAAACAGGTAGCCGATACCGACGCTACCATCTGCGTACCGGCTTATGAGTATCAGGCGGTAAACGCTGGAAAGATCATCCTCTCCCACGTACCGGCCGGCCCGGAGGGAGCAGAGATCAAGTATATCTATGCGCTGAACAACGACAGCTCTCTGGGCACCCGCTATGAGCTGGGCGAGGCTGTTTCTGCCACCGCCTTTACGGTGGACGCAGCTTCCCGGACCATCACGGTTCCCACCGGCGTCACCGGCAATGTGGCTGTTTTCTACGAGTATGAGGCGGAAAACGCGGTTATGCTGGAAAACAACGCTACGGATTTCCCCACCGCCGGCAAATTTGTGCTGGAGGTCATTGGCAAGGACACCTGTGACGCGGAAAAGACTTACTACGCTTATGTGGTGTTCCCCAACGCCAAGCTGAAGCCGGATATGGATCTGAGCTTTACCACAGACGGCGGCCATCCGTTCAGCATGACCATGATGCAGGACTACTGCGATCTGGAGAAGCGGCTGTTCAACATCTATATTGCGGAATAACATGGCCCAGGAACCCAATCACCGCTGTATTGTATGCGGCAAACCCTACCGGGTCTGCGATGACTGTCTGAAAAAGCACTCGTTCCTTCCCTGGCGTACCATTGCCGATACCCGGGAACATTACCAGGTTTATCTGGTGCTGATCCAATACCGGGACGGATACCTTTCCCGCCCGGAAGCCCGGGAAAAGCTCTCCCGCATTTCTTTCTCCCCGGAAGAATGCCGGGAAGGAGTACGCCGGCAGATCCAAGAAATTTTCTCCGAACCGGAGACCATTTCCCCTTGTTAGCCATACTTGAATAGGATTTTTTCTTTCCACAGGCAGGGCGGCTGTCCGCCCTTGTTTCAGGCATAAGAGTATCCTGTTTTCAGGTGCTCTTATGCCTATTTTTTTGTAAATACTGACCCCTTGAATAGGAGGAATACCATGCGCACATACAGTGAGCTCTTCCACTGTTACTATGAGATGGAGGATTGCCTGCTCATTCCCAATATGAAGCAAAACTATAAGTATCTGAATTCCGGCCGGGCAGACGGGCTGCTGATGGACATTCTCTGCGGCTCCCAGGACCGGCTGGTATTTGTCTGGAGAAAGACCCCAGCCCTCCAGGAACTTTACCGGCTCTGGTGCCAGAGAAAACTGTAGCCGGAGACATCACAAATAGAATCAAAAAGGAGACAATTATGAAAAAAGGAATCATTCAGGTGAAAGAAAACCTCTCCTTATCCGAGAGAGAACGCTACATTCTTCTGGTGGCCGACGCCTATTTTGAAACCAATCCGGACGGCACGGTCACCTTTACCCCCTACCGTACGCTGGAGGCTCTGATGGTTGGGTTTTTCACCTTCTGCGTGCAGGGCATTACCTATGAAGAAGGGGAAACCGTCTATGACTGTATGAAAGACCGGCAGCTGCAAAAACTGTTCCAGGAAAACCGCTTTACCTGGTTTTTGACGGAGATTGATGACTGTGCCCGGGATCTGGCAGACTTCCGCAAAGAACAGCTGCTGGCCGCCGCCACCCCAGTTCACCGCAAGCTGCAGGAAGCCCTGGAGGCAGAACTGCTGGTCCGCCGCCAGGAACAGGAGCTGCTGAAAAAGCAGGAAGAATTTCTGGAATCCCAGAAAAAGCAGAATGCTTATGCGGAAAAGGTGATGGCTCTGCTGACTCCGGAGGAAACCGCTGCCCTGAACCGGAAACTGCTGGCCGGGCCTGAGGAAATGCAGGCAGCCCTTCAGATGCTTGCCGGACGGGCAGCCGCAGCGGCTCCACAGGCGGAAGGGGAAGCGGAAAGAGGAATTGCTTTTCCTGGATGAACCGGTTTTGAGAAAAAGTCCGGGGCCCGATAGGGCCCCGGCGGTCTTTGGAGTCTGCCCCGCCTCAGTGGGCAGGCTTTTATTGTATAGTCCACGTGTCCGCACTGCCCTGTGCGGCAAAAAGCTATCGGTCCTCTGCCGGCCGTTTGTCCAGTGGCAGAATTAATCAATATTTTTCTTTAATAACACTGCTGTTCCTATAGATTCAAGATAATATCCTGTCTGAATTTCAAAAACACTTATTTCAACCCCAATAACAGCATTTGCACCAGACATTAGCGCTTTTTGTTTCATTTCATTTATCGCTTCAACTGTTATATCGTCCAGCGTTTCTCTAGAATTAGCTCGAATCCCCGAATTAATTTTTACTATACCCTGCTTTATCCCTAAATATTTAACAATTTTATACCCATCTACGTTACAACTTGTAGTCACAATTATGTCATCCATATTCAACCTCCTATGTATAACTCGTGTATACCAGCCACCAAGCCAGTAAACACGGCACTGTTACTTCGAGCACACTGTACTCCAACCGCTCCTTCTTCTCTAGATACCGCATACGCCCTGTAAAGGGTGCTACGCACCGCTATGCGGCTACGCCCTTGACAGGTCATATTCGCCCAAATCAAGGGAAGGAAAGATAACTTTATGTACCACCACATATATTTTTGACCGTACTCGAACTGGATTTTTGATAGTTCGAGTACTTCGAGTACTATATTTTAGGGTACACGAGTTATCTCATTTTTTATTATAGCGTTTCATACTTAGATGGACAACTATTTTAATGCACAAGCTATCATCATTTTTTAAATTCAGCGCGATCGGAGCAGGCATCTCCCTGCTCGGGGCCCTTGCCTCCGCCATCAGCACCACCCACCAAACCTTGGAGGAAAAGGCGGCGGAATCCAGTGAAGCATACGAATCCCTCCGTTCGGAGGTAGCTTCCCTCAACTCGGAGTTGGAAACCACCCAGCAGCGGATTGCAGAGTTAAAAGGAAAAGGCTCTCTGTCCTTTGTGGAAAAGCAGGAATTAACCAACCTGGAACGGGCCAACGCTGCCCTGGAACGGCAGGCAGGGCTCCAGCAGCAGGCGGCTTCCCTTGCCAACCGACAGGCAGCCGGTTACGCGGCTTCCATGATCAGCGCCAAATCCGAAACCAAAGACCGCATTGTTGTCTACGATGAAGAATTGGCAACGGAAATTTCTGTCCCCGCACCGGAACGGATTGACCGCATTGACAAAGCACAGATTGACCTGGAGCGCTGGGAGAGCCTGAAAAGCAGTATCGCGGAGGAGACAGACTCCCAAAGTCGGGAGGAGCTGAGACAAGAACAGCAGGAACTGGAAGACACTTTAAATGATAATATTCGTTTTCTGCTGGAGCACTCCGCCTCCCTATACGACTCCAACGGGCAGCCGCTGCGGGAGTATCAGCACATCACAGACCGCACGGAGGCGCTCTTTGACGAATATATCCGCGTCATGGATACCAATTCCCAGGGAGCCTATACCTCCATCGAAGGGATTCTGGAAAGGACGCTCCACCAGGATGTTCTCCCCTCGATCCGCTCTCAGCTGGAATCCGGAAGCTCCCTGGAAGACGCCCTTGCTTCCGTCTGGTCTGCAGGCCTGGAGGCGGATGCGGGAAACGCGGGAGTCGCACAGGAAGATTTTCTGCAGTACCTTTCCATCTTCTTTGCGGATTTGGAAAAATCCGTTCCCCAGATGCGCAAAGAGCTCCAGGCTTCCCTGGAAAGCACCGGGCAATATTCTATGGGTTCGGCTGACCCTCTGAACCCTGGAACCATGGAGGGCTTCCTCTCCAGCCTCTCTGACCAGGAAGTCCGGATTGTCTACGATCTGGTGGCCAGCGGCAAGACTGGTTCCTGGAAACTGGAGGATTTCCAGGCTGCTGTGGAGGAACAGAGCCGCTTCGATCTGAGCGAGTCCGCCGCCGGACTGCTGGAACAGGCCGCCGCTTCCGGCAGCCAGCTCCAGGCGGCCATGGCCGCCTCCTTCTCCGGCTCTGGCCTGGATACCAGCCAGATCTCCCAGCTGACGTCCCTCTTCCAGCAGTTGGACAGCTACGATCCAGCCAGGCTCTTTGTGGAGACGGCCTCGGGCGTTCAGTTAAATAGGGAAGAGCTGCGGCGGCTAAACGCGGAGTACCAGAACCAGAACGCAGCTGCCGCCGGGGAGGAAGGGGATCGGTTTGATTCGGAATCCTTTTTCTTGAGGAAACTCCCTCTTTCCCGATCCAGGAAAAGAGGTTCACATAGATGTCACCCGTCCACGCCCCTTTGGGGCTCCCTTTGACTAGTCAAACCATACGCCCTATCATCCTTTTGGGGCGTACCATGCCAAATACGGCAAACAAACAGAAAGGAGTTTTTCTATGGCTCAATCCAATCATTCCTCGGATTCCTCTGAGGCCAGTGCGCGGAAACTGCTGGATGCCGCCTCCAAAGCTGCTTCCTCCCTCTCCTCCGCCGCATCCTCCCTGGCTTCCCTGCAGCCGGAACTTTCCCTTTCCGGACAGCTCCAGATCTCTAACCTAAACCAGGTTCAGCAGCATCTGGAGGATCTGACCAGAAAACGTGTAACACAGCTGGAGGTGCAGCTCACAGGGGATGGCGCGGATCTCCTGAAAAACTTTCAGGTTTCTCCCATCTCTTTGCCGGTAACGCTGCAGGTCAGCAATTCTTCCTCCGGCTCCGGTTCCAACCAACGCGGCTCCATACTGAACCAGCTACAAAATGCTCTTATTAAATCTTTTGAAAAAGACGCGGGTGAGGGTAAAATGCTCCCCTCCGGAATGGCCCGCTGCAGTCTGGTGGCAACACGGAACGAGCGCTTCTTAAAAGCGTAAGGGACTGCATAGGAAACAACCGAAATTGGCGCCTTCGGGCGCTCCATCTCGTATTCTTGGACAGGGTACACCGTACTCCGGCGCTACGAAACCGTGGGAAAGCAGGATCTTTTTCGATCCCACGGCGGCTGGCCTGAAAGGGACCAGGTTCCGTTACAACGCTCCGGACAGGGTAATCTGCAGCAAAGCCTCCTTTTCCTGGGGAGGAATGTTCATCGACTATAATGGTTGACGGGAGCCTTTCGCTTCCGGATGGCATAGTCAGGGCTAACGTGCGCGTCTCACGGGAATACGGGCATACTCTATGCGTATGTCAGACGCTTGTTGTGACTTCCCTCACCTGGAAGGATCGCATAGAAGGTGAAAAAGGAGCCCGCAAGGGCTCCCATAAACAGTGGGGTTATTTTATACTCAATCTGAATTATAGGTTACGGCTTCCCGCCCAGCGGATTGCATCCAAGATTTGTTCCATCTGTTCCTCCTGCTTTTTGGCTGGGTCTTCTTCCTCGCCTTTTCGGATTTTGGTTCGATGGAATTCTTCTTTATCAAACAGCGGATTTGGGTAGCAGTATTCTCCATAGAGGGTCTTTTTCCACTGCTCAAACTCCTCTTTAGACATATCCCGTTGGAGAATATCCTCATACTTATAGTGAGTTGGCACCATTTGAGCGCCGCAGTAAAAGCAGTGATTGGAATCTTTCATGCTTCCCAAATCTCCACAACGGGGACAAATATAGATTTGCTCTAATTCTTCCTGTGTATATTTCTGGGAAAGATCCTTTTTTACTTCATCTCCGCCGTATTTCCAAGCAAAGAAGTGATTCAACCTTTCCGGTTCTATATGAGCACTTAATTGCTGACGTACAGTAACCAAACAAGGAGTGCTGACTCCTTCGCCTCCACATTTTGGACACAAATCTGTTGTTGAAAATTTAATATTACATTTATTGCAATATTTCAAATATTTATTCATAATGTCCTCCCTATTTTTTTCAGCTTATCATAGTCGCAACACTTTGTAAAGCCATTAAGTCCGCATTTTCAAATATCGTCTACCAATTCCGCTTCAGTAGAGTGGAATAGCCCGTTCAAAACGTCTTCCAAAAAGGCTGATTACAATCCTATATACGTTAGTAATGCCTTTTCTACAGCTCTTGAAGAAGGCACTACTTCTGCTCTCTCCCAATTCACCGACCTGGACGCCTCCATCCGCCAGTACATCCAAAATACGGATGCCTCCCAGCTGTCCATCTCCGGTCTCAACAAACACCTGGAGCAGCAGGCCTCCGCGGCTCAAAAGACCGCTGTCAAAACACAGCTGGCCTCCACTGCCCTCAATGGCCTCCTTTCCTTCGGCATCAACGCCGGCATCGGCACCGCTTTCAACCTGGTCTCCAGCGCTGTCTCCTACCTGCTGAACTATAAGGATGAGGCCGTCAAAACCGCCAGGGAAGCCGCCGCTGCCTTTTCCTCCAGTACGGATACCATGGACAGCCAGAAATCCAAAATCCTGGAGCTGCGCACTGCCCTGGAATCCGGCACGCTGACCGAAAGCCAGGCTGCGGCCGCCAAGTCCCAGCTCTTTGACATCCAGCAGCAGCTCATTGCCTCCTATGGCGAACAGGCCCGGGGCATTGATCTGGTCAACGGCAGCCTGACCACTCAGCTCGCCTTAATGGACCAGTTCTCTGAGAGAGAAGCCATTCAATTTCTAAACCAGAACCAAAGTGGCATCCAGATCGCTCAGGATGAAATGAATAAAGGCCAGCTTTATACCTTAGCAAATCTGACCGATAAAAGCGGGGAAGGAACCTCACAGCTGGAGGAAATTGCCCGGCGCTATCAGGACCAGGGGCTGGAAATTCAGGATCCGGGAAACGGCACCTATACAATCACTTTTAAGGGGGATGCTTCCCAAGCACAGGCAACCCTTCACTTATTTATGGAGGATGTCCGGCGGGAAATTGGAGGCACCGAACTGGGCCAGAATGTACTGCAGCTCTCCGCGGATGCTTTAAACAGGAACCAGGGTATTCTGGACGAATACCAGGGGCTCTACCTTCAGGGCCTCTCCGCGGAGATGATCGCCGCCGGCACCAGTGCCGGCACCGCCGCGGACCTCTTTAACCGCTACACCTCCGCCATCCAGAATTACAACAACGCGATGCTCTCCGGCAATGAGGATGCCATTCAGAGCGCTCAGGAAACCTACGAGGCAATCTCCGCCGATCTCCAGAGCGAGGCGGGGCAAAACCGGATTGCCCCTTACCAGGACCTGTTTGCCAACGCCTACAAAGAATTGAATACCGCCGGTATCCAATATCAGCTGTTCCAGGACGTGCTCCGGGACCAACCCGTCACCCCCACCGCAGACAATCAGGCCTTTGTGGATAACCTGCAGCGCCAAGCCGCCGCCCTCCGGGACGCGGGGCTGTCCTCCCAGGATTTCTGGAACGCGCTCCAGAACCCCGCCGGAGGAACCGCCAACCCCTTCCAGGGGATTTTGGATTCCGCCGTGGAAGCGGGCCTGGTGGCCCAGGGCTCCGCGGAGGATTACCAGCGCCTGGTGGACCTGCTGGCCCAGGCCGGTGTGATCACAGACAGCACCGGGGCTTCCTTGTCCCAGGGCGCACAGGAGCTTCTCTCCCGCTCCCAGGCCTCCCTGGATGCCATGTCCCTGTTGGACCAGGCGGTTCAGGAACAGGCGCAAAACGGCTACCTCTCCGCAGCCACCCAGAGCGCTCTTCTGGAATCCAGCAGCGCCTACGCCCAGTGCCTGACACAGACCGCGGGCGGAATGCAGCTGAACGCGCAGGCTGCCAGGGAGTACGCCGCTTCCCAGGCGGAAGTCAACCTGCAGATGGTCCAGGCCCAGAAGGCCGCCGCCACAGAACAATACGAAGAAAACCGGGAGGCTATGGAGGCGCTGGCAGGCGGAGCGGAACAGCTGGAGAGCATCTTGTCTGACAGCTCCCATGCCCTGGAATATGGGGAAATTTTTGATCTTTCTTCCGCCAACGACGCCCTGGAAACGCAGATCGGCCAGTGGACGGATCTGGAAAATCAGATCCAAAACTCCACCAGCGCCCTGCGCCGGTACCAGGAAGCCCAGTCCACACCAGATGCCCGGGATCACTATGACACGGTGGTTTCCGGCATGGCCCGGGCAGACCAGCTCTATGAGGCGGGATGGCTTGGACAGGATGACCTGGTCTCCTACGCCCAGCTGCTGGCCAGGAACGGCGCTTCCCAGGAGGAAGCCATCGCCGGATATGAGGAAAACCGGGATCGCCTCTCCCAATATCTTACAGAGGATACCTCCGGTCTTATGGCCTGGTTGGAGGATGCAAAAACTGTCAACGAAGAAATGAACGGCATCTTCTTCCGTATAGGGGAAGATGGCAGCTATACCTTTGCTACGGATCAGCTGGACGCTTTTGCTGACTCCATGGGCATGAGCACAGAACTGCTGGAATATTTCCTCCAAGCCCTCCAGGATGCCAATCAGAACATTCAGTTTGGTCAAATCCTGGATGTAACCGCGGAGGGGGCCATTGGCCAGCTGGACACTTTGATCCAACAGGTCAACACCCTCTCGGAAATGGAATCTCCCGCTGCCTTTTTAAGCTCTCTCTCCCAAACCCTCCAGGCCTTCCAGGCCAACGGCATAGACATTTCCGGCCAGGTGGCACAGCTGAACCAGCTGGGCGCCCTCTACGGCTTTAGCGTGGATGAAGCCACCCTGGAAATCCACTATCAGCCGGATACCTCTCAGGTAGAGGCAGCCACGGCAGAAGCCACACAGCCGGATACCAAAGACATCCGGTTTGAACCGGACACCTCCCAGCTGGCTCCGGCCAGCGCCGCAGCCACCGAGCCCGCTGCCGTGGAAACCCAGCCTGCGCTTCCCACGGCGGGAGTTGCCAATGTCACCCTGGGCACCCACCCCATCGAAATTCCGGATGTCTATGGCGTGGCCCATTACACCCTGGGCACTTACCCCACCTATGTGCCCTCGGTCAGCGCCAAGGTTAACTATACGCTGGGCACCGTGGCGCAGCCGCCCTTTACCGTCTACCGTACCATTCCCGCTGCGTCCGGCGCCCAGGCCTCCGGCTCTGCCCAGGCCTTCGGCACCTTCCCTGCCCTCTCAGCCCGTGCTTTAGCACTGGGCGGCCTGGGCGGCTTTCCTCCCTTCTCTTCTGCCTCCTATCTCCAGGGAACCCCAGGCGCCGCGGGGGGAGAAGCCCTCACCGGTGAGCTGGGGCGGGAGCTGGTGGTCTACGGAAACCGCTGGTGGACCGTAGGGGATGCCGGCGCCGAAATCACCCGGATTCCCAAGGGCGCCATTGTGTTCAACCACCGGCAGACGGAGGAACTGCTGAAAAACGGGCGCACCGGCCGGGGAAGAGCCTACGCCGCCGGAACTCTCTCCGGCACGGCACTGGCCTCCGGAACCGTGTCTGACGCCGAGGATTCCTTTGAGGAGCTGGTGGACTGGATTGTCCGCAAGCTGGATGTGCTTCAGCGGCGGACCGAACAATTTCTGAATGCAGTGGAAACCTCCGTCTCCACCGCCGCCAAAAAGGCCAACCTGGAAGGGGCCTTCCAATCCATGGTGGAGGAGATGGAGCTCCAGTCCCAGGCAGCCAGCCGCTATCAGCAGCAGGCAGACGCCTCCGGCCTTTCCGAGGAATACCGGGAGCTGGTTCGCTCCGGCCGGTTGGACCTGGAAACCATTACGGACGAGGAGCTGAAAAAGTCCATTGATTCCTTCCGGGAATTTTATGACAAGACCCAGGATTGTTCCCAGGAGCTGGCGCAGCTGCGGGAGGACATCCGCAGTGCCGCCCAGGACTTTGCCAACCTGCGCCTGGAAGAAACCCAGGACCAGGTAGACCGGCTGGATGACGCCATGTCCCGGCTGGAGAGCGCCTACCGCAACGCCGCCTCCCTGGAGGGAAAGAACCGCCTGCTGGATTCCCAGACCCAGAACCAGAAGGCACAGCTGGACGCCTACAACGCCAGCCTGAAAGATGCCAACACGCAGCTGGCCATTCTGCAGGAACTTTTGCAGAATGCCGCCGGAGGCCGTTTCCGCTCTGCTCTGGAGGCCGGTGAAGCCCTGGACACCACATCTCTCTCCGGCAGCCTGCTGGTGCTGGCGGAAAAATACAATGCCTACCGGCAGGTGCAGCAGGAGGCAGACCAGAACGCCGCGGAGGCAGCCCAGGCATACACCCTGGCCCTGCGGGAAAACGCCGCTGCAAAAATGGAAAACCTGCAGGCAGAGCTGGAGAACCGGAACCGGCTGCTGGATACCGGCCGTTCCCGGTATGAAGCGCAGCTGGAGCTCCTGGAGGCAAGAGGCGATTCGGTGGGCGCTGCCTATTACCAGCGTATGCAGGATCTGGCCAGGCAGGAGCGCCAGGCCCTGGAGGAGGCCAATCAGGAACTGCAGCGCCTGCTGGATCAGCAGGTGGCCCAGGGCACCCTGGTCAAAGGCTCTGACAGCTGGTACCGGCTGACCCAGCAGATTCTGGACAATGCCAACGCCATGGACCAGTGTACCCAGAGTATTCTGGAGCTGGAGCAGGCCATGGAGGAAATGCGCCTGGGCCAGCTGGAGCAGAAGCGGAACGCCTACCGGGAGCTGACCCAGGAGGCAGATTTTCTCCGGGAGCTGCTGGACCGGGAGGAACGGGTGGACGCCTCCGGCGCCTACACCCAGGCTGGCCTGGCCGCCGCCGGGCTTATGGCCCAAAACCTGGCCACTGCCCGCCAGTCCGCCCTGGAGTATCAAAAAGCCCTGGAGGAGCTGGATGCCCGGGCCGCCGCCTCCGGCACAGACCAGCTGGGGAATGCCGGCTACCAGGCCTACCAGGAAGCCCGCACCCAGCTGTTGGAAGACTACCGGGATGCCATCTCCGAATCCTACCGCTATGAAGAGGAGATGCTGGATCTGATCCGGGAAAAGCTGGATGCGGAGGCGGAAGCCTACCAGGAGATTCTGGACAAGCGGCAGGAGGCGCTAAAGGCCTCCCGGGAGCAGGCCAGCTACCAAAAGGAGATTGCCGAGCAGACTGGAAACATCCGGGAGCTGGAACGTCAGCTGGCAGCCCTGGAGGGCAATGACTCGGACTACGCCAGAAAGCGCCGGAAGCTGCTGCAGGCGGAGCTGGCCCAGGCCCAGGAACGGCTGGAGGAAACAGAGGCAGACCGGCGGTATGAAATCCAGGTGGAGGTACTGGACCAAGACCTGGAAAACTTCCAGTCCTCCCTGGACGCCTACGCCCAGGATACGCAGACGGCTCTGGAAGATCTCACGGCCCAGATCAATGCCAATGTCTCCTCCGTGCAGTCGGTACTCCAGGGGCTGACGGAGGAAACGGGCTATCAGATCAGCGCCGGCATCACCGGCGTCTGGAGCACCGCCGGCAACGCGGTCACCAGCTACACCGGCACGGTGGCCAACGCCAGCGCTTCCATCACCTCCTACCTCCAATCCATCTCCGAAGCCTACCAGGCCCTGGCAGCCCAGGTGGAGGAAGCCACCCAATCCATGGTAGATTCCATCTCCCGGCAGAATGCGGCAGTCACCGGTCAGGAAAACGGCCCTCTTCAGCAGGGTCAGGCGGACAACACCGTTGATCCGGCTCAGGTTTCCGCCGCGGTCAACCAAAACCGCAGCTATATAGAAGGCCTTTACCGGGAGCTGCTGGGCCGGGAGCCGGATGCTGGCGGCGTGGCAGACTGGCTGGCCGCCATGGCCGGCGGCATGTCCGCCCAGCAGGTGCGGGAAGGCTTTCTGCACTCCGCCGAATACCTGCGGAAGCACGGGGGCAGTTCCGGCAGCGCCGCCTTGGGAAGAGCCGTGGTGACGGCCCAAAGCGGCGTCAACATCCGCTCCAGCCAGTCTTCCTCCAATGACCGGAATCTTCTGGGTGCTCTTCCCACCGGCACAGAGGTGGAAATCCTCCAGGATGACGGCCACTGGCTCCGCGTCCGGGGAGGCGGCCTCACCGGCTGGGCCGTGGGCAAATGGTTCCGCCGCTATGCCTCCGGCACCCGCCGGGCTGGCGCCACCTCCTGGGCCTGGACCTCGGACGGCACCGGGGACGAGCTGGTCATCTCCCCCAGCCGCCGGGCCGTGCTGACGCCGGTGGAAGCCGGGGATATTATCCCTGGCGCCCAGCTCAGCCGCAACCTGTTTGCCTGGGGCACCTTCCACCCGGAGGACTTTCTGCGCACCACCGGCCTGCTGACCCACGTTCCCGCGGCAGCGGCCCCGGTCACCAACATCCACATCCCCATCCAGTCGCCGCTGGTCCAGGTGGAAGGGATTGCCACCGACCAGGTGGCGGAGCGGATGACCCAGCATGTAGACAAGCAGTTGAAGAGCTTTGGCCGGGACCTGAAGAAATCCATTCAGGCCTACACCGTAAGGCGGTAACCCCCAACGCTCGCATCTTGAAAAAGGAGGACACACTCTTATGACATTGGAAGAAAAAATCACCATTCTGGAGGCAGACAATGCCCGGCTCCGCCGGGAAAACCAGCGTCTGATCCAAGGGAGGGCGGCCTGCCAGGCCGCCCTTAAGGAACTGCGCCAGGTGCTGCAGGAAGCCCGGCAGCTGAAGCAGAAAGGCCAGGACGGATACCGGGAAATTCTGAAAATCCGCCATGACTGGGAGGCCCTGGCCTCCGGGAAAGGAGGCAGCCTATGACCTCCGCCCGCAGCTTTCTCTTTGACGGCACCTCTCTCAAATCCCTGGGGTTCTCCCTCTGCTCCTTTGACGGCGGAGGGGAGGACCGCCTCCCCCTGTTCTATGTCCCTGCCTACACCACGGAAAGGCCGGCAGGCCACCACCGCTGGCATGTAACCGGAAGCCACTATGAGGATCCCCTCTCCTTCACCCTTTCCTTTGCCCGGCTTTGCCAGGAGGACCCCACCGTTTCCGTCAGCCAGGAACGGGCGCTGGCCCGGTGGCTCACCGCCTCCCCGGATTACCGGGAATTTTCCTTTGAGGATTTTGACTCCGGCACAGACCCGCTGGCTGGAATCACCTACTTTGTTCATGTAACCAGCCTGGAGAAAGAGATGCTGGGCGGGCGCTGCCTGGGCTTTACCGCCGGCTTTGCCGCCGACTCCCCCTTTGGCTATACCGCCCCGGTCACCAAGGCCCTCTCCCCCGGCACCGCCAGCATCTCCGTAACCTCGGACCTGCCGCAGCCGCTGTACCCCGCCCTTTCCATCACCGCCAGCGCCGCCGGGGACGTCTATCTGAAAAACAGCTCCAACGGCTCCTTTTCCCGGCTGGACAACCTGTCCGCCGGCGAGGTGGTCACCATGGACAAAACCGGCGCCGGCCTTCTCTCCTCCCGCCCGGACCACAACATTCTGGACGACTTTGACAAAAACTGGTTCTCCCTCTCCGACGGGACCAACTCCATTACCCTGGAGGGCAGCGCCTCTGTGACGCTGACCTACCGGGAACCCAGAAAGGTAGGTGTCTGATATGAGCCTTTTTCAGCATGACGCAGCGGGAAACCCGGTGGTGCCAGAGGTTTATCTCTGCCGCCGCAACCGGGAGGCCCTGGGGCGGCTCTTTGTCACCGGGCTGACGGTGACGGAGAATCTAAACCGCCCCGGCTCCGTCTCCTTCCAGGTGCCCCGCTTTTACCAGGGGCAGGAAAATCCCTGGTATGACCAGCTGGAGACCCTGCAGCTGGCGTATCTGCCGCCCCACGGATATTTTTCTCTGACCGTGGAGACCCGTTCCGAGGGCAATGAGGTCAAGGAGGTCACCGGTACCTCCTGGGAGTCCGAGCTGGATTCCCGCTACCTGGACAGCTTTCAGGTAAATACCTTTGAGAAGGGGGATGAAACCGACTCCCAGGGGAATTATGTCCGCTCCCGCCTGTTTGATCCGGAGGACCCGGATCACAGCATTCTCCACCGGGCCCTTTCCGGCACCGGCTGGCAGATTCAAATGGGCGGTACCGGGGAGGCGTACACCACCCTCTGCGGACGCACCCCCACATACGACCTGAGCCGCCAGAGTGTCCGCGGCTTTCTCTCCGACCTGCAGGAGGAATTTGACCTGCTGTTCCGGTTTGGGAAGGAGGAGCGGACGGTCACCTGCTATCTGCTCTCCGAATACGGGCAGGACACCGGCATCTACGCTTCCTTTGAAAACCTGAATCAAAAGCTGGAGATCCAGGTGGAGGAGGATTCCCTGGTCACCGCCCTGCGGGTCACCGGGGGAGAGGGCATTTACACAGAGGATGTGATTCCCGCTCCCTCCGGCCTCCTGATCTGCCTGGACTACTATCTGGATCCCCGGTTTATGAGCCCGGATACCATTGCCGCCTGGGAGTCCTATCAGGAAACCTACCAGGAGGCCTCCGATGCCTACGGGGAAAAGCTGCTGCTCTGGGAGGAAAAGAACACCCTGCTCAGCGAGTACCGCCACTCAGCCCCCCAGGCCCAGACCCGGGAGGAGGACGGCACCCTGCAAGAGCTGAACCAGCTGAACGCCCAACAGCTGGCCGCCGCCTTTACCTGGACGGTCTACCCCGCCTCCACCCCTGCCCAGGACCGTTTCAACTACGGCCTGGCTTACCTGCAGGCCATCCACGACGCCTACACGGAAGCCCAGGCGGTCCGGGTGGAGGCCGGACAGGCCCAGGGAGAGGCTTACCAGCAGATTCTCCGGGTGCTGGACGCCTCCCGGACGGCCCTGGACACCCGGCAGCAGCAGATTCAGCTGGCGGAGGCGGATCTGGAGCAGCTGAACCAGGAGAAGGCAGCCATCCGCCAGAGCTGCGATCTGCTCTCCTGTATCCGCTCCTATTTTTCCGGCCTGGGCTACACAGACACCGGGCTGGCCGCCAAGGCCCAGAGCACCTACCAGGAATTGCTCTCCTTCCTCCGGGAGGATGAGTATGCCAACGACCACTACTTTGCCACGGACCTGGACAGCTACGCGGACCGCATGGCCATCACCCGGGAGCTGATTGCCCTGGCCCAGCGGGAGCTGGAAAAGAGCAGCCATCCCCGCGTCACCTGGAGCTGCACCGTCTCCAACCCGGCCCTGCGCCGGGAGTTTGACTATGCCCGGGAAACCCTGGACGTGGGGAATTTCATGACGCTGGAGCTGCACCCCGGCTACGCGGAGAAAATCCGGATTGTGGGGGCGGAAATCCCCTACGGCCAGCTGGATCAGTTAAAGCTGACCTTTGCGGACCGGGTGGAACGGGACGCGGTTCTGGAGGATATTGGCAAGCAGCTGGGCAGCTCTGTGGGCACCGCCGCCAGCCTGAAGGCCTTTCTCTCCCAGCGGGATTCCTTTGACGCTTCCCACCGTTTTGTCCGGGAGATGATGGACCACGGCCTTCTGGCTGCCCAAACCGGAATCTACAACAACGACAGCCAGGAAATTTCCATAGACCGGCATGGGATCTGGGGAAGAGCCCGGAAGACCGCCGGGGATTTTGAGCCGGAGCAGGTGCTGATTCAGAAGAATCAGATCCTGTTTACGGACGATTACTGGCAGACGGTGCGCAGCGCCCTGGGAAAGATCCAGGTAAAACAGCCGGACGGCACCGTTTCCTACCGCTACGGCCTCATTGCCGATACGGTGCTGGTGGACGACCTCTATTCCCTGGACGCATCCATCGGCGGCTGGGTCATTGAGGAGGACGCCCTGCGGACGGAAAACTTTTCCATCTCCCAGCAGGACGGGGAAAACCGGGTCGTGTCCGGCACCTATCTGGGGGCGGACGGCTCCCTCCTCACTCCCAATCTGCAGCTGGTTCCCCAGTCCGGCCTGACCATAGATGTCAATTCCTTCCATCTCACCGCCGGGGGCGGAGCGGACAGTGCGGTCTCCCTGGACGATTATCTGGAGGAGCTGAAGCAGGATACCCTGGAGGGCGCCGCGGAACAGGCGGAAACCCTGCTGGCTCAGCTGGCAACCTATGAGCTGGCCAGCTCCGCCAGCTCGGTGATCCGTTATCCGGACGGCTGCCGG
This sequence comes from Candidatus Pseudolachnospira avium, assembly GCA_904420025.1. Lineage (GTDB taxonomy): Bacteria > Bacillota > Clostridia > Lachnospirales > Lachnospiraceae > Pseudolachnospira > Pseudolachnospira avium. The sequence goes on from CAJFTW010000077.1 coordinate 38,309, forward strand.
CCGGCAGCCGTCACCTTCTCCGCCAGCCGGGTCTCCCCGTCCGGAAGGACCGCCTACCTGGGGAATCTGGTAATCCAGGGCTATAACGGCTCCGGCTGGACGGTCCTGTTTGACTCTGCCTCCGGGGAGGGGGAGGACAGCCTGCTCTCCTCCAAGGACTGGGATCTGTTTGAGCTAAACGGCAGTCCCCTGCTGCTCCTGCGCTGTGAGCTGTACGCCCCGGCGGATACGGATCACGAGCACCTGCTGGCCTACCAGCTGGTGTCTGTGGTCAACGACTCCTCCCTGGCCACCGACGGGATCTTTCTTCCCATCTGCTCCCATCTGGGCTGCAGCGGCACGGTTTCCTGTGAAAAGTCGGAAAACGCCCATGTCGTCTTTACCCTCTATGGAGCCACCGAGGAAGGAGAAAGCATTGGCCAGGAAGGGCCCATTCAGATCCAGGCCTTTGATTCGCCGGAGGCGCAGACACCCGCCGCCACCTACTCCTTTTCCCTGCCGGTTCCCCTGGCTTCCTCTGGAACCGGGGCGGACACTGTCCGGGATCTTTTGCAGCGGAGGGATGGGCGCTGGGGCATTCTGCGCCAGGCCGCTTTCCCGGATACAGGCGGCTCCTTCCTGGCCTTTTCCCAGGAAGAGCAGCTTCGCTGGAACCAGATTCTCTCCTATCCCGGCTACACCCGCTATCAGGTTTCCTATCCACAGGGAAGCGCCGCCCTGCAGCCTGTCTTTGACTGTGATTTCTACTCGGAGATCAGCTTTCAGAATACGCTGCTGGCCGATACGGCAGAGGCCACCCGGCAGCAGCTGGACGCAAACATCACCCAGACCCAGCAGCTGATGGAGATTTTGCAGGAAAATGTGCTCCTGGCCGGAAAAGCCGGGGATCTGCTCCAGTCTCTGGAACTAAAAAAGACCGAGCTTTTGGCCGGACAGATGGACCTGGAGGAGGCGGAGACAGCGTCCCGCGCCCAGGATCCCTACCCGTATTCCTATCCCTATCCGCCGGAGGATTCCTCCCTCAGCCTCACCTACGGCTATTGTTACCAGGACTCCCTGGAACGGGTTCTGGGAGAGGACGGCGCTGCCGCCCAGCTGGAGGCCCAGTGCCAGACCCTGCTGGATTTCTATCAGGCAAACCCCTCCTACAGCACATTGGCTGCCGAGTACCAGGAGGCCCAAAATCTGTATGACAGCTTTCTCCAGGCACTCCAGGACTACCAGACTGTGGCCGGACGTTTTTCCTTACACCTGCAAAATGCCCGCAGCCAGGAGCTGGACGATAAAATTGAAAAGCTCAGCGCCGGCATCCAGGTGGAGCCGGATCATGTGGAACTGTACCTGAGCCAAACCGGCGCTGCATCTGCCCTAACCTTGGCTCCCGGCGTCCTGGCCTTTTCCTCCGGCCGCATCTGGGAGGAAGAAGAGCCGTTGACGGAAACGTCCCTGCGGCAGCTTTTAACCGGCCAGGCCGTATCCGCCTATGTGTCCGGCAGCGGCCTTTCCGCCGGACAGGCCTATCTGGAAAACTCGCTGACCCTGGGGAGCTTTCAGCTCCAGAGCCGCACCGATTCCCAGGGAGTCCGCCACCTGACCCTGTTCTCCCAGGAAAGCAGTTCGTAACCGAGGCGCCGGTTCTGTGTATGCCAAGCCTCCCCTTCCACCAATCCGAAACCATCGAAAGGAGCCAACATGGCAAGTCAAAATTATTACAATGTATCCAGTTCCAATTCCAAGTACACCGGCAAATTTGCCATCACAGAGACCAACGACACCGGCGGCAACTATTCCACCATCAACTGGACCTTCAGCCTGTACCGGAATGATTCCTACAACAGCTCTTATTCCCGGCAGTATGGAAACCGGGTGGTGATCGAGATTGACGGCAGCCGGGTGCTGGACACGGACCAGTGCGGAACCGTCACTGCCCCCAACGGGGAGGCCAACGCCTACGTGCTGGCCAGCGGCTCCACCCGCGTCAACCACAACAGTGACGGCACCAAGCAGTTTTCTTTTTCCGCCCAGTACACCAACTCCCAGTCCAGCTCCATCAGCCCCCTGACCGTCAGCGGCACCCACACCTGCAACACCATTCCCCGGGCCTCCAGCTTTACGCTGAGCGCCAGCTCGGTGGCTGTGGGTTCCAATATCACCGTGCAGATCTCCCGGGCCTCCTCCACCTTCAACCACCGGTGGAGCATCACCACCCCCAACAATACCACGGTGTTTCTGCAGGACGGCATTGGCACCAGCCACACGGCGGCGGTCCCCCTTTCCGTGCTGGCCTACGCGGCCCAGAACAACCTTTCCTCCGTCACCCTCACCGCCCATGTGATGACCTACGTAGGGACCAACACCGGAAACGTGGTGGGGTACGCCAGCCGCACCTTCACCGCCACTGTACCCGCTGCCGGCCTCTCCCTGGGGGCTTCCTCCGTCCCCATGGGCAGCGCCGTCACCCTCACCGCCTCCTTCAGCAATACCGCCTTAAATGGGGAGAACGCCCTGAATTATAAGTTTTCCTTCCAATTTGGCTCCAAAAGCGGACAGGTTGCCAGTATATCCGCAGGCGGCTCCAAAAGTGTCTCTTTCACGCCGGCCCTGGCCACCTATGCGCCGCAAATCCCCTCCGCCACCTCCGGGAAAGGCACCGTCACCTGCCAGACCTACTGCGGCACCCGGCTCATTGGCTCTGCCACCAAGCAGCTGACCTTGACACTGCCCTCCGGTGTCAGTTATCAGCCCACCTTTACAGAAAGCCTGACGCCCACCGGCCGCTACGGGAACTTTTATCTGAAAGGGCGCTCCGGCATCACCGCCGGTTTTTCCGCCGCCAGCGCCAAATACGGCGCCACCATTGCCTCCCGGAAAATCTTCATCAACAGCAGTGAGTATACCAACTCGGTCAGCTACACCTTTCCCGCCGCCGGCAGCTACACCGTCACCTACCGGGTGACGGATTCCCGCAGTTATCAGGCAGAGAAAACCCTCTCCGCCATTACCGTGCACGACTACCGTGCCCCGCAGCTCTCCACATTTCAGGTCCGCCGCGGGGACGGCGCCGCCAACACAACCCTGTATCTGACCTGCCAGGGAAGCTATTTTGTGCCGGCCTCCGGCACCTATTCCAACACCCCCACCCTGCAACTCTCCGACGGCAGCCGGACCTTTTCCGTTCCCATCAGCCCGGATGCCGGCGGTACCTTTTCCGTCTCCGACTGGCAGCTGACGGAAAACGAGGAGACGCCGTCCTTTTCCGAGGCCCAGGCCTACGCCCTGACCCTGACCCTCTATGACAGTGTCAATGGCTCCACACCGGCCGCCTCCCTCCAGGCCACGCTGCCTCCGGAAAGCTATCTGCTGGATTTCTGCGGGGCAGACGGCGTGGCCATCGGCAAGGCCAGCCTGGGAAGCGGCCTGGAGGTGGCTCTGCCCTCCCGGTTCTATGAGGGGATCACCCTGGGAGACACGGCCGCCCAGGGCAAGCCGCTGCGTCTGGTGGCAGACAGTCAGGGCAATTCCTTCCAGCTGCAGGGAAGCGGCGGCGCCCTGAAGCTGCAGCGCTGCAATGCCGCCGGCGTACCAGCCTCCACGCCCCTGCAGGTAAGCGCCAGCGGCTCCTGCACCCTGGCCAGCTCTCAGGTGTCCGGGGATCTGAAAGTCACCGGCACCCTGACCGCTTCCGGCAGCACCTCCGCCTCCAGCCTCACCGCTTCCGGCAAGATTACCGCCGGCAGCCTGGCCGTCACCGGCAGCGCTTCCGCCTCCAGCCTCTCCACCTCCGGAAACATCTCCGCCTCCGGTACCATCTCCGAAGGAGGAAAAAGCCTGTCCTCCAAATACGCCGCTGCCTCCCACAGCCACAGCTATCTGCCGCTGTCCGGGGGGACGGTTACGGGGACCCTTACTGCCAAGGGAACCATCGTTCTGGCAAACAGCGGAAAAATATTTGGTGATGGCCAGCACTTATATATCTACCCCAACCATGAAAATTTTTCTAACATTGAGCTGGGTGTGCGAGACAAACGATGGGCATTTATGCCTTGTACCACCGATGGACGTACCGGCCTGGGCACTCCCACCTATCCTTGGCGGGAATGCTACCTGACATCCGGATCGATCTACACCTCTGACCGGGAAAAAAAGCATGATATTGAGACGCTGCCGAAAGATCAAATGCTTGCTTTTATCATGGATCTAAAACCGGTATCCTACGTGCTTAACAACAATCAATCCGGAAGAAAACACTGGGGGCTCATTGCGCAGGATGTGGAAGAGACCATGGAAAAGTGCCAGATTGACTCCCAAGATTTTGGAGGCTTCATAAAAGCGATCCCCGAGATCCCCGAGTCCGAAC
>CAJFTW010000078.1 GCA_904420025.1 Candidatus Pseudolachnospira avium
ACGGAGCCGTCTACGGATCCCACGGAGCCATCCACGGATCCCACGGAGCCGTCTGAGGATCCCACAGAGCCGTCTGAGGATCCCACAGAGCCGTCCACAGACCCCACAGAGCCATCTGAGGATCCTACAGAGCCATCCACGGATCCTACGGAGCCGTCCACGGATCCCGCAAAGCCGGTGCCGGAGCTGGTGCGGGGGGACGGAACCATGGAAACCCCCTATCTGTACCTTTGGCCGGCGGAGCTGGCCTATACCCCGGCCTACCTGGAGCAGTTGCTTGGAGAGCAAGCGGAGGTGTGGGTGGTGTTTATGCAGCGGGAAAATGACAGCATGGACGGTGTTTGGCTCTACAACTGGACCATGCGCCTGTTCCGGGAGGACGGAGAGTTCCGGTTTGAAATCCAGCCAGGGCCGGAGGAGGATCCGCTGTTGATTCCGGAGGACCCGGGAACGGTTGATCCGGGCACAGATGATCCCCTTGGCCCCATTGGGCCCACCGGCCCCACCTACACCTCGGCGGAGATTGCGGAGATGAAGGCGGCCAAGGAGCGGGAAATCCGGGATATTGACCTGAATATCCGGGTGGCCAGGGTAGAGTACGGCAAGCTGGAAAAGGAGCTGAACGAGAGCAGTGTCCGGGCAGAGCTGGACGGTGTGGTGCGGACCGTGGGAGACACGGACACGGCGGCGGTGGAGAATCAGCCATTGATTACAGTAGTAGGCGGTGAAGGCGGCTACTATGTGCAGGGGACGGTCAGTGAGCTGGACCTGGGGACTGTGCAGGTGGGCCAGCCGGTGACGGTCATGTCCTGGATGACCGGGGAAACTGCCGAGGGAACGATCCAAGCCATTGGGGATATGCCTTCGTCCGACAGTTACTGGGATGGTGTCAGCAACCCCAACAGCTCCTTCTATCCCTTCACTGTATTTATTGATGGAAGCGCTTCTTTTGAAAACGGGGATTATCTTAATATTACCTATACGCCCCAGGGCACAGGCGAAGAAGGCAGTTCCGTGTATCTTCAAAATCCGTTTGTGCTCACCAAGGACGGCCAAAGCTATGTGTATGTCCGGGGGGCGGATGGCAGCCTGGAGCGCCGGCAGGTGGCAGTGGGGAAATCCCTCTACGGCTCCTACACGGAGATCCGCTCTGGCCTGACGGCGGAGGACTGGGTAGCCTTCCCCTACGGCAGGGATTTGAAAGAGGGAAACCCCACCCGGGAGGGTACCATGGAAGATCTGTACAGCACCACGGGATATTAGGAGGGAGAAGAGAGAATGTTTGAAAATATTTCGCTGGCATTCCAGGGAATCTGGAGCCATAAGATGCGCTCCTTCCTGACCATGCTGGGTATTATCATCGGCATTGCCGCTATCATCTCCATTGTGTCCACCATCAAGGGAACCAATGAGCAGATTAAGCAGAACCTGATTGGAGCGGGAACCAATGCGGTAACAGTGCAGCTGTACCAGGGGGATATGGTGTTTGACCCCTCCTACACAGCGGTACCGGAAGGGATAACCCCCATCTCCGAGGAAACCCGCCAGGAGATTGAGGCGCTGGATGAGGTGGAGGTGGCTTCCCTCTATACCCAGCGGCAATACAGCAGCAGCATCTACTATCAGAACCAGTCCTTTGGCGGTGCCCTCCGGGGCATAGACGCCCACTATTTTGACGTGTACGGCTATTATGTGCAGATGGGCCGGGGCTTTACGGAGGAGGATTTCCAGAATTGCCGGAAGGTAGCCCTGGTGGACCGGCAGGCTGTATCCACGTTGTTCGCGGGGGAAAATCCGGTGGGGAAAACTGTGGAGATCAACCTGGAGCCCTTTGTGGTCATCGGCGTGGTGGATCAGAGCTCCCAGTTTGAGCCGGTAATCAACGATTACAACGATTATATGCTCTACATGAACAATACCAGCGGCGTGGTGTATCTGCCGGACAGCACCTGGCCCATTGTCTGCCAGTTTGATGAGCCCCAGGCGGTGGCTTTGAAGGCTGCCGGCACGGACTCCATGACGGAGGCAGGGCGGCAGACCGCGGACCTCCTGACGGAAAAGCTGTCTGCGTCCAGCAGCCTGAATATGAGCTACCGCAGTGAGGATCTGCTGGAGCAGGCACGGCAGCTGCAGGACCTGAGCTCCTCCACCAACCAGCAGCTGATCTGGATTGCCAGCATTTCCCTGCTGGTGGGCGGTATCGGTGTTATGAACATTATGCTGGTATCCGTCACCGAGCGGACCAAGGAGATTGGGCTGAAGAAAGCCATCGGCGCTCGTCAAAGCCGGATCCTGATTCAGTTTTTGACGGAAGCGGCAGTGCTTACCAGCCTGGGCGGCCTGGTGGGGGTAGCTGCCGGGATTGTGATGGCAAGAGTGGTTTCCGGCGTCAGCGGCGCTCCCAGCGCCATCAGTGTGCCGGCATCGGTGATAGCGGTGGTGTTCTCCATGCTTATCGGTATTGTGTTCGGCCTGATCCCGGCGGTGAAGGCGGCCCGGCTGAATCCCATTGAGGCCCTCCGGCGGGAGTAGAACGGCTGCCGGATTGCTCGTACCGGTTGGCGTTGGGGCTGTTTCACGAAGAAATTAAAAAATAGAATAAAGCATTTTAAAAAGCCAACTTAAGGTATATATGCATATAACCTCATAAGCTGGCTTTTTTCTTCCTGGCAGAGACAAGGCCTAGCTCATCCCATAATCTGTTGGACAAGTTTCAAGCTATATGATACGATAGAGTCTGAGAATAGTTGTATCTGTTTGGAAAATTCAGCTTCACAAGAAGAATGGGAGGGGAAAAGAGATGTTTTGCGAAAAGTGTGGAAAACCAGTACGGGAAGGAAGTCGTTTTTGCTCGTATTGCGGGAGTTCCTTGTATCCGGAGGCCAATCAGAAACAAATGCCTTTCGAAGAGAACGCCCCGAAAACGAACACAAATCCTTCGGATCGTCTACAGGAACTGGAAAGGCTGTACGGCGTAACAATAGACAGAGGAGAACCGACGGAGGGCCCCTCTCCATTGGAAAAAAAGCAGCCGGAACCAGTTCGTACCAAAGTACAGATGCCAGAAGGATTGCGTGAACCGGTTAGTGGAAACTGGATAAGCTTGTCGGAAACACTCATAACACTGAAGTGTATCGCATTTGCCGTGATTGGTTTCTGTGTAGGACTATTTCTAAGGAGGAATAGCTTAGGATTTGCACTACTATCAGGCGGAATTGGACTCGTTTTGGGAATCCTCTCATGCTTTGTTCCTTATTTGCTGGCCGGCGTGGCTCATAATCTACATATCGCAGTGGGGAACAACTTAATCTTGATTGAGGAGATAGAAAAACTCCGCCAAGAAATCCATGAACTACAGAAAGGAAAGAAGGAAGAAAGGGATTGAGATACGGGCAGTAGACACAGATCGGAGCTGTTTTGGATTACAGAACTGACCTCATCACCCAACAATAAAAGAAGCAAACCCACTCCTTTATGCTTCCCTTCCACGGAGGCTGTCGTTAGGAAATCCGTATCCGGCACCGCCAGGGCCAGGGCCACCGCAATGCTGCCGTCCCCCCTCCCAGGCTGGCGCCCTCGGCATACAGGTGATCCCCCTGCGGTTGGCGTCGCTTTGTCTATACATCTTTGCGGAAATATGCTATACTGGCAGTATCTTCCGTGGACCAGGAGTTCCCCGAGGGCTTTCATGGCCGGTGGTGCCCGCGCCAGCGGGCATGGGTGTTTGCGTGATAAGCTGCAGAAGAGGCAGGAGATTCATGAAAAAGGAGGAGCAGGCAGTATGGATCGAAAAGCGTATCCGGGATACGAGTATCATTTGAACCTGTATGACATTCTGGCCAATGGGACACCGGAGGAGAAGGAAAAGGCCAATGCGGCGCAGCAGAGCTATATCAAGGGCTATACGCTGCCGGAGGGCATGACCATGGAAGACCGGATGATCCCGGGGACAGACCCGGGCACGGAGCTGAAGATCCGGGTGTATACGCCGGCAAACCTTCCGGAGAAGGCGCCGGTGGTGCTGGAAATCCACGGCGGCGGCTGGGTGGCCGGCAGCCTGGATATTGACAACTACCGCTGCATTTACCTGGCGGAGCACACCCCCTGCATTGTGGTGGGGGTGGAATACCGGCTGACCACCCCGGAGGTCCACTTCCCGGCGCCGCTGATGGACTGCTACACGGCGCTGTGCTGGATCCACGACCACGCGGAGGAGATTGGCGGGGACCCGGAGCGGATTGCCCTCCACGGGACCAGCGCCGGCGGCAACCTGGTGGGAGGCCTGGCCCTGTATGTGCGGGATCACGGCGGCCCCCGGATTTCCCTGGCGGTGATGAACTGCCCAGCCTGCACCGGCAAGACCTATCCGTCCACCTATCAGAATGAAAAATTTGCCCTGCGGACGGACGGGGAGCGGCGGGATTCGGCGGAGTTCCGTTATCTGGGCTCCCTGAACGGGCAGACGCCCTCCTACTATGCCATGCCTGGCTACTGCCCGGACCTGAACGGCCTCTGCCCCATGTATCTGGTGGTGGCGGAGCTGGATCCGTTGCGGGATGAGGGCATGGAATTTGCCGCCCGCCTGCTCCACGACGGCGTCCCCTGCGAGCTGATTCTGGCTCCCCGGGTGGGCCATGGATTCTGTGTGGTGGATCACCCGCTGACCCGCTGGGTACATGACGGGATCTGCGCCTCACTGCGGCGGGAGTTTGGGATGTTGGGAGAGGAGTAGAAGATGAAGCTTTGGATTCAGAACGGATGGGCGCTGCTGCCGGGGGAAAACGGCCCGGAAGCAAAGCAGGCAGACCTCTATATAGACGGGGACCGGATTGTGGGCGTAGGCCAGGCGCCGGAAGGCTTTCAGCCGGACCGGACGCTGGCGGCGGCGGACAAGCTGGTGATCCCCGGGCTGATCAACTGCCATACCCACAACTATATGACGCTGTTCCGCAATTCCGCGGATGATGTGCCCTTTGAGGAGTGGCTGTTTCGGCGGGTGATGCCCCGGGAGGACCGGATGACCCCGGAAGATGCCTATTGGGGCGCCATGCTGGGAATTATGGAGATGCTCCGCACCGGCACTACCTGCTTCAATGACATGCAGATGCACATCTACCAGACCACCCAGGCGGCGGTGGATTCCGGCATCCGGGCCTTCATTGGCCGGGGGCTTTCCGGAACTGCCACCGATGAAGGAGGCGCCCGGCGGCTGCGGGAAGCCATCCAGGAGATGGAGCGGTGGCAGCATCATCCCCGGCTGCGGTTTACCATTGCCCCCCACGCCCCCTACAGCTGCGACGGAGCGTACCTGCAGCAGGCGGCGGAGGAGGCGGAAAAGCGGGGGCTGCGGCTGCACATCCACCTGTCCGAGAGCGTATCGGAGGTGGAGAACCTAAAGAAGGAGACCGGCCTTTCCCCCATCGCCTACGCGGAAAAGCTGGGGCTGTTCCGGGTGCCGGCCATTGTGGCCCACTGTGTGCAGGTGGATGAGAAGGACATTGAGATCCTGGCGGAGAACCAGGTGAGCGTGGCCACCAACCCGGCCAGCAACATGAAGCTGGGCAACGGCTTTGCGCCGGTGCCGGAGATGCTGGCGGCAGGGGTTAATGTGTGTCTGGGAACCGACGGGGCCTCCAGCAACAACAGCCTGAACCTGTTCCGGGAGATGGGCCTGGTGACCCTGATCCACAAGGGCAACACCCGCACTGCCACAGCGGTCAGCGCCGGGGAAGCGCTGGAAATGTGTACCACCCGGGCGGCCAAAGCCCTGGGCATGGAGCGGGAGCTGGGAAGCATTGCCGTGGGCAAGAAGGCAGACCTGGCTATTTTGAACCTGCAGGAGCCGCAGCTGATGCCTTGGAATAACCTGGTATCCGCTCTGTGTTATTCCGCCAGCGGCTATGAGGTGGAGACAGTGCTGGTGGACGGCGAGGTGGTCCTGGAGAACCGGGAGTTCCGGCATATTGATGCGGAGCGTGTGTATTTTGAGGCGGCCCAGCGGGCTAAGCGGCTGGGAGAGACATAAAAAGGCTGCCCCTTTGGGGGCAGCCCCATGTTTGCGGCAGACTGGCCAGCCTGCCGGGGATTTACTCAAACAGCTGGGTAAACTGCTTGATGATGTTGGCGATGTGCTTGTCGGTATTCCAGACCAGGAAGGATTTGGTACTGATGGTGGGCTGCACAATCTTCTTCAATACCATCTTGCTTTCCTGCGGCTGCCCTCCCAGGGTCTGGAGCGTTCCCTGGTAGGAAACAATGGCTACGCCAATGCCGGCCTCTGCCCAGCTGACGGAGGAGGAAATCTCCGAGTTTTGGCAGATAATGTTGGGGGAGAAACCCCGCTGGCGGCAGGCATTCATAATCACATCGTTGTAGCGGCGGTGGATGATCAGGGGCTTGCCCTTCAGCTCCTCCAGGGAGATGGCGTCCCCTTCAATTCCTTCAAAAAAGGAGGGGAGGCCCACAGCGGCAAAGTAGTCGGATTCATCTTCATCTGAGGTCTCATCCCGGATCAGGATGGCGTGGTACAGGCTGGTATTGAAGGGCTCCCGGATGATGCCGATGTCCACGGTTCCGTCTTCCAGCAGGTCCATGATGTGGTTGCTGTTGCCCTCAAAAATCTGGAAATCCACATGGGGATGGCTCTCATTGAAAAGCTTGATCTTCTCTGGCAGCAGGGTGTTGCAGACGGAGGGGATGGTACCGATGTGGATGGTACCCCGGGCCTCCGCACCCAGGTTCTGCAGATCCCGCACCGTCTCGTTGACCAGGTTGATAATGGCCTTGGCACGCTCCTGAAGAATCAAGCCCTCATGGGTGATGGTCAGGTTGCGCTTATCCCGCTCAAAAAGCTGTACGCCGAATTCGTCCTCCAGGGCTTTCAGCTGCAGACTCAGTGGCGGCTGCGATATGTTTAGATTTTTTGCGGCGGCGGTGATGTGGCCGGCTTCTGCAATGGCCAGGAAATATTCCAGTTGTTTCAGGGTCATAATTTCAGTCCTTTCTGTTGAGATCGTTTTTATTCATATATAATATAAGAGAGCGATGGACAAAACCCGACAACAGATGGGAATTGTCATACAAAATAAATATGTGTAAAGGAAAACTTTTGGTATCAGTATAATCAGGTTTTTCCAAAAAAGCAAGATGAAATTTGCGGTTTTCCGTAAAAATTCGGTAAAGAAAAATGCAAGGAAAAGAGGTAAACAATATGAACAGTGAAATTCGGGATGTAAAACTGGCCCCCTCGGGTCATAGGAAGATTGAATGGGTACGCCGGAATATGCCGCTGCTGCGGTCCCTGGAGGAGGAATTCCGCCGGGAGAAGCCCTTTGAGGGGATCCGGGTGGCTCTGTCCATTCATCTGGAGGCCAAAACCGCCTACCTGTGCAAGGTGCTGGCGGCGGGCGGGGCCGAGATGCACATCACCGGCAGCAACCCCCTGTCCACCCAGGACGACGTGGCGGCGGCCCTGGTGGAGGACGGGCTGGAGGTCCACGGCTGGCACGGGGCCACGGACGCAGAGTATGAGAGCCACATCTCCCATGTGCTGGAAAACGACTGCCAGATCATCATTGACGATGGCGGCGACCTGGTCCATACCCTCCATACCCGGTATCCGGAGAAGATCGCCCACGTCATCGGCGGCTGCGAAGAGACCACCACCGGCATCATCCGCCTGCGGGCCATGGACCGGGAGGGACAGCTGCAGTTCCCCATGGTGCTGGTCAACGACGCGGACTGCAAGCACCTGTTTGACAACCGCTACGGCACCGGCCAGTCGGTGATGGACGGCATCAACCGGACCACCAACCTGATTATCGCCGGGAAGGTAGTAGTGGTGGCCGGCTACGGCTGGTGCGGCAAGGGCGTTTCCATGCGGGCCAAGGGCATGGGCGCCCGGGTGATTGTCACCGAGGTGGACCCGGTGCGGGCCATTGAGGCGGTGATGGACGGCTTTGACGTGATGCCCATGCGGGAGGCGGCCAAGGTGGGCGACCTGTTTATCACAGTTACCGGCTGCTCCGGGGTCATAGACGAGGAGGACTTTGCGGTTATGAAGAACGGGGCTATCCTCTGCAACGCCGGCCATTTTGACGTGGAGGTGGATGTGGCGGCCCTGCGGCGGATTGCCCTGGAGACCGCGGAAATGCGGCAGAATATTATGGGATACCGGTTGGACGGGGACCGTTGGGTCTATGTGCTGGCGGAAGGCCGCCTGGTGAACCTGGCCGCCGGGGACGGCCACCCGGCGGAGATTATGGATATGAGCTTTGCCATCCAGGCCCTCAGCGCCAAATATCTGGTGGAGCACGGAAAAGAGCTGCATCAACGGCTGATCCCGGTGCCCCGGGAGGTAGACCAGGAGGTGGCCCGGCGGAAGCTGGCCTTCCTGGGCAAGGCCATTGACACGCTGACGCCGGAGCAGGAGGCCTACCTGAACCAGGGGCTGGAGTAGGTGAAAGCGCAGGCGGGACAGAAGGCCGGGTCAGGTTTCCACGCCGGCCTTCTGCTTTAGAGGAACTTCCGCAGGTCCTGCAGGTTCCGGTCCGTGGCCTGCAGCAGCCGCTCCGCCAGGGCACGGCTCTCCGGGTCCGAATCCCGGTCCTCGTGGAGGGCCCGGGTGATCTGGGTGACTCCCATGGTGTTCCCCTGGATGGCCATCTCCGCCAGGTGGGAGGTGGTTCGGTCCATGAGGGTACGCATGTTGGTCATGACGGTGGCGGACATTTTGGCCGCGTTCCCCACATCCCGGACGGGGATCTGCTTTTTCCGCAGGAGCTCTTCTGCCTGCCGGTTCAGCTCCCGGTATTCCTTCCACTGGCGGCCCACTGCCTGGCGGAAGGTGCAGTCCTGGGACTTGGCAGCCAGCAGCGGCAGGCTTTCCACCCCCATCTGGGTGTTCTGGTAAACATGGTTGAGCAAACTGAGTTTTTTCATAAAAAGAGCGCCTCCTTCGGCTTAAGGATGCGCTCTTTTTCCGCGTTTTATACAGGTATGGCGGCGGTTTTGCCGCCGGCTGGCGGCAACTTTATTTGTCCTGGATTTCCAGGATCTCCATGGGACATGCCTTTACGCAGATGCCGCAGGCAATGCACTTGGAGGGGGTCTTGGCATCCTCTGCCATGACCATCACATGCAGGGGACATGCCTCCACGCACTTGCCGCAGCCCACGCACAGCTTTTTGTTGATCATGTACACGCCGTTGGCCTTCTGCTCAATGGCATGGGCCTCGCAGGCCTGGGCGCACTTGCCGCACTGGACGCAGGCCATGGGCCGGGGATTGCCGCCCCGCTCTTCAATGTGGATGCAGGACAGGGCCGGGTCAAAGCGTTTGTAAAACGCAGTGGAACAGGCGATTTCGCACTGCAGGCACGCCATGCAGTTTTTGGGATCCGCCACACGTAACTTTTTCATAGGGAAAGCCTCCTGAATCGAGAATAATTTTCTCTATTATACAGTTTCTGACAAAAAATCTCAAGAGGTTTCCTGTGAAAGCTTCGTCAGGCGTGTGAAAATTTCTCCAAACGCTTCACCCCCGCCGGATACCCCACCATCACCCACAGCACCAGCAGGAAATACCGGAAAATATCCGCCGGAATGCTCTCCCCCAGCACCGGCTTCAGCCCGGACTGGATCAGCACCGCCCCGGCCAGCCCCAGGATCAGCTTAACGGCCTGGAAGGGCAGGGGGGCCTTGGTGGAAAAGCGAATGTACCGGCTCTCCAGGTACCAGCCCAGGGCAAAGCCCATGCCGGCGCCGCCGGCCTTGCAGCAGTCCGCCGCCATCTCCGCCTCTGCGTAGCCGGTTTTCATCAGCAAGGCGGCAATCAGGGTGACGGCCAGGGAGGCGGCAAAGAGCAGCCCGGCGCTCCGGGGAGAGACGGAATCTGCCTCCGGGTTCCGGGCAAAAAATCCGGTGACCAGCAGGGCAATGGCTAGGGTTATCAGGTAGCCGGTTATCACATCCTGGGGCGTGTGGACGCCCAGGTACATCCGGGAGAGGCCGGTGAGGGCCGGCAGCAGCAGGCCGGCGGCCAGGGCCAGTCCGCGGAAGCGGCCCCGCCGCCTCCAGCCCCAGAGCCCCAGGGTTCCCCAGAAGGCCGTGGCGCTCTGGGTATGGCCGCTGGGGAAGGAGTAGCCGGTGGCCGTCTCCAGCGCCGAGGGCACCGGGGAAAATTGGGGGTCCAGCACCCAGGGCCGGGGAACCCGGCAGATAACCTTCAGCAGCTGGGTACCCAGGCCGGAGAGGAAATAGACCAGGCAGATCTGGTAGGCCAGCCGCTTGTCTAGGCACCAGTAGAGCAGGCAGAGCAAAAACAGTACACATAACTCCTCGCCAAAAAAGGTAAAAAAGCCAAAGACTGTATCCAGCAGATCGCCGCGCAAGCCGGCCAGGGCATAGAGTATATTCATGCTTGATCCTCCTGTCGGATGATGGTGGACACCTTCCAGCGTCCGGAGAAGAAGTACACAAAGCCCACAATGGCGGCGGCCAGGGAGGCGCAGGGAGCGCCCAAGCCGTAGCCGCCCAGCCCCATCCCCAGAATGGAGCCGAAGAAATAGCAGGTGGGAATCCGCACCAGCACGGAGGCCATGGCGCCGTTGACCAGGGAGAAGGTGGTGTGGCCGGCGCCGTTGAACAGGCCGTTGAGGTTAAAGTGGAACGGCACGAACAGATAGTCCAGTCCAAAATAGGACATGTAAACCACCCCGGCGGCCACCATGTCCGCGTCATCCGCAAAAATGCTCAGGATCTGCGCCGGGAACAGGCGGCTTAAAAGAAAGATCACCGCGCTGATGGAGAAGGACAAAACCAGCCCTACGGTGAAGGTCTTTTTGGCCCGCTGGACTTTGCCAGCGCCGATATTCTGGGCGCTGATGGCGGCCACCGAGTTGGAGATGGCCACCGCCGGCAGAATGGCAAAGCCGTTGAATTTCCCCACAGCGCCCACGGCGGCGGAGGCGGTAACGCCCAGGCTGTTGACCATAGTGGTCAGGA
>CAJFTW010000079.1 GCA_904420025.1 Candidatus Pseudolachnospira avium
ATTGGCCCCATTTTGGCAGTTTTAATTCTGGGCCTGGCCTATCACACCGATGGCGGTACCTACACAGCGGAAGCCATCACCGAGATCACCACTTCCGTGGAGCTGGGGCAGCTGTTCCTGCATGCCCTGCCGGAATACATGGGAGAGATTGCCGTCTCCCTGCTGCCCATTATCGTATTCTTTGGTATCTGCCAGGTGGTATCCCTTAGGCTGAACCGGAGCACAATCATCCGCATTGCCGTGGGTATGGCCTACACCTACATCGGGCTGGTGCTTTTCCTCACCGGCGTCAACGTTGGCTTCATGCCCGCCGGCAATTACCTGGGCCAGACCATTGCCTCCCTGCCCTACCGCTGGATTATCATCCCCATTGGTATGGTCATCGGCTTTTTTATTGTGGCAGCGGAGCCGGCGGTCTACGTACTGACCAAGCAGGTGGAGGAGCTGACGGACGGTTCCATTTCCGGCTCCGCCATGAAAATCTGCCTCTCCATTTCCGTAGCCGTCTCTGTAGGCCTGGCCATGTTCCGGGTACTCACCGGGGTTTCCATCTTCTATCTGGTGGTTCCAGGATACGCCATTGCCATTTTGCTATCCTTTTTCACACCGAAGATTTTTACCGCCATTGCCTTTGACTCCGGCGGTGTTGCCTCCGGCCCCATGGCCACCACCTTTCTGCTCCCCTTCGCCATCGGTGCCTGCACCGCCCTTGGGGGAAATGTGGTCACAGACGCCTTTGGCGTAGTTGCCATGGTTGCCATGACGCCTCTGATCACCATCCAGGTGCTGGGGCTGGTGTACCGCCTCCAGGGCAAGACCGGTCCCGCCCCTGCGGAAGCTGTCCCCGCTGCCGGGCTGGATGCCCTGCCGGATGACTCCATCATCGAGCTGTAAGGAGGATCCAATACATGAGCAAATTGTTTATCATGCTGACCATCATCGACCGGAAGCAGCTTTCCCGCTATTCCGAGTTTTACCTCCGGCATCAGGTGGAGGTGAGCTTCGTCTCCCTGGGGCACGGCACTGCATCCGGCGCCATGCTCAACTACCTGGGGCTGGAAGCCACCGAAAAAGCCTTGATTTTAAGCGTTGTCACTGACTCCAACTGGGATACAATCAAAAAGGGGCTGCAGCGGGAGCTGCAGATTGACATTCCGGGAAGCGGCATTGCTTTCACCGTTCCCATGAGCAGCATCGGGGGGAAGCGGGAGCTCCGCTTCCTGACAGACAGCCAAAATTTTGAAAAAGGAGACGAGACTATATTGAAAGAGACAAAGCACGAGGTTCTGATTGTAATTGCCAACCAGGGGTACAGTGAGATCGTCATGGACGCTGCCCGGTGGGCCGGAGCCCGGGGCGGCACGCTTCTCCATGCCAAGGGTGTGGGCATGCAGGGGGCAGAACGCTTTCTAGGCGTCTCCCTGGCTGCGGAGAAGGAGCTGATTCTCATTGTCACCCGCACGGAACAGAAAAACGCCATTATGAGCGCCATCATGAAGAAGGCAGGCATGGAATCCAAAGCGAAATCCATTGTCTTCTCCCTGCCGGTAACCAGCACTGCCGGCCTGCGGCTCATTGAAGAAGAATTTACGCCGGAGGAGTAAAGCCGGCCGCTCCCCCCACACCTACGGCTCATGGGAGCCGTAGGTATTGCCAAAGCTCAGGTTCAATGCCAATGGCTGGTTCCGGCTGCGGGCAGCCCGCACCGCATAGTCCACCGCCTGCATCAGCTCTGTGGTCCGGGGGAAGCCATCCGGCTCCGGCGTTCCTAGCTTTACCACCAAGATGTCTGCCTCCGGGGCCACACCCCGGTACCTGCCGCCGGAAGCCCTGCCGTTTCCCGCGGCAATGCCCAGGACGCCTGTGCCATGGCCGGACACATCCCGGCTGGCAATCAACTGTGGAAGTTTTTCTGCATTCGGGCCGCTTGCCGGCGGGGGAGCAGCCATTTCATTCTGGATGCCGTCCCCCCTCTCTGCGGCCAGCGCCGCGTCCAGCTCCTGGCCGGTGAATTCGGTCCCGTAAGTGTATCCCTCCGGCGGGCACCCCTCCAGGGCCTGGTCCCACAGGAGTACAATCCGGGAACGTCCATCCAAGGTCTGAAAATCCGGATGCCGCCAGTCTGCCCCGGAGTCCACCACCGCTACCAGGACCCCCCGCCCTGAAAGCCCCCGCGGGGCCTCCTGCGCCGGCTGCACACAGGAGACACTGCGGGCCTGGTCCAGGGAGAAAAACAGCCGTTTGGGCATCTCCATATACTCCACCTCGGGCAGCGCCGCAAAGGCATAGATCTGGGCTTCCGGCAGTGTTACAATGGCATAGCCGCCGGCCAGCTCCGCAATACGGATCTCTTCGCTCTGGTATGCCATCAGGCTACCCGAATGCCGGACAATTACCTGCCAGCGGCGGCTCTCCGGCTGATACCCCACGTCCAGATCCAACGATTTCTTCCGCTCCTCCTCACTGGCATCCAGGGCCAGGTTCAGCAGATTTTCCATTTTCTGATCCTGCATACATTCAACTCCTCGCACAAAATAAAGCCTTTCCGGTTCCCTACATTATATGGCCGGAAGTTCCTGTATGCACACCACCCCTTTTCACGTACAGAGCCGGGCCGTCATCCAGTTTTTTTCCCCGATCCCAGAAGAGCCTCCACTGCCCGGAGGAGCTCCCGGTTGGAAACCGGCTTTTCCAGAATGCACTGGAAGACCTCCTGCTGCTGTGCCTGAAACGCCTCCCGGGTCTTACGCTCTGCCATCAGGGCCTGCCGCATCCCCGAGTAGGTGCCATGGAGAGTCTGGCACTGGGCCAGGACCCGTCCCAGATCCGGCCCGCAGTCGGCCACCAGCACATGGGTTTCCTGTCCCCGCAGCTGTTCCGGCAGCTCCGCCCAGGAAACAGCGGAGGCGGAAATTCCCTGTCCTGCCAAAAACTGGGCCCACTGGGCCAATGTCCGGGGATTGTCCCCTGCCAGCAGCACACGGGCCGGGACCAGGCCGGCGCCGGAGAATGCCATTGTTTCCTGGCCTTCCGGCTCCATGGCTGGGAGGAGAAGGTGGAACACGCTGCCATGGCCCAGTTCACTCTCTGCATATAAGCTTCCCCGGTGGGAGCGGACAATCTGCTGGGCCAGCGAAAGCCCCAGGCCAGTTCCCTGGCCGGAGGGCTTGGTGGTGAAAAAAGGGTCAAAAATCTGCTCCAGGGTATCGCTGCTCATGCCGCAGCCGGTGTCCGCCAGATCCAGCTGGACAAAGAGGTCTCCGGCGGCGCCCTCCCACCCCCCGCTGGCCTCCCCCAGCTCCTGCCGGGTGCGCAGCTGCCCGGTTACTGTCAAGGTCCCCCCCTGCCCGGCCATGGCCTGGAACGCGTTAACGCAGATATTTAAGATCACCTGCTGCAGCTGGGTTTCATTCCCCAGGATCCGTATATCCCCCAGGTCCAAGGTCCCCTGCACCTGCACATAGGAAGGGCATACGGACTGGATCATTTTCAGGATCCGTCCCAAAACTCTTCCCGCCGGCAGAGACTGGTATTCCGACTCCACATTTTTCCGGCTCAGGGAGGAAAGCTGCCGGATAATCTCCTTGCAGCGGACGGCGGCATCCGAAATTTCCCGCACACTTTCATAGATCTCCGAATCCTCCGGCACTTCCAGCTGGAGCAGGTCTGCGTGGCCCAGGATGGGCGTCAGCAGGTTGTTGAATTCGTGGGCGATCCCTCCGGTCATGGTGCCGATGATCTGCAGCCGCTGCTGGTGGGCAATGGCCTCCTCGCTGCGGTGCAGCTGTTCCAGCAATTCACCAGTAGGATTCGTACTCCATCATGCCGGTGCCGCCCTTGTTCTGCTCTGTGATCAGCTGCTCCAGGCTGGACAGGTCTACCTCCGGGTACAGCTCCTGCCGGCCCCGGATCACATGGATCCCCCACTGGCCCTCGTCCGGGTGCATGAGGATAATACCCTGGGAATTTTTCACCATAATATAGCCGTTGGTGCCCACCTGAATGCCGGCGGTCAGATCCTCATAGTAGTCCGCCAGGTCCACCAGCAGCCACAGGATCTGCCCCTCCCCGCAGTCCTGCCCCAGGGCCAGGCGTTCCACTTCCTGAGCCCCCTGGTGCCCTTCATCTACCTGCTGATGGACAAGACGGAAATTACGCTGGCCCAGTACCAGGGATACATCTTCAAGTGGTGTATCGGCATTTTCGTCATCTTCATGGCCATGGGCCTGGTAACCGGTAACCTGCCGATTTTGTAAAAGCCAGTCCCACAGGCCGGCAATCCGGTCAACAAACCGCTTTCTGTCAACATTTGTGTTGCTCTCTTCCCTACCAATGAGGAAACGGCGCGGATGCAGGGTTCCCCTTCCTGCCTCCGCGCCGTAAATTTTATCCAGCCTCTCTGCCTTTTCTGCTTTCGCCCTGTGGCCAGCCAATGCTTTTCCCCGGCAGATTCCATTGATTCTCCGCTCCGGATGTGCTATGCTTTAAAAGGCACAAAGCTGGAATGGAGATTTTTGTATGAACGTATGGGGACATTTTCAAACCATCACCCGCCACAAGCTGCTGGTGATGAAATACTGCTTTCAGGTGGGGCTCTACTGGCAGGGGCTGGTCCACGACCTGTCCAAGTACTCCCCCACGGAGTTCTGGCGGGGGGCCCGCTATTACCAGGGGAATCGCAGCCCCAACGATGAGGAACGGCGTACGAAAGGCTATTCCCTGGCCTGGATGCATCACAAAGGCCGGAACAAGCACCACTATGAATACTGGACCGATTATCAGCTGGGAGCACCGGCGGGCACCATGGCAGGAGTCAAGATGCCCCTGCGCTATGTGGTGGAAATGTTCTGCGACCGGGTGGCCGCCGCCCGGATCTACAACGGGGAGCACTATACCCGGGATATGCCCCTGCGCTATTTTCTCAAAGGGAAGGAGCATATAAATATGCACCCGGAAACCCGGGCACTTCTGGAGAAACTGCTGCGGCTGCTGGCCCGCTGCGGGCAGCGCCGGACCTTCCGGTTCATCCGTACCCGGCTGCTGCCCCGGGGGACTTATTGAAAAAGAGATGGCGCATCACTCACCATAGTAGGCGTCAAACACTTCCTTGGCAATGGGGGCTGCGGTGGAGCCGCCGCTGCTTCCCTCTTCCACCACCACGCTGACTACAATCTCCGGGTCATCCACGTCCGCATAGCCAATGAACCAGGCATGGGGCTCCTTGCCGGCGGAAAACTCCGCGGAGCCGGTCTTGCCGGCCACCTGGTAGCTGTCCCCCTCGGCCCGGGTGCCGGTGCCGTCGGTGACCACCGCCCGCATGTATTCCTGGAGGATGGAGGCCTCCTCCGCCGTCATCACCTGCCGGTATTCGGAGGAGCTGAAGCTCTGAATCACCGTGCCGTCCGCCGTCTCCACCCGGTCCAGCACGTAGGGCTTCATCATCACCCCGTCATTGGCCACCGCCGCCGCAATCATGGCGTTGTGCAGGGGGCTCACCGTGGTCTTGCCCTGGCCGATGGAGGTCTGGAGCACATCCCACAGGGAGCTGCTGTCCTGAAGTACAAAGCTGCTGGCATTGTTCAGCAGATCCGTGGGCAGGCTCTGGTTAAAGCCGAAATCCTCGCACAGGTCGTACAGGCTGGAGAAATCCAGGGTCTGGCCAATGGAGGCGAATGCACCGTTGCAGGAATTGGCAAAGGCTTCAATCAAATTCTCATGGCCGTGGCTCACCTGATGGGAGCACTGGATGGAATACTCCCCCGCCTCATAGACGCTGTCACAGTCAAAGGAGAAATCCTCGTAGTCGTCCGGGTTCTCCCGGATGTATTCCAGCAGCGTCAGGATCTTAAAGGTGGATCCCGGCGGGTACAGGCCCTGGGTGGCCCGGTTCACCAGGTTGGAATTGGTGTTTTCCTCATCCACCAGCTCGTCCCAGATTTCATTGATCTCATTGGGGTCATAGTCCGGCTTGCTGACCATGGCCAGAATCTCGCCGGTCTTGGGGTTCAGGGCCACCACCGCCCCGTTCCGGTCCCCCAGGGCGTTGTAGGCTGCCTCCTGTAAGTCTGAACGCAGGGTGGTCCGCACCGTATCCCCCAGCAGTTTTTCCTCCTGCAGTTCGTAGAACACTTGCAGGATGATATTGGAATGGGAATTCAGCAGGTAAGAACTGGCCAGGGACTCCACCCCCGTGTTGCCCCGGGTGGAGTAGCCCACCACATGGGCGTACATTTCCCCGTAGGGATAGCGGCGGGTCTCGCTGCCGTCCTCGCTCACCACCGTCTCCGCCAGGGTTTTCCCGTCATTGCTCAGGATACTGCCCCGGATATACCGGTCGGAGAACAGCTGCTGCCGCCGGCTGTTGTAAGGGTTATTCCGGTAGGTATCGCTCTCATGGTAGGTAAAGAAGCCCAGATAGCCAATCATCCCCAGGAACAACGCCAGAAACACGTAGGTCACCAGCATAATCTCCCGGTTGATCTTCTTCCGGCTCCGGTTTTCAGTCCTCAAAGTAGTCCTCTGGATCTTCCTCCTCCGGCGCTGTTGCCGCCTGTTCAATGGCTTCCACCTCCTTCTGTTTCATCAAATGCAGCCCCTGGATCACGCCGATGATCAGCATGGTGCTGACCACGGAGCTGCCTCCATAGCTGATCAGGGGAAGTGTAATTCCCGTGGAGGGAATCATCTTGGTCACGCCGCCAATGTGCAGGAACACCTGCACGCCCACGGTCACCGCCAGGCCAAAGCCCACAATCTTGTAAAAAATCTCATCCATCCAGGTGGAGACCCACAGCATCTGCAGTACAAAGCCCAGGTAGATCAGCACCAGGCAGATGCCGAAGATAATCCCCAGCTCCTCGCAGATAGCAGAGAAAATAAAGTCGTTCTCCGCCAGAGGGATGGAATTGGGTACCCCCTGGTAAAAGCCCAGGCCAAACCAGCCGCCGGAGCTTAGGGCAAACAGGGACTGGGCCATCTGGTAGCCGCGGTTTTCGTAGTCACTGAAGGGATTCTGCCACATGGCCACCCGAACCCGCACATGGGAGAACATGTGGTAGGCCAGCACCGCCGCCCCGCTGCCAGCCCCCAGGCCACCCAGGAAATACAGGGGCTGGCGGGTGGCCACAAACAGCATGAACAGATAAGACATAAAGTAGACCAGGCCGCTGCCCAGGTCCGTGGAGGCCACCAGGATCAGCACGTGCGCCGCCGCCACAATGGTGGTCACCACCACCCGTGGGAAGGAGGTGCCCTTCTGGAACATGGAGGCGGTGAAGAACACAAAGGACAGCTTCACAAACTCCGATGGCTGCAGGGCAAAGGACCCGATGCGAATCCGCAGCTGGGCGCCATACTCCGTATCACCCACCGCCCACACCAGCAGCAGCAGGGCTACGCCCACAATGGCGTAGAGCCAGGCCCAGCGGCTCAGGGCCTTCAGCTTGCTGATAATCACCGGGATAAACAGGGTGATGGCCGCCGCAGCCATGCCGATGACAAACTGTTTCTCCGCCAGATCCACATTCAGCCGGGTCAGCACCATCAGGCCGATGGAAAAGAGGAACACCAGGTTGCTCAAAAGCACCCGGGAGCTCTGGGGGTAGATGGTTTTGAACAGGATGAAGTATACCAGGAAAAACACCACCTGGATCCCATAGAACACCAGCATCCGCAGCTCCATGGTCCGCAGGTAGATAATCAGATAGCCCAAGAACTGCAGCAGGAACACCAGAAAGATCTGCTTCCGGCAGACCCGGTTCTGCCACCGGACATCCTGCTTCCGCAGCACGTAAAAATTTAAAATTGTGTAGAGCACCATGATGATCAGCATCAGGTACTTGGAAACATCGGTTACCAGATTGACCATTTACTCCACTCCTCGTGTAAAATGTCCGCGGGTATACTGCCGGGGCGGTTCCCCGCTTCCCCGAAGGCAGCGCTCCAGGATTCGCCGGGGCTCTCCCTCCTCCTCGGAGGTGAAATGGAACCGCACCCACTCCCACCGGGCTTCCGGCTTGTCCCAGAGCCACAGGGGAACACTGTTGTAAATCACATTGTAGCAGAAACGGCAGCGGTTCTCCGCCAGAAACGCCATGCCCTTCCGGTCCCGCAGCGGCCGGAAGGCGTATTCCTGCCTGCCCTTTCCGCAGCGGCCGGTCTCCGTCTGCAGCGGGCACTGGGCCGAAACCATCACCGGCAGCCGGCCGTACACCACCAGCTCCGTGTCCTCCTGCCCCCGGTCCGCCAGTTCCCGGGCGTTGAGCTCATAAGGGGCGGTCAGCTGATCAGCCCCCAGCCCCTTCAGCACCAATGCCGCCTCCCGGTTCCAGCTATAAAGGCCCGCATCAAAAATCCGCCGGCCTGGCAGCTTTTCCGCCTCCAGGAAGCCCGCCTCATCCAGGGTGCGGACCAGCCAGCCATCGGCGCGGGCCTGGGCCAGCGCCTCCCGGTTTTGCCGCAAAAAGGCCGCCGTCTCCCGGCGGAACAGATAGGGTAAGGCCAGCCAGGCCTCCTTGCCCGCCTCCTGGCAGCGGCGGACCGCCTCCCGGCACGGGGCAGTTGCCTCCCGCCCCCGGCCCGCAGCCGCCGTTCTTCGGCCTGCAGCCTCCTCCGATGACAGAAGCCGCTCCAGTGGCAGATAGATCCGCGTAATCTCTTCCACGCGCAAAAGCTCTTCCAGATGGGCCGGATTCTCAAATAGTACGCTGATATGCACGGCAGCACGCCTCCTGTATTTCCTCCACTGCCCGGCGGCGCAGGTCGTTCAGCGCGCCCATGGGCAGAAACACCCCCGGCTCCACAAAAATATCCAGGGATTCCCAGCAGAATCCGGTGCCCCCCAGCTTGCTCAGCTGCCGGCGCACCGTCTCCTCCTCCAGCGGGCGGCTCTTGGCCTCCGAAGCGGCCTCCCCCGCGGTCACCGCGTGGAAATCCCCCCAGGCCACCTCTATTGTAGCAGGAATTCCTTTGGAAATGTTTACTTTTCCCTTAAGCTTTTCCGGGATTTCTCCGGAAAGGAACTGCCGGTCCACCTTCTCCAGCAGCGCCTCGTCCACCTCCCGGCGCTCCGGCTTCTCCCCGGGGAAGATCATATCCGCCCCATTATGCTGCCGGAAATAGCCTTCCGTAAAACCACCCCGGTCAAACAGCTGCCGGAGCAGGTGCAGGTCCGCCGGGTCCACCTGCCAGTTTTCCCCACCCTCCCGGAGATACCGGTCCACGTATTTCCGATAGACGCTGACCACCCCCGCCGTGTACCGGGGGCTCTTCATGCGCCCCTCAATCTTTAGGGAGCAGACCCCGGCCTCCAGGATCTGCGGCAGCACCGGCAGGGCGCACAAATCCTTCAGATTCAGCAGCCGCTTGCCGTTGTAGGGCAGCCGGCAGGGCTGGGCGCACCGCCCCCGGTTGCCGCTGCGCCCGCCAATGAGGCTGCTCATCAGACACTGGCCGGACCAGCAGTAGCACAGGGCCCCGTGGACAAAGGCTTCCAGCTCCAGGCCGGTGTTCTGCCGGATCTCCCGGATTTCCTCCAGGGAAAGCTCCCGGGGCAGGATCAGCCGGCAGGCCCCCAGCTGCTCCGCCAGGGCCGCGCCCCAGGGGCCGGAGACCGCCATCTGGGTGCTGACGTGGAGCTCCAGCCCCGGAAAATGTTTCCGGATAAAAGAAAGAACGCCATAATCCTGTACGATTACGGCATCCAGCCCCTGCCGGTACAGAGGCGCCAGGTATTCCCACAGCTCCTCCTCCAGTTCCCTCTCCTTCAATAGCGTGTTGACGGTGAGATACAGCCTCCGTCCGTGGAGGTGTACAAAATCAATGGCCTTCCGCAGCCCGTCTCCGTCCGGGTTTTCCGCGTAAGCCCGGGCGCCAAACCGGGGGCCGCCCATATACACCGCATCCGCCCCAGCCCGCACCGCCGCCTCCAGGCTCCCCCAGGAGCCCGCCGGGGCCAGCACTTCAATCTTCTCCATGTCTCTTCTCATATTTCATCTGGTTGGTCACCAGCTCGTGCTTCAGACTGTAAATTTCCTTTTCCAGGAGCTCCACCTTGGCCTCCAGGGCCGCCGCCTTCTTTCGGGCCTTAAAATAGTCGTCCGCCAGATTCAGCTGTACCATCACATTCTGGTAATCTCCCGGCTGGCGCAGAAACCCCTGCATTTTTCTCAGCTCATTCTGTTTGCTGTTGACATAGCTGGCAATCCTCTGAAGATACTCTTCATCCTCGTAGCCGCCCAGCGTATAAATCTTCCCGGCAATGGTCACTTCCGTAAAATGTTTCTCCGCCATGGGTGAAAGCCTCCCTGTTTCCTTCCTGCTCCTTCTGGAGACAATTATAAGGCTTCCCCGGGGAAAATACAAGCATTAGTTGCCGCCGGGGAAAAAAGCCGTTCCAAGCCCAAGATGTAGATACGCCTTCTCCGTGGCCACCCGCCCCCGGGGGGTCCGGTTGAGGAAGCCGTTCTGAATCAGGTAGGGCTCGCACACATCTTCCAGAGTTCCTACGTCCTCGCCCAGAGCCGCCGCCAGGGTTTCCAGCCCCACCGGCCCTCCGGAAAAATTCTCAATGATCATGGTCAGTACCGACCGGTCCAGGGCGTCCAGGCCCAGAGGGTCCACCTCCAGCAAATCCAGGGTTTCCCGGGCCACCTGCCCGGTGATCACGCCGCCGTAGCGGACCTGGGCAAAATCCCGCACCCGCTTCAAAAACCGGTTGGCAAGCCGGGGAGTCCCCCGGGAACGCCGGGCAATCTCCAGGGCCCCTTCCCCGTCAATCTCCACCCGGAGCACCCGGGCGGAGCGGAGCACGATGGTCTTTAATTCCTCCGGCGTGTAAAACTCCAGCCGGTGGATAACCCCGAACCGGTCCCGCAGCGGTGCCGTCAGCATACCCGCCCTGGTGGTGGCCCCCACCAGGGTAAACCGGGGCAGCTCCAGCCGGATGGACCGGGCCGTGGCCCCCTTGCCGATGACAATGTCAATGGCAAAATCCTCCATGGCCGGGTACAGCACCTCCTCCACCTGCCGGGTCAGCCGGTGGATCTCATCCACAAACAGCACGTCTCCCTCCTGGAGATTGTTGAGGATGGCCGCCATCTCCCCCGGCTTCTCAATGGCAGGGCCGGAGGTAATCTTCAGGTTCACGCCCATCTCGTTGGCGATAATCCCGGCCAGGGTAGTCTTGCCCAGCCCGGGAGGGCCGTAAAACAGCACGTGGTCCAGGGCCTCCCCCCGGGCCTTGGCCGCCTCCATGTAGACCTGCAGCGTGGCCCGGGCCTTCTGCTGGCCTATGTATTCCTCCAGCTTCTGGGGCCGGAGGGTGTTTTCTATTTTCTGGTCTTCCTCCGTAAATTCGGTGGTAATCAATCGACGCTCCATGGCACTCCTTCCGTTACAGCATGGCCATCCGCCGCAGTGCCTGCTTCAGCAGCTCCTCCACGGTCAGCTCCCCGGCGTTGGGGATCTCCCGCACAGCCCGCAGGGCCTCCGACTGGGAGTAACCCAGAGCTGCCAGGGCCTGCACCGCCTCCCCCGCCGCGTCCCCGGCGGCAGCTCCGGCGGCCTCCGCCGCATGGGCCTGCTGTTTTTCAAAGGCCTCCTCCAGGCTCAGCTTGTCCTTCAGCTCAAAGATCAGCTTCTGGGAGGTTTTTTTGCCCAGGCCCGGCGCCCGTGAGAGGGTCTTCACATCCTCGCTGAGCACCGCAAACCGCAGTTCATCCGGCGTCAGCACCGAAAGGAGGCTTAAAGCTGCCTTGGAGCCAATGCCGCTGACGGAAAGGAGCAGGCGGAACACCTCCAGGTCATCCCGGGTGAGGAAGCCAAACAGGCCCACCCCGTCCTCCCGCACCTGTAGGTAGGTATAGATTTTCACCTGGTTTCCCAGAGGGGGGAGCTGGGGCAGCACAGAATCCGGCACCCGGATGGCATAGCCGATTCCCCCGGCCTCCACCACAATGCCCTCCTGGGAAAGCTCCGCCAATTCGCCTTTTATATATGAAATCATGTTTTTCCTCCTGCCGCCGGTGGTACGGCGGTCTTCCGCAGCCCTGCCGGGCTTTCCTTCCGGGCGCTCTGGGTCTTATCATAGCATGGTTTTCCGGAAAAAGCAATGAAGCCGGCCCTGGAATTTCCAGGCCGGCTTCCGTTTGGCTTCCGCTCCGGCGTGCCTGGCAGGGCACGCCTCTATTCTGCCTTGGGCAGGGCGCACCGCGGCAGAGAGATACCGCTGCGCCGCCTCGGCCTCCTCCTCCGTGGGGGGCCGCACCCCTGCCAGGGGATAGGGGATCCCCAGCTCCGCCCACTTGCCCACCCCCAGGGTGTGGTAGGGAAGGATCTCCACCCGCTCCACCGTAGGCAGCTCTCCCACAAATGCCTCCAGCTGCTCCAGCTCCTCCCGGCTGTCCGTCAGACCCGGCACCAGCACATGGCGGATCCACAGGGGCATCCCCTGGTCCGAGAGATACCGGGCCAGGTCCAGGCTGGGGGCGTTGTCCCAGCCGGTGAGCTGCCGGTGCAGGCCGCTGTCCATAGCCTTCAGGTCCAGCAGCACCAGATCCGTCACCTCCAGCAGCCGCCGGAACGGCTCCGGGAAGGACTCTTCCCGGGAGAAGGGCTGGCCCGCTGTGTCCAGGGCTGTGTGGACGCCCTTTTCCCGGGCCAGCCGGAACAGCTCCGTGACAAATTCCATCTGCAGCAGCGGCTCCCCACCGCTGACGGTAATGCCGCCGTTGTTCCGCCAGTAGCTGCGGTACTGCCAGGCCCGGCAAAACAGCTCCCGGGCCTCCCAGGCTGTCCCTCCGGAAAGCTTCCAGGTGTCCGGGTTGTGGCAGTACTGGCAGCGCATCCGGCAGCCCTGGAGAAAGATTACAAACCGCACCCCCGGCCCGTCCACCAGGCCGAAGGTTTCCAGAGAATAGACCTTTCCCGCTGTCATCCTACATCCTTGTGTGGCAGGTGCGGGCAATAACGTCCAGCTGCTGTTCACGGGTCAGGTCAATAAGGCTCATAGCCGTTGGTGCGGCAGGCCTCCTCGGCCATGCGGATGCCGCCGAAGGGCATGAAGGCCCGTTTCAGAGGCTTGTCCGTCTGCAGGCCCACCACCTGCTCCAGCTCTTTTCTATTTTCATCCAGGTAGCCCGGTTTATGGGAGGTGATGGCGGACACAATTTCCGTGTCCATATCCAGTACGCCGCCCTTGGCCCGTTCCTCCTTCTGCAGCTCCTTCAGACGGCCCCACAAATACTCGGTAGCCTCCGTGGGCCCCTCCAGAAACTAATATTTTATTCAAAACTATAAATGGAGATTATTAGCAAATTGATACAGATTCCCTGCTTTTCGCCCTTTGCCGGGCTTAATCACACAAAAAGGGAACATTCCGCAGCACCCTTCACGGAACATTCCCTCTTTGACTATCCTTGATCGTTTTGGTCTCAGGCCGTAAACATTAACGCCTTAGCCCTTGATCTGCTTTGCCACTTCCTCGGCAAAGTTCTCTTCCTTCTTCTGCATACCCTCGCCGGTCTCAAACCGCACAAACTTCTTGACGGTTACCGGAGTGCCTACCTCCTTGGACACCTGCTGCAGGTACTTGCTGACTGTCAGCTCACCATCTTTTACGTAAGGCTGATCCAGCAGGCAGAACTCCTTCAGCTCCTTGTTCAGGCGTCCCAGGATCATCTTGTCGATGATGTTGTCCGGCTTATCCGGGTTCTCGTTCTTTGCCTGTACCTTCAGGATTTCCTTCTCCTTCTCAATGAACTCGTCGGAAACCTCGTCCCGGCTCACATACTGCGGGCGCAGGGCCGCAATCTGCATGGCCACATTCTTCAGGGCCTCCTTCACCGCGTCATTGACAGTGGCGGTCTCCGCCTCCACCAGCACGCCAATGCGGCCGCCGCCGTGGATGTAAGCCACCACGCAGCCATTCGCATTCTCCAGCTGCTGGAACCGGCGGATGCTCAGCTTCTCACCGATCACCGCAATCTTGCTGGACAGCTCCTGCTCCACCGTCTTGGAGGGATCCAGCTTCCAGGGCTCCGCCAGGAACTCCTCAATGGTGGAAGCCTTGGTCTCCATGGCCTGGGCAGCCACCTGGGCCACATAGGCCTGGAAGTCCGCATTCTTGGCCACAAAGTCGGTCTCACTGTTTACTTCTACGATGACGCCTTTTTTGTCATTCTCCACCAGGGCCGTTACCAGGCCCTCGGCGGCAATCCGGCCAGCCTTCTTGGCGGCAGCGGCCAGGCCTTTCTCTCTCAGGAACTCTACTGCCTTGTCCATGTCGCCGTCGGTATTGCTCAGGGCCTTCTTGCAGTCCATCATACCGGCGCCGGTCATCTCACGCAGCTCTTTTACCATTGCAGCTGTAACTGTAGCCATTATTCATTCTCCTCCGCTTCGTCTGTCGCTTCCGCTTCCTCTACAAACTCCTCGCTCTCCGCTTCCAGCTCGCCTTCGGCCATCTGCTCACCCTGGCTGCCCTCGATCACCGCATCCGCCATCTTGGAGACAATCAGCTTCACGGCACGGATGGCATCGTCATTGCCGGGGATCACATAGTCCAGCTCCTCCGGATCGCAGTTGGTATCCGCAATGCCGATCAGCGGAATGCCCAGGGCATGGGCCTCCTGCACGCAGATCCGCTCTTTCTTGGGATCCACAATGAAGATGGCATCGGGCATTCTCTTCATATTCTTAATGCCGCCCAGGTTCTTCTCCAGCTTCTCCCACTCTTTCTTCAGGGCAATAACTTCCTTCTTGGGCAGTACGTCAAAGGTGCCGTCCTCGGACATCTTCTCAATGGCTCTCAGGCGGGCAATCCGGCTCTGGATGGTCTTGAAGTTGGTCAGCATACCGCCCAGCCATCTCTGGTTTACATAGTACATGCCGCAGCGCTCTGCCTCCGTCTGGATGGCATCCTGGGCCTGCTTCTTGGTTCCCACAAACAGGATGGTGCCGCCGTCCTTTACCAGGTTTACAATGTAATTGTAAGCCTCGTCCACCTTTACCACGGACTTCTGCAGGTCAATGATGTAGATGCCGTTTCTCTCGGTGTAGATGTAGGGGG
>CAJFTW010000080.1 GCA_904420025.1 Candidatus Pseudolachnospira avium
GGGAAACCGCATAAAACCGTGGTCCCCGGGGATTTCCCCGCCCTGCCCGCAGGCAATAAAAAATGCGTCAGACAGGATTCGAACCTGCTACCCCCAGAGTCGGAGTCTGGAACTCTATCCAATGAGTTACTGACGCATGAGATTAGTATACTAATATGCAAGGAAAAAGTCAAGCAAAATTTTCTCGGATTCCCAAAAAATTTATAAGCTGCCAGCAATTTAAAAAAAACGTAAGGTGGCGGCAGTTGACAATTGAAAAGCCCTTTGTTAAAATGGTAAAAGCCGTATTACAAGGATATTACGAACATATTACATACAGGAAGGGATGATGGAATGTCAAAGCCATTTGATGACAAAGATGAAGACTTTGAATCGTTGAACATAGACGGTGATTTTGAGAACGTCTGGGAAGACGGGGACGAGGATGATTTCGTGGATATCAGCCTGGACGGGGACCCCGGAGACGAGGAGGAGCCCCATGAGGCGGTGCAGGCCTCAGCCCGCCCGGTGCGGAAAATTGAGAAGGTTATTCAGGATCCTTTCGCGGAGGATCCGGAAGAGGATGATGAGTTGGAGGAAGAGGGCTCCCGCGGTTCCTACAGTGGAAAGGGAGGCGGGGGACATTTCTCTGGCCGCAAAAATTATCTGATCCTGATTGTGGTCTGCCTGGTGATTGTGGCGGCGGTGGTGGTCGCCCTTCGGTTCTTCCGCGGCGGCAGCCAGCAGGATGCAGGCAGCACGGAGTCCACGCCTGCTACCACCGAAGCGCCGGCTTCCGTCTGGACGGAGAATGGAAATGATGCGGTGGTGCAGCTGGTCAGCCAGTACTACACCGCACTGAAGGCGGCGGATATGACCACTCTGGAGAACGTGCTGGATGCCTCTTCCCTGGTGGATGAGGATACTGTCAGCCAGATGAACAGCTATATTGAGGACTATCAGAATCTGGTGTGCTACACAGCACCGGGAGAGGCAGAGGGAGAATATGCCGTCTATATTGTCTATGACGCTAAATTCCGGAATATTGATACCCTTGCGCCGGGGATGACGCCGGCTTATGTGGTGACGGATTCGGCGGGTGCCCTGCGCCTGGTAACCGTGGACTATTTTGACGACCGGGTCCTGAACTATATGTTGGATATTTCGGAGGATGAGACCATCCAGGCGCTGGAGACGGATGTGGAAACCCGGTACAATGAGGCGCTGGCGGCGGATGCGTCCCTGAATTCCTTGGTTAATCCGGACGGTACACAGCCGGCATCGGAGACCACAGCTGCTCCGGAGGAGACAACGGCCCCCACAGAGACAACAGCCCCCGCAGAGACAACGGCGGCTCCCACGGAGACATCTGCGGAGACGGCGGCACCGGATACTACTGCGGCATCTTCTGGAGGGGATACCTATACGGAACAGACCACCGGAATGGTCTTCCAGGTGACGGATACCATTATGTATACCACAGACCAGGTGCGGGCCAGAACCGCACCCACTACAGACGGTGATCAGTTTGACATTGTGGCAGCAGGTACCCGGATTCATGTGACGGGCCAGAGCGATACCTGGAGCCGTGTGCTCCTTCCGGATGGAGATGGGACTTACCGGTATATCCGTTCGGATTTGTTGACCGATCAGGAGCCGACAGCGGCGGAGTAGGAAAGAATGGAATTGCGTAGAGGGCGGGGCTTGTAAAAGCCCCGCTATTTGTTGGCTCGTCTGTGGAAGGCAGGAAAATGCTGGAAAGACAGAAAACGTGTTCTGCGGTACAAGGAGGGTACCAGGAAAGGGGAAAAGATGAAGGTAGAAGAGTTTGACTATGAACTGCCGGAGGAGCTGATTGCCCAGGATCCCATTGCGGATCGTTCCGCCTCCCGGCTGATGATTTTAAATAAGAAAACTGGCGATATCCAGCATAGTGTATTCCGGGAGATTGTCCGGGAGCTGCGGCCGGGGGATTGCCTGGTGGTCAACAATACCAAGGTGATCCCGGCGCGGCTGCTGGGCATACGGGAGGAGACCGGGGCGGCGGTGGAGGTGCTGCTGCTGCGGCGCCTGGAGGGCGATTCCTGGGAGACGCTGGTGAAGCCCGGCAAAAAGGCTCGTCCGGGCACCCTGCTTTCCTTTGGGGACGGCCTGCTGAAGGGGACGGTGGAGGAAATCCTGGAGGAGGGGAACCGGAAAATCCGTTTCTCCTACCAGGGGATTTTTGAGGAGATCCTGGATCAGCTGGGGCAGATGCCTCTTCCGCCCTATATTAAGCACCGGTTGGAGGATAAGAACCGGTATCAGACGGTGTATGCCAAGTTTGACGGCTCTGCGGCGGCGCCTACAGCGGGCCTGCACTTTACCCGGGAGCTGCTGGAACAAATCCGGGAGATGGGCGTAGAGGTGGCAGAGATCACTCTCCACGTGGGCCTGGGGACTTTCCGGCCGGTGAAGGTGGAAAAGGTGGAGGAGCATCATATGCACTCGGAGTTCTACCTGGTGGATGAGGAGACGGCAGAGAAGATCAACGGTGCCCGCCGCCGGGGCGGCCGGGTTATTGCCGTGGGCACCACCAGCTGCCGGACCCTGGAGTCTGCCTCCACGGAGGACGGCGTCCTCCATGCCGGCAGCGGCTGGACGGATATTTTCATCTACCCGGGATACCAGTTTAAGATGGTGGATGCCCTGATCACCAATTTCCACCTGCCTAAATCCACTCTGATGATGCTGGTGTCTGCCCTGGCGGGACGGGATTCCATTATGGCGGCTTATCGGGAGGCTGTGCGGGAGCGGTACCGGTTTTTCAGCTTCGGGGATGCCATGTTCATTCGATAGCGGCCTTTGCAGCCGGGAGGGGCTGCGGCGCCTGTCTCACATTTTTGGGAAAGAGAGGGAAAAGCAATGAAAACACCTATGGACTACCAAATCCGCCGGGAACGCCCAGAGGAATATCGGGAAGTGGAAAACCTGACCCGGGAGGCCTTCTGGAATGTATACCGGCCCGGCTGCACCGAGCATTACATTCTCCACTGTTTCCGGCAGCGGGAGGAGTTTGTGCCAGAGCTGGATCTGGTGATGGAGAAGGATGGCCAGCTTATTGGCCATGTAATGTACGCCCGTGCCTGGATTCAGGCAGACGATGGACGGCGGATCCCGGCTGTGACCTTTGGACCCATCAGCATTGCCCCATCCTGCCAGGGAAAAGGCTATGGGAAAGCGTTGGTGGATGCCTCTCTAGAGCTGGCCCGGTCTCTGGGGGCCGGAGTGGCCTGTATAGAGGGCAATCCGGATTTCTATGGCCACTCCGGTTTTGTGGCGGCGAAAAGCCTTGGCATTTTTCCAGCTGGGGAAGAGCGGGAGGCAGAATCCCCCTATTTTCTGGCAAAGGAGCTGCAGAAGGATTTTCTGAAGGGTGTGACCGGAGAATACCATACACCTGCCGGCTACTTTGTGGATGAGGCGGAAGCAGAGCGGTTTGATGAGAAATTCCCGCCAAAGGAAAAAAAACGGCTGCCGGGACAGCTGGTGTGAGGAAGCTGTCTCTGTAAAAGACCCCATGCCCGCTGGCGCGGGTACCACCAACCATGAAAGCCCTTCGGTTTGCTCCGTGCCTGCGCACTCCCGCAATCCTACCTGTATTCGCAATCCGGCCTGCCGGCCTTCTTGCTCATATAGGTTAGCGCCGCTAAAGCATAAGCGGCCTAGCCTGCAAGCAGTCTGCCCCCTTATGCTTTGCGGCTGGGCTTTCAGAGAAAAAAGCTTGCTTGTGACGCCACGTCATGACCTATACTGTAAGGCAGGAGGTGACGCGCTATGAACAGAGATCGGGCGATACCGGATGGGTATCAGACTGTGGGCCAGGTGGCCAAGCGGATGGGGGTTACCGTCCGCACTCTGCAGTATTATGACCGGGAAGGGCTTTTGAAGCCATCCGGGGAGAGTGAGGGGGGCCGCCGGCTTTACACAGACCGGGACGTGATCCGTCTCCATCAGATTCTGTCCCTGAAGCATCTGGGCTTTTCCCTGGAGGCGATCCGGGAGAATATGGTCTCCCTGGACACGCCGGAGCAGGTGGCCCAGGTATTGGCGGAGCAGGCAGCGGCTGTGCGGGAGAAGATCCGCTCCCTGACGGAGACGCTTCAGGACATTGAGGCGCTGCGGGCGGAGGTGCTGCACATGCAAACGGTGGATTTCAAAAAGTATGCGGACATTGTGGCCAATTTGCAGATGAAAAATGATTTCTACTGGCTGATCAAGCATTTTGATGAGAAAACCCTGGACCATATCCGGAACCGGTTTGACCAGGCAAGTGGCCAAGAGTTTATTCAACGATTCCTAGAGTTGGAGGAGCAGGCCATCTCCCTGGCAGAGGCCGGTACTGCGCCGGAGAGCGAGGAAGGGCAGGCCTTTGCCCGGAAATACTGGGCCATGATTGAGGACTTCACCGGCGGGGACTGGTCATTGCTTCCCAAGCTGATTGAGATCGGCCAGGCGGCGGGGACAGACCCAGGCTGGAAGGAACGGCAAAGCCGGGCTAACGCCTACGTTGGCCCTGCTCTGGATGCCTACTTTGCCGCCCAAGGGATTCAGCTTTTCCCGGGAAGCGGACCAGAGAAGCCGGAAGAACCGCAGGATCCGGATGCAGGGCGGCTGGGCCGGGAGGGGAATCCGTGAGGGCGGCGGTGCAGGTCCGGGACCTGCGGAAGAGCTACGGCACCCGGGAGGTGTTGCGGGGACTGGATTTTCAGGTGGAAAAGGGGGAGATCTTTGCCCTCCTAGGTGTTAATGGCGCCGGCAAGACCACAGCGCTGGAGTGCCTGGAGGGGCTACGGCGGTATGACAGTGGACAGGTGCATATTCAGGGAAGGACCGGGATACAGCTTCAGTCTGCCTCCCTGCCGGCAGCTATCCGGCCCTTGGAGGCAGTGGAATGGATGGCCCGCTGGAAGAAAACCCGGCTGGACCCGGCCGTGTGGGAGGCGCTGGACTTGGCGCCGCTTTCCAATCGCATGTACGGTGAGCTTTCCACAGGACAGAAACGGCGGCTGCACCTGGCGCTGGCACTGCTGGGGGATCCGGAGATCCTGTTTCTGGATGAGCCATCTGCCGGCCTGGATGTGGAGGCACGAGCCGCTCTGCACGGCCAGATCCGGCGGCTGCGGGATCGGGGAAAAACCATTCTGCTGGCAAGCCATGACATGGCGGAAGTGGAGAGCCTCTGCGATCGCCTGGGAATTTTGCGGGAAGGGAGGGTGGCTTTCCAGGGAAGAGCATCGGATTTGGCGGAGAAGGTGGGCGGACGCTGCACCATCCGGGTCCGCACCGAACAGGGCGAAGAGGTTCGGGAGACGGAAGATGTGGGACGCACACTCCTGGAAATGCTGGAGGCTTATCGAAGAGAAGGACGGACCGTTCTGGATCTGAAAGTGGATCGGGGAACGCTGGAACAGCAGTTTTTGGCCATGGCTGGAAAGGAGGTCGTATGAGGAACGGCTTCCTTTATGGGTTAGCTCTCCAGTGGCGGCTGGACATCCGCAGCCGGACTATGCTGGTCACCTGCTACCTGGTACCCTTGATCTTTTTTGGAATTATGGGAGGGATTTTTACCTCCCTGATGCCGGAGACTCGGGAGACGCTGATTTCTTCCATGACGGTGATGGGAGTGTCCATGGGGGCGCTGATTGGGGTGCCGCCCTCGGTAGCGGAAACCTACGGGGGGGATATTCGGCGGATGTACCGTGCCAACCGGATTCCGCTGTCGGCTGGACTGGTTTCCATGGTACTGTCCGCTTTTGCACACCTGCTGCTCATGGGCATAGTGCTGCTTTTGGCCGCACCAGTGGCTTTTGGGGCATGGATGCCCACTTCCATTCCCCAGCATATAGGCCGGACGGCGGTTTTCCTGGCCACCTCCCTGGCGCTGGGCAGTGCCGTGGGGCTGGCTGTGCGGAATCAGGCAAAGCTGACGATGGTTTCCCAGCTGTTCTTTCTGCCATCCATTCTCCTGTCAGGCATCCTGTTCCCGCCGGAGCTGCTGCCGGAGGTCCTGGGGAAGGCTGGGCGGATTTTTCCTTCTTACTGGGGATACCGGCTGATGGCTGGCTGTGGATCGTTTTGGGAGAATGTATGGCCGCTGCTGCTGATCGGCGTGGTTTCGGTGGCTGTCTGTGGATTCCTGCTCCGCCGGCTGGAGGCAGAATAGAAGAAAGTCTATTTTTGCACAAGGTAGCATAGCAGCCGGTCAATAGATACGCTCTACCCGGACGGGCTGCCGGCCAAAAGCCTCTTTCCCATAGAACAGGCAGTAGACACCCGCATATAGAAGGATTCCAGCGAATGCGTCGATGGCAGAGTGCTGTTTTAAAAACATAGTGGACAGTATAATCAGGATTGTTAAAACCCAGGAAGTTTTGCGGAATATCCAGTATTTCTTCAGGCTTCGGCACCGGTCCAGCGCAGTGGCAACAGCCATAGATGTAAAAACATGCATGCTGGGCAGAACATTGGTGGGTGTGTCAATTTGATAGAGGTAGCGCACCATCTCTGTGAAAATATTTCCGTCGGCAGGCAGCACCGGGCGAAGGTTTTGGCCATTGGGATATATCCAGGAAATCAGCAAGAACAGTGCCAGCCCGGTCCCCATACTCAGAAAGAATTGCCAGTATTCGCGGACATTCTTTTGGATGAGAGCAAAATAGAATACGGCAGCTGCCACATACCCAAACCAGAGCAGATAAGGAATGACAAAATATTCACAGAAAGGGATTTGATCATCCAGTGCAGTGTGGAGAATGTGCAGCCTTGGGGAAACATGGGCTTCCAGAAGCCGGAACACAATCATATAGAGGATAAAATATACGGGAATTACCCACAGCTGCTTCCGGGAAAAAAACTTTGTCAGCATAATCCACCTGCTTTCCTTAGTCTTGCCGTGTCCCCCACGGCATAAAGAAACGTTTTTTCATTTGATTTATTTAGAAATAGTATACCATTGGAGGGAGGGATGGGGCAAGAAAGAAAGACCGCAGAAAAACGATAGAATTTCGAAAGATTCTTTTAAGTTTTACTGGACACCGCTGCCGTTTGGGTGTATAGTCCCGTCTTTAACAGTTGAGAAAAACAAAACACCGCTGAAACGTCCATTTGATAAGGGTGTTCCGGCGGTGCCCTTTTGTTTTGATA
>CAJFTW010000081.1 GCA_904420025.1 Candidatus Pseudolachnospira avium
AAATCTCTGGGAAGTCAGTAAAATCAAGTGTTTTGAGTTAATCAGCAGGCACTATATACACAAGGGCCATACCTACCGTACAGCCGTCAGTCCTCTCCGTTCTCCGGGAAGAACTCCCGCAGCAGGGCCAGCAGATCCTCCATGGTCTCCACCTGGTTGGCCCGCCCCCGCAGCGCGGAGGAGCGGGGGAAACCGGCGGTATACCAGGCCAGGTGCTTCCGCATTTCCCGCATGGCCGTATACTCGCCCTTATACTGTACCAGCAGGCGGCTGTGCCGCAGCACCATGTCCCGGATTTCCCCTGCGGAAGGACGGGCAGGGATGGACGCTCCGGACAGGGCCGCCTGGATCTCCCGGAACAGCCAAGGGTTGCCCTTGGCTCCCCGGGCAGCCATCACCCCGTCACAGCCGGTTTCCCGCACCATCCGCACCGCATCCTCCCCGGAAAAAATATCCCCGTTTCCAATGACAGGGATGGATACGGCATCCTTGACCTGGCGGATCATCTCCCAGTCCGCCCTGCCGGAATAATACTGTTCCCGGGTGCGGCCATGGACGGCCACCGCCGCCCCGCCTGCCGCCTCAATCCGCCGGGCAATCTCCACCGCATTCCGGCTGGAGTCATCAAAGCCTGCCCGAATCTTTACCGTCACCGGCTTTTTCAGCCGCCGGGCCATGGCCTCCACAATCCGGCTCACCAGCGGCGGATCCTTCATCAGGGCGGAGCCCTCCCCGTTGTTCACCACCTTGGGGACCGGGCAGCCCATGTTCACGTCAATGAAGTCAAAGTCCTCCTCCAGCTGGGCAGCCATCTCCGCCATCAGCTCCGGATCCGAGCCAAAAAGCTGCACCGCTATTGGGTGCTCCTCCGGCTCCGTCAGCAGCAGCGCCCGGGTATTCTTGCTTTTATAGTACAGGGCCTTGGCGCTGACCATCTCCGTACACATGACATCGCAGCCCTGCTCCTTGCAGAGCAGCCGGAAGGGCAGGTCTGTGACACCGGCCATGGGCGCCAAAAAGGCCGGATGCTCCCAGGAAAAATTCCCCAGCCTCATGGCTCGTCCTCCGGATCCTCTTTCTCGTACTCCTCCAGCCCCTCCCCGCCGTAGTCCTCCTCTTCCAGGTCCTCGCCCAGGAAGACCACCCGGAAATACCGCTCCAGGGCTACCAGCAGTTCCTCGTGCTCCCGTTGGATCTGCCGGATCTTCCACTCACTGCCAATCTCATCAAACAGATAGTCCCCGTCCGCATGGGTCACATTCAGGGTCAGCGTCCCGTCCTCCCGGAATTCCAGGGTCAGGATGCCGCCCACATCCTCCGTAAACAGCACGCAGAGGATCTGCAGCTCCTGCTTCACCTGCTCCGGAAGGCTGGAAAACTCCGGGTTCAAATAGTATTTTTGCTCGTAGGCGTTGGCGCCGCAGAGCACCATGCTTTCTTCTTCCATATTCCTCCTCACCTGCACCCTTTCGGGTTACACATATCCGTAAAGTCCCCGGACGCTGACCTCCCCGGCATCCACTGCTTCTACCTGGCCGGAAGGCCGCCGCACCAGCAGGGATCCATCGGCATGGATGCCCAGGGAGGTTCCCTCCCAGTCACCCCCGGGAGCCAGCACCCGAACCGGCCCGCCCAGGCCGGCCAGGGAGCGGTTGTATTCTTCCTGCAGCTCCGACAGATCCTCGGTTTTCAAAAAGATCCCGTAATAGTGCTCAAAGGCCGCCAGGGAGCGGGCCACCAGCTCCGCCCGGTGGAAATTCCGGCCCGCCTCCATCCGCAGCGAGGTGGCCTTCTCCCGCAGCTCCTCCGGAAATTCGGTCTGATTCACATTGACGCCGATCCCCACCACCACATATTGGATATACTCCGCCTCCAGAATCATCTCTGTGAGAATACCGCAGATTTTCTTGCGGTTCAAGGCCAGATCGTTGGGCCACTTGATGGCCGGCCGCAGGCCGCTGACCTGCTCCACCCCGTCCCGCACCGCCAGCGCCGCCAGCAGGGTCAGCATAGGGGCTTTGACAGGGGTAAAGCGCGGACGGAGAATCAGGCTCATGGCAATGGATGTCCCCGGCGGGGAAGCTGCCCAGGCCCGGCCCCGGCGTCCCTTGCCGCCCTCCTGCACATCCGCTGCCACCAGGGTGCCGTGGGGTGCTCCGGCATCCGCCAGCTGCCGGGCCCGCAGGTTGGTGGAGTAGGTGATCCGCGGATGGGCCTCCACGTTCCGCCCTGCCCATTCCCCGGTCACCAAACTGCCGATCTCCGCCTCCGTCAGTACATCTGGGATCTCCTCCAGCCGGTATCCCCGGTTCTGCACCGCCTCAATCTGGTATCCCTCTTCCTTCAGGCTGTTGATTCCCTTCCACACTGCCGTCCGGGAGACGCCCAGCTGTCCACAGATCTCCTGGCCGGACACGTATCCCCTGCTGTGGCGCAGCAGAGACAAAATTTCCGTCTTGGTCATCTAGCTCCAGACCACCTTTCCACAGGCAATGGACAGTGCCAGCAAAACCACACAGAGTGCTGCCAGCGCCACGCCAGACAGCCAGTGGGCGCTGGCACTGCCGCGCCGAAAGCGTGCCACGGCCTGCACACCATTTAAGGCCGCCGCATCCAGAAAAATCAAGGGGAACAAACCCATGGGATTTTCCCGGTTCAGGAAGCTGGCCACCGCCAGCATCACCGCAATCCCGCAGGCTCCCACATGAAACCAATCATAGAATTTTTCAAAGCTCCGGTTATTTTTCCCAAATTGTATCTGGGCCATTCTTCCGCCTTTCCCCGGCGCCCGGCCGGTTTTCTATTCCTTTGTACCGGGGGCAGCCCCCTCCGCTGCCGCCGGAGTTGCTGCCGCCGGAGCCGGGGTGTCCGCTGCCCCGGCCGCCTCTGCCCGGCGCAGCGCCTTCTCCTTCTTCAGCCGCTGCCGCAGCTGCCGGAAAAATTGCTGCAGGATCTCCTGGCACTCCGCCTGCAGTACGCCGGTCTCTACCTCCACCTGGTGGTTCCACTCCGGCATCTCCAAAATGTTCAAAATGGATCCGGCGCAGCCGGCCTTGGGGTTCATGGTGCCGATAACCACCCGGTCAATCCGGGACTGGACCAGGGATCCGGAGCACATCTGGCAGGGTTCCAGGGTCACATACATGGTACACCCCTCCAGGCGCCAGTCCCCTAGCTTGCGGCTGGCCTTGTCAATGGCAATCAGCTCCGCGTGGGCCAGGGTGGTCTTGCTGGTATTCCGCCGGTTGTAGCCCCGGCCCACAATCCGATCCCCGGAGACGATCACGCAGCCGATGGGCACTTCGCCCAGGGCCAGGGCCTTCTCCGCCTGCTTCAGGGCAGCCCGCATGTACTTTTCCCGGGGATCTGCCGCCGTTCCGGCGGCTTTCCGTTTGTCCGTTTCTTCCTTCATAAGAGCGTTCCCTCTCCGGCTGCCTTTAATACCGGTTCAGGCAGGCATAAATTTCCTGCACCCGGGGCATGGCCAGTCCGAAGGGGATGTGGGCCGGGTCGCAGATGGATGCCAAGCCGTCCTTCTCAATTTTAGCCAGCACCTGGCGCACCACCTTCTCCAGCTCCGGCTCCTGCCCTTCCAACGATTCCTTCAGATACTGGAGAATGCAGCCCAGGGCCGCAGTCTGCTCCCGGTCCACCAGCTGCTCCACATACCGCAAATCCACCGTGTCCTTCCCCAGCAGGAAGGAATCCTTGCCCAGAAGCTTCATCTTCAGCCGCTCCGTGACCATGCCAGTGCCCCGGTAATTTTTCCGCTGCTGGGTGGATTTGCCCGGATGGAAGCGTCGCTTGGCCGTGGGCAGCCGGAAGCCGGGGGCGGAGGTCTCCGGCGCGGGGTATTCCGCCATCACCTGCCGGGCCTTCTCCGTAATATCCACCGGCCGATAGTTGTCCATCTGCAGCACCGTATCTGCGATATAAAAGTAGGAACCGCAGCTCCCCACCACCAGGATGGTGGAGACCCCTGCCTGCTCGTACAAATCCCGGGCCCGCTCCAGGAAGGGCGTAATGGGCTCCTTGTCCCGGGTGATCACCTTCTGCATCAGCTCATCCCGTACCATAAAGTTGGTGGCGGAGGTATCCTCGTCAATCAGCAGCAGGCGGCTGCCCGCCTCCAGCCCCTCCATAATGTTGGCCGCCTGGGAGGTGCTGCCGCTGGCGTCCAGGGTGGAAAAATTCCGGGTATCCCGGCCGTTGGGCAGGTGGTTGATGAACAGGGAGATGTCCACGCCGCTGATCTTCCGGCCATCCTCCGCCCGCAGCTTCAGCGCCGACTCATCGGTGATCACAAACTCCCGGCCGTCTCCCCGGATATGGTTGTAGACGCCCTTTTCCAGTGCCTGGAGCACCGTGGATTTTCCGTGGTAGCCGCCGCCGGCGATGAGGGTGATGCCCCGGTGGATACCCATGCCGGTAACTTCCCCAGCGTGAGGCAGCTGCAGGGTCACCCGCAGGGACTCCGGGGAGGTAAAGGGCAGGCC
The DNA here is from genome assembly GCA_904420025.1 of Candidatus Pseudolachnospira avium. Classification (GTDB taxonomy): domain Bacteria; phylum Bacillota; class Clostridia; order Lachnospirales; family Lachnospiraceae; genus Pseudolachnospira; species Pseudolachnospira avium. The sequence continues at coordinate 4,497 of CAJFTW010000081.1, forward strand.
GTCCTTCATGGGGCGGTCGGAGACGCCGCTCTCCCGGGGCAGAATAGAACCATCGGCCACAAAGGCCACCAGCCCCCGCTCCGCCAGCTCCCGGCGGATAGCCTGCTGGTCTTCCGCCAGCTCCACCACCTGCCGCACCTCCCCTGCCGGCAGCCGCCGGTAAAAAAAGGTCTGCTCAATGGCCCGGGGCAGAAACTCAAAGAGGATCTTTTCCAGCTCCAGGGCCTGGATGGTACGGCCGTTGGCCGGGAAGCCCACGTCAAACCGGGCCAGAATCCCTTCTGCCTGGATCTCGCAGGCGGTCCGCTCCAATACCTCTTGGCCGCAGCTGCTAACGGCAATCATGCCGCTCTTGCCGGACCCCTTGGCCTGGAAGCTGACCCGCTCCGTCTGGGCCCGGAACCGCCGGGTCAGGTAGTCCTGCAGAGCCACCCGGGTGTGCTTCTCCCGGTAGGTGTCCGCCGGGAACTCCGCCCGCCGGTGGGAAATCCATACGCTCAGCTTGGAGGGGGACGCAAAGGGATCCCCCTGTACATGGTCAATGGACAGGCGGTAGCTGCCAAAGTCGTAGCTTCCCTTTAAAGATTTGTAGGCCGGATAGCTTTTCCGGTGTATTTCGTGCAGCTGCCGGCGCAGCTCTTCCGAAGATTTCATGGTCATAACTCCTTTTCTTATTTTTTCCGGGCCGGTTCTTCCTCGCCGTCGGGGAGCGCTTTCAGCTGCACCGCCAGCTCCCCCACCAGCTGGTCCAGCAGATAGCTTCTCTCCCCGGGGCGCAGCTTCTCATAAGTTTCCCGGATCTCCGCCTCCGTCCGGCGAATCTCCTCCTCCAGATCCCGGGCGGACAGCCGCGCCGCCCCCTGGCCCATGATAATGATCTGCTCCAGCCGGTCCGAAGTGGCCACGGTTACCCGGTACTTCCGGCTCAGCTCATGGGCCACCTTCTCAATGTACTGGTCCGCGGTTTCCGCCTCCTGGGTGTACACCACATAGATGTTGTGGTAGGGCAGGATCTCGCAGGCATGGTTCTGCACCTTATAGGCGTCAAAGACCAGGATCACCGTACACCTGCGGAAGCCCTGGTAATTGCAGAGAATATCCATCAGCCGGGTCCGGGCTCCGTCTATGCTGGCCTCCGCCAGCTGCCGCAGCTCCTCCCAGGCAAAAATAATATTGTACCCGTCCACCAACAGATATTCCTGCAGAGGCTCCGTCTCCTTGGCTTTTGCTCCCGGCCGGTAGGAGGTTTCCGCGCTCTGCCGCCGCCAGATATTCCGCCCCTTGCCCCCGCCGCTGTTCCGGTAGGTACGGGCAAAAATCTCCTGCAGCTCCTTCTCATCCGCCCCAAAATCCACCGGAGCGGATGCCGCCGGCGCTGCCTGCCGTGCCTCCTCCTGCCGCTCTGGCCGGAGGACGCTCTCCAGGTGCATGTGCTCCTCCACCTGATCCCAGGTGACCAGGTAGCCCGCTCCGTGGGAGCAGAACACAGAGCCAGTGGGGTTCTCCAGATCCCGGTCCGGGTCATAGCCCATGGCCGCCACCACCTCCTCCTGGTTATGACAGGGCTGATAGCCCTGGAACCGACAGAACAGCCGGCCCCGGCCCCGGGTGTAGGAGATCACCTCCCGGGGGTAATCCTGCATGGTGGCCACCGGGGCGCTGCCCTCGATTACCGTCCGCTCCCCCTCGGTCTGGGGATCCCCAAAGGTGCCGTTCATCCGCTGAATATCCGTCAGGGCCCGTCCCACCAGCTCCGCCGGGATCTCCAGCCGGAAAGCGTAATAGGGCTCCAGCAGCACACAGTCCGCCTTCATCAGCCCTTGGCGCACTGCCCGGTAGGTGGCCTGGCGGAAGTCACCGCCCTCGGTGTGTTTGGTGTGGGCCCGCCCTGCCGCCAGGGTGATCTTCATATCCGTTATGGCCGACCCGGTGAGGACGCCGGGATGCTCCCGCTCCGCCAGGTGGGTCAGCACCAGCCGCTGCCAGTTCCGGTCCAGCTGATCCTCACTGCACACCGAAGTAAACACCAGGCCGCTGCCCGGCTCCCCTGGCTCCAGGATCAGGTGGACCTCCGCGTAGTGGCGCAGAGGCTCAAAGTGGCCCACACCCTCCACCCGGCTGCGGATGGTTTCTTTATAGACAATGCTGCCGGCGCCGAAGGTCACCGGAACCCCAAACCGCTCCTGGATCAGGCTCTGGAGGATTTCCGTCTGGACCTCCCCCATCAGCTGCACCCGGATCTCCTCCGCCTCCGGATCCCAGACCAGATGCAGCTCCGGCTCCTCCTCCTCCAGCTGCCGCAGCTTGGGCAGCATCTGATGTACATCGCAATCCTCCGGAAACTGGAGCTGATAGGTGAGCACTGGCTCCAGCATGGGCTGCCGGGCATCTGGCTCCACTCCCAGGCCCTCCCCCGGGTAAGTATGGCTGAGGCCCACCACGGCGCACACCTCCCCGGCCTCCGCCTCCGGCACCGCCTCGTGCCGGGCGCCGGAATACAGACGGATCTGGTCCGCCTTCTCCTCCCAGGTTTCCTCCCCCTCCGGGCCAGCGCACCGGCCGGTGAGCACATCCTTCACCCGCAGCCTTCCGCCGGTAATCTTCAGATAGGTCAGCCGTTTCCCTTGGTCATCCCGGGCAATCTTGAACACCCGGGCGCCAAATTTCTCCGGATACGCCGGGCTCCGGGTGTAGGCATCCAGCCCCCGGAGGAACTCCTCCACGCCGGAAAGCCGCAGGGCAGAGCCAAAATAGCAGGGGAACAGCCGCCGTTCCCCAATGGCCCGGGCCAGCTCTTCTCCGGGCAGCACCTCCTGCTCCAAGTACCGCTCCATCAGCTCCTCGTCACAGCAGGCCAGCTCCTCCCAGTCCTCCGGTGTCTCCAGGCGGCCAAAATCCGCCATACGGCTGGACAGCCGGCTCCGCAGCTCCGCCAGCAGCGCCTCCCGGTCCGTGCCCGGCTGGTCCATCTTGTTGACAAACAAAAAGGTGGGGATCCGGTACCGCTCCAGCAGCCGCCACAACGTCTCCGTATGGCCCTGGACGCCGTCCGCACCGCTGATCACCAGCACCGCATAATCCAGCACCTGGAGGGTCCGCTCCATCTCCGCGGAAAAGTCCACATGGCCCGGGGTGTCCAGCAGGGTGATGCGGGTATCCCCCAGGGTGAACATGGCCTGCTTGGAAAAGATGGTAATGCCCCGGTCCCGCTCCAGCCGGTAGGTGTCCAGGAAGGCGCTGCCGTCATCCACCCGGCCCATCTTCCGGATGGCGCCGGTGCCGTAGAGCATGGCCTCCGAGAGGGTGGTCTTGCCCGCATCCACATGGGCCAGAATGCCCAGGCAGATGCGCTTGGGGGAGGCGGGATGGTTCTTGGTTTTATTTTCAGACGTATTTTCCATGAAAATACCCCTTTCTGTGCTATGATCACATATCCTTAATCATAACACAGAGAGGGGCATAAGTCGACAATCAATCCTGTTTTCTTGCTTTCCTGTATCGGCGGCCTTTCTTTTCCCCTGTTGGATCGATTTGTTCAAGCCGTATCAATTCCCTTGTCAACTCACGTGCTCTTGTTTCTTTAATCCCAAGGAATTCTGCGATTTCAGAGATTCTATATTCTCGATCCGGTTCCATCCATCCTATTATTTTTTCCAACTGCTGCCTCGTCTTATTGGTAAATTTCTTTTTATCAGCGCTTTTTATCAACGCTTTTTTATTCTCGCTTTTTACAAACGACAATTTCAAAATGGTTCTGTCTGGTCCGTATTCTTCTATGACTTCCGGTTGCCTCCATCCCTGCTGTTCCCACACGCCGTATATATCCGGCACGCCGCTGCCGGCTCTCTCGCCGATACCGATCAGATTGAACATTTTCATCAAGGCTTTATTGCGCGGGTCGGATATGCCACCCTTCAGCATCTGTGCTTTACCGGTCCGGATGCTTCCCGGATTCTCCAGTCCAATCACCGGAACTGGACTGCAGCCTGTCCGTCCAGCGGATTGTCGGGTCGAGAACTTCCCGGTAGTCCAGAAAATACTCCGGGAATTCATACAAAATTTTATACTCTTCTCCAAACATGAGAAGCCCGGCAGCCGTAGGATGCAAAGCATGATCCCTGGCAGACAGCTTTGCAGCACCGATCCGCTCTAAATATTCTTCATCCCCCAGTCTCTCCCATACGTGCTCCGTCCTATAGGCTATATGCCGGTTGCGATAAGCGCGCACGGTCTCCTCATGCAGCACGTCAAGCGGTATATCCTACAAAACCTTCATATCCGCTGTTTCTTCCGGCTGATCCCGGAGCATTGCCAGCACCTCGCTGCGGTCGCAGTGATAATCGCCCTCCCAGTTTCTGCGGAAGGTTCCCTGAAACATATCGTTGTTAATATAAACCGGTTTCTGCTCGCGCTTTGCCCTGGGGACATGGATCACCATGATCACACCGCTATTTTCTTCATATATCTCCACATCCCGATCCGTCAGCAGGTTGGCGGAAACCTTCTGTTTATTGTTGATCGTGTTCCAGAATTCTCTTCGCAGTTTCGCCGCATCTTCCAATCCTGTTACAGACCAACTGCCATCTTTGTTTTCTGTGACTCCCAGAATGATAACTCCGCCATAGCAGTTGGCAAAAGCAGAGTACGTTTCCCATAAGGAAACCGGAAGCCCACCTTTTGCTTTTTTCACTTCCCGCCGGTTGTCCTCCCGGTACGAGTCAAATTGGGACATTTCAAAACTCACAGGTTTCACCTCATTCTATCCTTCTTCCCTACCGCTCCCCCTCCCCATAAAATGGGCAGCGGATTTGGATGCACTGATTATTCTGTGAGGAGCGGGAACAGACAATGGGCTGCGTTTCCATGGATATGCCCAGCTGTTCTTTTGTAAAATCCACTGCCTCCAGGATGGCCAGGTAGGAATCCCGCTTGCAGCAGCGGGGGCCGCCTATGGCGCCGATCTGGCCCAATGCGCGGGAGGTCATCTGGTTGGACAGCCCCCAGGCTTTCCCGGCCAGGGGCGTTGCTTTGGTGACAATGGACAGATACATACCCGTGCTGATTCCGGCTCCGCAGGCGCCCCAGAAGCCACAGGCGCCTCCGGGCACCGTCTTGCCCCGCCGGTACATCTCCGACAACGCCTGGGGCAGATCCAACTCCCCGCCGGCATTCTGGTATGCAGTTAAGAGCGCTGCCCCCACCATCACGTGGTGCTCCGGCCCGTGCATGTGGCAGACGGGCATGGACATCATTTTCTCCAGAATCTGGATGGGATTCCTGGTTTTTTCCCGGAGGCACAGATCCAGGATCTGATCCATTCCCCTAGTATGACAGTCGTTGCATACATAGTGTCCCTTTACGCACCGGGTTTTGCTGGCTTCCTGCTTATGGCAGATGGCGCACTCCATGATCTGGTCTTCTTCCAGATATTCCAGCGGTGCGTGGCAGATCAAACATTCCTCGCTCAATTTGTTTTCCTCCCATTTCGGCGCAGCGATCATGGCCGCTTTGCGGCTATTCCGAAAAAATTATAGCAAAAAATTCTCCTTCTGAAAAGCGCCATGGCCTGCTGTTCATCCATATCGAATATTGCCGGACGCCCTGGAGATGAACCCCTCCTATATCAGCACCGCCTTCCACCGAGAGACGGGCATGACCATCAAGGAATACATTCTCTGGCAGAAAACAGAAGAGGGAAAACGGCTTCTGTCCGCCACCCGGGATTCCATCTCCAAGGTCAGCACAGAACTCCATTTTCCCTCATCCGTTTCCCCTCCCGGCCTGGCCCCGTCAATAGGAGTACAGCTCCACCAGCTCCCCGCTTTCCGCATCCAGCAGGTACACCGTTGACCGCTCCCGGGTATAGCCTGGCCGCCAGCCCATGTCCGAGCTGCTGTCCCGCCGGCTCCAGTCCACGGTGAACACATAGTCCTCCCCCACCACGTCCAGGGAGGAGATCAGGACCAGGGTTTCCTCCGTCCCCTGGGGATAGTCCACAAAGCCAAAGGAGGCTGCCGCCTCCGGCGTCAGGATAGTCTGATACGTGCGGCTGTTTTCCTGGATCCGGTAGATGCCGCCGCCCATGCAGACAAAGGAGCCCGGGCGGCTCAAGGCATAGTCGGAGGACTTGTTTTCCCCGGTGTCCAGGTTTTTCACCATGCAGCTGCGGTAGGGGTAGTCATCCCAGAAGCCGATGTAGGAGCCCATAGTGTCCCCGGTCCCAATGTAATAGAGGAAGGTCTGGCCGTCCTGCTCCTCCACCAGGAACTCCTCCGCCTGCATCTGCCCGTAGTCCACACAGTCCCGGGGATTGCTGCCGTCCACTCCCACGGCACGGATGCCGCCGCCTTGGAAGAAGCCGCCGGTACCGGCATAAAAGCCGTAGGAATAGTACAGGGTATCCCCCAGCCGGGACAGCTCCATGAGATTCAGGGACATAGCCTCCGGCGGCCCGGAAACCGTGTCCAGCTCCCGGATCTCGCTGCCGTCGGACGCTGCCGCCAGCAGGGTTGCCGAGGCGGTATCCCCGTAGCTGCTGGCCCCAAAGTAGTAGTACCCGTCAAAGCTGCCCAGGAAGATGTCCCCCCGGTCCATAAGCTGGGTAATCTGGTGATCCTCGCTGCTGATGCGGAACACACCGCCGCCCCGCTCGTAACTGGTGCCCCAGAGCATTCCGGTCTCCAGATCCGCCGCCCACGGCTCAAAGGCACCGTGCTCCACCCGGTCGCTGCCATCCAGCGCCACGGAGTACAGCTGGCCTCCGGCCTGCAGATAGATCCGCTCTCCGGCAATGAAAATCGGCCCAGCGCCCTGGGAAGTCAGCAGCACCTCCTCACTGCCGTCCGCCTGGCGGCAGACCAGCTGGTTGGCGATGTTTGTCAGCGGATAGTAGGAGGCATAGTTGGCCGGGGAAGAATAGCTGGCCTCATTGTATTTCCAGTAATACAGGCATCCCTGATACCCCACCACATTTCCGCCGTTGTTCTCCACCTGCCGGGGGATCACATACTCCGGCGGGATTTTCTGCCGGCAGGCCCCGCTCTCCGTGCTGTACAGATTGGAAAAATCCTCATACAGCAGCAGGCTGGGCAGGTACTGCTCCGCCTCCTGGAAACGCAGGGCAAAGGTCTGGCTGGCAATCAGCTTGCCGCCGATGGCCCCCATGGAATAGCCGCTCTCCTCCCAGGCCATGGCTTCCTCCTCGGTGATGGAGGGGTCCTCCTTCCGGGCCAGGGAGAAGGCCGCGGAATACAGGGCGTCCAGGCTGTGGGCATTGACGGAGGCCAGCAGCTTGCCGGTATCGCAGAGCTCCTGCAGGGTTTCCAGGGATCGGCCATGGTCCCGGATGACCCGGAGGATCTGATCCGCGTACACTGCCCGCAGCAGGACGGAGACATCGCACAGCCGCTTGGCAATGGACACCGAGTCCCCCGCCGCCAACAGGCTGGCCACCTGGGGGTTGATCTGTTTGGCCACCACCACACTGGCCTTCAGCGCGTTGAAGATAATCCCCGCCGGCGTCTTTCCCATGGCAATGTCCGCCGCGCTGAACGCCAGGGACTGGGCCCCCTCCCAGAGGAAGTTGCCTGCCGGGTTCCCGTATTCGCTGAGAAGCCCTTGGGCTGAGGTGCGCACCAGCTTGCAGTCCTCCTCATAGCTGGGGTGATCCAGCTCCGCCAGCATCCCCAGCTGCTCCACATACCCCTCGGTCCACTCCAGATACCGCACGGAGGTCTGCAGGGCGGACAGCAATCCCACCGCAGTGGAAAACCCGTCCATGGCCGGCCCCATATAGTCCGGCATCTTATAATCCTTCCAGGCAGTAAAGCTGGTGGCCAGGGCGTCCAGGGTGGAGACGATCCCCCCTCCCAGCGTGCCGAACTCCTGGCTCATCTCCATCAGCGCGCCCACGTAGGGATCCGCCGCTGCCTCTGCCTTTGTCTGCAGCGCCCCGCTCAGGTTCTCACAGGGGATGGCCAGGGTCAGCAGCGCCTCCTCCACCCGGTCCAGGTTGTAAAAATATTCCACGCAGACCTTCCAGTCAATGTCATCCGCCAGGGCCAGTATGGCAAAATAGTAGCCCTTGGAGTTGAAGGACCCCTCCTGGGTACAAAAGATCTCCCCGTAGGTGGGCTGGTTCTGATACAGGGAAGAAAGATCCGCCACAATATCCCACAGGGTCTCCTCCGGGGCAAAGCAGTACACACAGCCCTGGCTGCAGAACCACTGGACCTGCAGCAGGTACAGCATCTGCTCCAGCGGAAAAAACAGTGCTTCTTCCTCCGCGTCCCCCGGCTCCTCCCCAGGCACCGGCAGGGTGCGGATCCCCTCCAGCACAAACTCCTGATCCCCGTACAGCTTCCAGCCCACCGGCAGCAGGCCTGTGGCCACCTGGCCGGTCTTAGCATCCACACTGACCACGTAGCTGCTCCGCTGAAAATTGTACTGGCTGCCCTCCACAGACAGGGAAGCGTCCGCCAGCGCCGCAATGGTCTCCGGCTCCGCCAGCACCCGCTCCTCCGCATCCAGGGCAGCCCGCACCTTCTGCCCGCCGCCGTCCCGGGTAAAGACCGAAAGATCTCCCAGCTGGGCGTCTGTCTCATCCGCCGCCAGCGCCGGGGAGGCGTGGAGCGGTTCCGAGGCACCGGACAGGAGGACCCGGCCCGGTACCTGGCCCCATGCCGGAACGGCCCCGGCCAGCGCCAGCACCGCAGCCAGCAGCAGGGCGGACACCCGTTTCCCCATTCCCTTTCTCATTCCCGCCCAACGTCTCATGGCGTCTCTCCTCCCTCCAGCAGCCGGTTCATCAGCGAAGGATAGCCGCCCAAAAGCGCGTCCGAAAGCTCCGGCGTCATCACCAGCTGCCAGCCTTCTGCGCCTTCCTGCAGTTCCAGCTCCACCGGAAATTCCCGCATGGGCACGTCCTCCGCCTGGAAAGCGGCCAGCAGGGCCTCCCGGGCCTCCGCCTGGCTGGCAATCTCCGCCGGCAGCGATTCCAGCACCGCCTCCACGTCCACATTGGTGATCACTGCCGGCACCCAGATCATCTCCTCCCCGGTCTCCGGCTCCTCCAGCTCCCACTCCGCCCGCCGGGCCAGGGCCGTCTGTAGCTCCCCCAGCTGGGCGCTGTCCTCCGGAAGGCCCAGCAGGCGGGCAACCGTCGGATTGTCCCCCTGGGCGTAGGCCTCCAGGAACTCCTGGCAGGCCGCTTCCGCCTCTGACGCCGGCATTCCGCCGCTGCAGCCGGCCCCAAAGGCGGCCAGGAACAGCAGCAGAAACAGTCCTCTTTTGACCATCCTTGACTCCCCCTTCTTTCTGCGTGGCCTGGCTGCTACAGCCCCAGCTGTTCCTGCAGCCAGTCATACTCCTCCAGGCCGCCCTGGCCATCCCACACCGGGAATGCATCCCCCTGGGTCCAGTAGCCATACGAATCATTGGCCTGCAGCGCCGATGTCAGGGAGCCGTCCGCAGCGGAGGAGGCCTCCACGGGCGTCAACTCCGTTTCCGCCTTGGTCCAGCCATAAACCTTGGCCAGGCCCTCCGCCGAAAGCTCCGGGTAGGTTCCCAGCTCCCAGCTGCACACAAACTGGTACACATAAGGATCGCTGCAGGTGACCGTGCCGATGTTGCCGCAGCAGGCGATGTCGCCGTCCCGTTTCCCGATGGCAAAGGCTTCTCCGCTCTCCCCGCCGTCCACCAGGCCGGCGTTGACATTGTAGCGCAGGGTGGAGCCGTTTTCCGCCACAATGCCGAAGGCGCTGCCGCCGTCGGATGCCGTCACCGTGCCGTAGTTGACGCAGCCGATCACCAGCCCGTCATAGTAGCTGCTGCCGCTGTGGACGGCAAGGATCCCCGCCGCGTCATCCCCGGTGACCGTACCATAATTCTCGCACTGGACCAGGTAGCTGTACCCGCCTGCAATGCCCGCAATGCCGCCGGCTTCTTCCCCGGATACCGTCCCGTAATTCGCACAGCGCAGCAGCAGCGTCTCGTCCCCCTCCGCGCATCCCGCCACGCCGCCGGCGCGACCCTCCGGGGAGGCCACCGTCACCGTTTCCGCCGTCACACAGTTTTCCAGGACGCTGTAATTCCGAAAGATTCCCACAAAGGCTCCCACATATCCATCCCCGGTAAAGCTGCTGTCCGCAATGGTCAGGTCATGGATGCTGGCAACATCGCCGGCATTTCCGTCACTGCTGGATAACTGGCCAAACAGCCCGGCTGCCTGCCCCCGGCCGGTTGTGTCCACCTGCAGGCCGGAGATGGTATGGCCGCCGCCATCAAATTCTCCGCGGAAGCTGGCCTGGACCAGCTCTTCCTCCCCGTCCGCCTCCATGGGATAGGGGCCGCCCAGGGGCAGCAGGTCACTGTCCGGGGAGAGGACTTCCGACACGTCAATGTCCGCCAGCAAAACCGCACTCTGGTCCAGGCGGTGGTCAGCGTCCTTCTCCTCCCACGCCTGCAGCGCCGAATCCTTCAGCAGCTGGGCGTAGGCCGCAAAGTCCTCCGCCGAGTCTATCTCGTAAAAGCCTTCCGCATTCTGCGTCAGGCCGCTGCCGCCTCCGACTTCTCCCTGGGAATCCCCGGCAGGGGTCTCCGCCGCCGCTCCCGGGCTGCCGCCCTCTCCCTGGGGCTCGTCCCCGGACCCGCCGCAGGCCGTCAGGCTCAGCGCCAGGCAGCCGGCCAGCAGCACGCTGCACCATCTGTTTCGGATTGTCTGTTTCATCTTCTTATCTCCCTTCCTATTTTTGTCGTTTTTTTGGACAGCAGGAAAACGCCCGAAGGCGCTTCCGGCTAAAAAACGTATTATATTGTATTCGTATCTCATACAGGGGTTAGGGACAGGAAATGAAATTTTTTTTACTTTATTCTGCCGCAGCAGTGCTTATATTTTTTCCCGCTTCCGCAGGGGCAGGGATCGTTCCGGCCTACCTTGGGCTGGCTCCGCACATAAGTACCGGGTTCCTCCGTTTTCCCTCTCTTCGCCTTTGCCAGCAGGTATTGGAACTCCTCCGATTGGATCCGGTGCCCATTCTGATATGCCTCCAGTTGATGCAAAACCGGTGGATTTTGCCTTTGGGCCTCCCACATCCATTCCTGCACCTGCCAGGGGAAAGCGTCCATGGCTTTCTCACGGCCGGACTCTCCGCCCGTAGGCGCTGCCTCCCCGGCCATCTGGACGCTCCAGGGGGAGAGCCGTTTCTCTCTGGCATATTCCTGCCGGCTGCGGCCCTTCAGCATGGGAAGCGGGAACTCCAGCATCAGGGAGGACACGCTTTCCCATAGGCTGCAGCGGATTGAAAGGGGTACATCCGCTGCAGATCCCTGAATTGTCCGCAGCACCGCTGGCAGATCGGCTCCGCCCATGATCTTGAAAAGGGCATCGTTCAAAAGCTGCATGCTTTTTGTCCCCGTCAGATACAGCTCCTGACAAAGCGTGCGGTACAGGCTGCCAATGCTGGGATAATATCCGCCCCGGTCCTGCACAATGCGCTGGAATTCCCGGGGCGTAAATTCTTTGTAATCCAGATCTCCCGCATACTTCTCCATTCCGATCAGCGCAGCGTCCAAATCCACCTCATACACCCCGGCATACTGCACACCCGCATCCGTATGACCCGTAATCAGCTTGTCATTCATGCGTGCGTGCCAATAGAGGAAGCGCAGAAATTCCTCCTCTTCCATGGATTCTCCAAACAGTTTGCAGAAGATGCGGTAAAGACTGGGGACTTCGATCACTCCATACAGCATCATCACATCGCCCAGCTGATCCGACAACCGGTTCAGCCTGCGGTAGTATTTGCGAAGCGCCCGCTCATCCATGGCCGGGCGAAACGACTCCGCATCCACTGCCAGGCTCAGCCGCACATACGCCGGATTGGAAAAGTCCGCATCCAGCAATCCCAGATCCATCGCCTTGCTCCTTGTCGTTTTCGAAAGCAGCTGCCCCTGGATTTCCCCCAGCGGGAGGTTTTGAAACGCCTGCCACTCCTGAAATTCATCCTCCGAAAGCACATACAGCAAATACTCCGGATGTTTCCGGAAGATTTGGGAGATTTTCGCCGCCATCTGTTCTTTATTCCAGGATTTTCGCGCAGGAATCTGCAGATATTTGCAGTAATTTTCCAAATCCTCCCGGCTTTTCAGGCGGAGCAGCTGCTGGTTTGTCATACTTCCCGCAATTTTCTCTTGCTGGCCGCCATTCTGCTCCGGATTTTCCTTCAGCCACTTTGTTATTTTTTGATCCGTGGAAGAAGCCTGGGAGAAAAATATCTTTTGTATGCTTTCCTTTCCCAACTGGGAAATGGCTTTCTCAAACGCCTGCTGCGCTATCTCCACCAATTTTTCTTCGTTCAGGCGTTTCTGAGCATTTCTTTTTCCCCAGGCTTCTGAAAGCTCCTGGTTCTCCGGAAAATCCAAGAATGACAACCGCCTTTGTGTTTGCTCCGCATCCAACGGTCCTCCCTTGGCTTTCAGCAGAATCGGCGCTCTTCCCTCATACGCTTCGTCCTGCTTTTCCAGTTGAATTTTGAGTCTCCCCTTATCGCCAAAATCATAGGTATAGCGGAAGGATTTTTGCAGCTCCAGTGCTTCTTCCAGCAGCGTCTCCTCCCCTTCCCAGTCAAACAGCACTTCTCCATCCGCCTGATTGGGGCCAATGGAAATTTTCAGGGAGGGGAGGGAAAACGCATGGGCGTGGCCTCCGTCCCAGTCAAACAGCACCTGAATCACTCCATCCAGATCCGCAAAGGTAATCTTCTCAGGCACCAAAACCCGGCGCCATACCGGAGGATGGGCATCCTCCAGGGAAATTTTCAATATGTATCCCGCCATGGCAGTTCTCCTTATCTTTTATTCCGGCTCATCCCACAGTCCCGCAGCGCCGCGTGGAAAGAGGAATGCCGGGGGAATTCCCTCCGGTAATGCTGGAGGATGTTCTCCTTGGCGCCCCGTTCCCCACGGGACTCTTTCACCTCTCCCAGGGCCGCCGCCAGCTGTGCCGAAGCATAATAGTGATTCCGGAACTGGCCGGAGACAATGGCCCGAATCCGTTTGTCAATGAGCGTCTCCAGCTTCCGCAGATACAGATTCGCCTGTTTTTCCGTTAGGGGGTAAAAACGTTTCCAGCTACAAAAAGCCTTCCAGAAAATTGCTGTTCCCTGGGCCGGATCCGATTCCGTCTCCCCCTCCTGCCGGGTTCCCTGCAGATAGTGGGCGGAATCAAAGCCCATGGATTTCATGGCCTCCCAGGCGGCCCCGGCACAGCCGCTCTCCAGCTGCTCTCCCTGGTACAGGAGAAGCAAAAACAGCGAAATCCCACATTTGACAAAATGGCCGGTCCAGCCCAGAGGCTCCTTCTCCTTCTGGCACTTGGACCAGGCGTAGTCAAAGTCTCCGGCCAGGAACCGCAGAATGGTTCCGGAATAGGAAACCAGGGCATTTTCCGTTTGCTCATCCGGCATTCTATACAGGCTGGAATCCAGGGACACGGCTCCGAAGTTCTGCTTCTTTGGTAATTGAGAGGCCATCCGCCGGGCCACCGTCCCGCACTCCTCCGGCTCTCCGCTTTCATTGACCCAGCGCAGATAATTGGTGGGGGTGGAATCTGAGAGGAAGGCTTCCCGCCAGCAGACAGCTGCCACCGACTCCTGGCCGGAGCGCAGTGCCGCGCCGGCGGTTTCCCGTGCGATCCGGCTGCGGATGACGTACCGGACATCCACCTTCTCCAGCGCCTCTTTTCCCACCTCGGTCCGCTGTCTTTCGGAAGCACTGCCCTTCATCATCTCCAGCGCCTCCAGGTAGAGAGAAGGGTGGATTTCATACGCCTCCCGGGCCACCTCCAGCATTTTTCCGGCATCAAACTGGCTGCGAATGGTTTCCTTCAGCAGCCACAGGGCCTTCACCCCCTGTTGCCGGGACAAAAGCTGGATCCAGGAATCCCAAAACGCCGGCAGGTCCGGCAGTTCTTCCTTTCCGACACGGAGCATGTTTTCCAGGGGGACTTGCCTGAACATGTCTTTTTGATAATACTGGAACAGCTCCTCTGCCCGCTGCTCCGGCGGAGATACCATATAGGCCGCATACAGGATATAGGCCGCCAATTCTTTCAAATGGATGGAAGCAATCTTCTCTTCCACCAGCTCCTCCAGCCCCATATCCAAATACTCATCCTCATCGTTCTCCACGGTCACATCCGTATCCAGCAGGCATTCCGCCAGCTCCTCTGCTTCCGGATAAAAGCCATCGTTGACACACTGCTCCAGAAGAAGGCTGGCCTCCTCATAGATTTCCCCAATTCCCTGGTCATCCTGGTAGGCCCACTCCCAGTCCGAATCCCAGTACGCCTCCTGCTCCACTTCATAGCTCTCTGCTGTCAGGAACCGTTCTCCCGCCTGGATCTGGCTGAACAGCTCCAGCAGCCGCTCATATTCCGGACGGATGCCACGGACCGCCGCTGCCTCCTCCGGCTGCGTATCTCCCTCCTGGCCCGTTTCTCCCGCCAGCCGCAAAAGCTCCAAAAATTCCTCCCGTTCCTTCTCCGGCACCTTTCGGGCAAAATTGTGCAGGAATCCCCGCAGCTCCTCTTGGGACAGGGACTGGGCACAGCGGTCCACTTGTTCGGTGAATTCTTCCAGGTTCATTTTTCTTCTTTCTCCATCGCCACCCGGCATTTCTTTTTATAGCAAGCGATACCATACTTCAAGACTGTATGGCAGCCATCATCCAGTAGTTCTTTCCCGTAATCCATTCGCTGAATTTGCTCTAAAGCAGCCTGGCATGTCATTTCATACTGAGCATTTTCTGCATATTTTATCTCAATTACAATGCCAAGATCGTCATCCTCCACCTTGATAAAAATATCACTATATCCTTCACCAGATTCCCGATTGGATTGCACATACCATCCATTTTTATAACCCAGGATTCCCAAAAGAATCCAGTGATAAAACCCTTCTTTGGCAGACTTGCGCACAAAGGTATCACGAATACTTATCGTCCTGCCCAGGTATTCTGTAAACAGCCGTTCCACCTCTTGGGCATTCCCTTCCTGAAGTGCCTGGCAAAACATTTCCAATGTCTTTCCATCCTGCTCCACACCTTTCCGGAACATCTCCATAATCTGGCTTTCGAAAATATTCCGGATTTCCTGATTGGGAATGGCCAGTTTGTATCGCCTTCCATCGGAGCTTCCCCGCTGCGTCAGGTATCCGGTTGCAAAAAGGACACTCCAGATATTTTCCATGGAATCATACAGGCGGTTATACGTCAGGTCCTCCCGGATCTCCTTGGTCACAGTGTCTCCCGCAACCAGGGCCTCCACCTCACTTTTTGTCAATCCGGTTCCGACTTTCTCCAGGAAATGCCGCACCACATCGTTACTGCTGGTATTGGACCAATAGTCCTGCGGAAGCAGATCCCGTTTTACCAACAGCTTGTTGACATAGTTGATCACATCCCAGGGGCAATAAACATCCGCGTCTCCAAAACGATAGCCATCGTACCATGCTTTTATGGACTCATACTTTTGGTTTAAATTGTAATATTGCAGCATCGTGCGGACTTCTTCATCCGTAAAGCCGAAATAGGAATCACAATCCTCGTCCGTGATTGAAAAAATACTGGGGTTGTTCAACCCCGTAAAAATACTCTCCTTGGACACGCGCAGGCATCCCGTCAGCACCGCAAAGTACAGGCTGTCATTGGTTTTCAGTGCCTGCTCCAGTATGTTGCGGATCAGGAGAACCATTTCCTGATAGTATCCCTGCTCATGGGCTTTGGCCAGCGGTACGTCATACTCATCCACCAGAATAACAACCTTCTGGCCATAATGCTTCTCCAACAGTACCGATAAGGTCTTGAGGCTTCCCATGAGAACTGCGTCGGGCATGCGGAAGCTCTCTTCCCCACTGGTATCCACCATGACCAG
Organism: Candidatus Pseudolachnospira avium; assembly: GCA_904420025.1. GTDB lineage: Bacteria > Bacillota > Clostridia > Lachnospirales > Lachnospiraceae > Pseudolachnospira > Pseudolachnospira avium. The sequence continues at coordinate 20,425 of CAJFTW010000081.1, forward strand.
TTGTTGATACTGCTGTTTTTCCCGACTGGTAAGATTGACATCCTCCAGCAGAAATTGAAACCGCATGGCCTCATTGCCGATGGCCGCGCACATCAGCGAACGTGCCGTGGCATAATCCCCGCCGTTAATCCCCTTCAGTGTGATTGACACCACCGGATATTTTCCCATGTGTTCCCGGCAGACCTCTGCATCCTCGGAAACATGCAGCCCCTCAAACAGTGTTTGGTTGCCACCGATTTCCAAAAAGCATTTGAGCATGCTCATATTCAGGGATTTCCCAAAGCGCCGGGGACGCGTGAACAGATTCACCTTTCCCCTTCTCTGCAGCAGCTCCCGGATCATAGCTGTTTTATCCACATAATAGTAATTGTCCGTCCGAATTTCTTCAAAGCTTTCAATTCCTACCGGAAGGCGTTTTTTCTCCGCAACGCACATAGAACCGCACACTCCTTCCCTTGATTTTGCCGTGCTTCTCACGGCATAGAGGTATACCCGGAGGGTGTTTCCTCTGTCTGCCGTGTATCTCACGGCATAGGGGTACACCCGGAGGGTGTTTCCTCTGTCTGCCGTGTATCTCACGGCATACAGGTACACCCGGAGGGTGTTTCCGCATAAAGAGCTACCCTTATCATAACACAGGCCGTTGTTTCGGGCAACGCCAACCGGTTCCCCTCTCCCCCGGTATACTCTCCCTGAATAGCAGCTTTGGAAATCCGCATTGTACTTTGCGGATTCCCCGCTTTATAATAATGAAGGGAAAAATTTTCCCCGGCGCAGCGGATGCGCCGGAATCCTTGATACAGGAGGCGCATAATATGAACACTTGGCTGATTACCGGCTGTTCCAGCGGGCTGGGCCGCGGCATTGCCCGGGCTGCCCTGGAACAGGGAGAACAGGTGGCCGTTACCGCCCGGCATCCGGGGGATCCGGACCGGGGCGGCCGGGTGGTAGTGGAAACCGCACTCCGGGAAGACGCTCCCTTCCGCCTTCTGCTGGGCAGTGACGCGGTGCGGATGGCGGAAGAGACACTGCAGAACCGCCTCCGGGAGCTTCAGGCCTGGGCGCCGGTCAGCGGACAGGCGGATTTTCCTATACACGAACAAACTATGCAAAATTAGCAGCTAACCGAATCTCTCACACTCGCAAAACGTAGGAACGGCAGATGCCCCGCGCACCTGCCGTTCCTACGTCTACCCCGTTTAGGGCTATCTATTTCCCGATAGTCCCTGCCTGTTTCTGTCCTACACACCCAAAATCCGCAGGCCTTTATCCACCTGGTTCAGGACCTCGCAGCCATCCTCGGTGACGATGACCAGATCCTCCACCCGCACACCCATGCGGCCCGGCAGATAGATGCCCGGCTCGATGGAGAAGATCATATCAGCCTCAGCGGGCTGTGTGTTCACCGCGCTGACATCCCCTTTTTCATGATCCTCCATGCCAATGAAATGGCCCAGCCGGTGGGTAAAGTATTCGCCGTACCCGGCTTCGGTGATCACATCCCGGGCAGCCCGGTCAATCTCCTGCAGCGGCACACCAGCCTTCACCAGCGCCTCCGCCCGGGCATTGGCCTCCTGCACAATCTCATGGATCTTCACATACTCCGGATCCGCCTTTTTCCAGAAAAAGGTGCGGGTCATATCCGAACAATAGTAGTCCTTCTTGCAGCCAATATCTATCACAATACAGTCACCCTCTTTGACCACCGTATCATCCGGGGAATGGTGCGGATCGGCAGCGTTGGCGCCGAAGGAGACAATCCCGTCAAAGGACTGGCCTTCACAGCCGTACTCCTCATAGCAAGAAACCAGATACTGGATGCACTCCTTCTCCGTAACCCCTTCCCGGATAAACGCCGCCAGCTTCTCCATGCAGGCATCGTTGATCTGGGAGGCACGGCGCATCCGCTGCTTTTCCTCCTCATCCTTAATGGCGCGGACCCGATCCACACAGTCCGAACCCACCACCATCCGGGTATCCGGGCAAGCGGCCATAATGGGGAGCAGGAACTGGGCCGCCATGGCCTTGTCCACCCCCAGGGTCCCCGGCTGAATGTGGGGCGCAACCAGCTCCGCCACATTGGCGTTGTCATCAAAGGTAACGGTGGGCATACCGGTGTCCCCCAGGGCAAACAGGATATTGGCAAAGAGAAGGTTCTCCCCCTCCGCCCGCACCAGATAAGCCCAGAAGCGCTCCATGGGAACCACATCGAAGCCTGTGAGATAATAGATACTCAGATGATCTGTGACCAAAAGCTGTTCCAATCCTGCCTGCCGCATTTTTTCCCGTACCCGGGAAATCCGGCTCTGAAAAATCTCCATGTCCCTCACCTCATTGATTTTTTGGATGGATTCTATCCAGCTCCTATCATACTATATGGCTCCCCTTCATGCAAGATTTTTCAGAGGCTGCCGGCAAGAATCTGCATCCGTCTACTCCAGCGCCTCTGCGGATGCCGCCCGTTCCAGCATATAATTCCGCCACACGGATTTATCCACAAAGCCGCTGAAATCCCGGGGATCCGCCGGGTTCACCCCGCTGAGCAGATTGGTCTGGTTGTGGTGGCTGGTCAGGCAGATGTCAATATCCCACTCCGCCATCTCCCGGCAATCATCCACAAACCGCTGCTTCAGGGTCAGCGGGTAGCCGTTTTCCCGCAAATAGGCGGACGTCAGAAACGGTGCGGTGCCGGCGCCGCCGTGCATGCCGCAGTGGTAGGTGCGGCCGTCCTCGTCCGTGTCATCAAAGAAGAAGGAGGTGGTGCCTGGAGTATGGCCCGGGCACAGCTTGGTGCGAATGGTAAACCGGCCCAGGGCAATGGGCTTTTCATCCGCGTAAAATTCGTCCGGCTCAAAGTCCGGGGCGTAGTGGAACAGCACCCGCTCCGGATACGTTTTCTTGATCTCATAGTCCTCCCGGGACATGTAGACCTTAGCGCCGGTCATCTCCTGCAGGGCCCGCAGGCCGCCGCAGTGGTCCTGGTGGCCGTGGCTTAAGAGGATCATCTTGATGTCCTTGGGGTTGTAGCCGGCGTCCCGGATGGCCTCGGTGAGCAGGTACAGGGCCCGGATCTCAAAGGTGTCTATGAGGATCAGGCCTTCCCCGGTGTCCAGCAGGTAGCAGCTCACATAGCTATTGCCGCTGACGTACCAGACATGAGGGGCAATGCGGAAGGGCGCCTGGGCAATATCCCAGGGATGGTTGTCAATGTAGTCGTAAGGATCGGTTTTGAGGGTCGGGACCCGTCTAAAGTCACTCATGGATGAAACCTCCTAATTTTTTGCGCTTCCAATACGCCGTGCGATCAGCTCCGCCGCCGCCCGCCAGTGATTTCCAAAATGGGGGATGAAGCCATGGCAGGTATCCAGGAAACGCTTTACCGTCACCTCCACACCCACCGATGCCAACCGCCCGGCATATTCCTCATTCTCAAAGCGGAAATTGCAGCCCTCAGCAGAGAGGATCAGTGTGCGGGGCAGCTTTTTCAGCTGTTCATCCGCCGCGTAGCAGGGGGATGAGTAGACAGATGCCGCTGCCTCCGTATCGCCGCGGAAATACAGCTCCGAAAACGCCAGTTCCCTGTCCAGGGGAAGGATCCGGGGATAGGCACCCTTTTTGTAAACAGGGCTGTTCACACTGTCCAGCAGCGGGTATCCCAGCACCTGCAGGCACAGCCGGAAATCCCCAGTGTCCGCCGCCTTCAGGGCCATGCCGGCCACCAGGGTCCCACCGGCGCTGTAGCCGCCGGCGGAAATCCGGTTTTCATCCCCGCCCCAGTCCGCACATTGGGCAAAGGTATACCGGGCTGCGTCATAGCACTGGTCAAAAGCCACCGGCCAGGGCGCTGTGCCGGAGGTGGTATAATCCAGATCCACCACAATGCCGCCAATCCGGTCCGCTAGGTATGAGCTGAACATGGAGTCACAGTCCGCATGGGGATACACAAACCCACCCCCGTGGATATAGATGTGGATGGGGCAATTTTCCGTCCGGCTCTTGGCCCGGTGCATATACAGCGTATAGGGATAACCGTCCACGGTGCGGGTCAAGACTTCCTCCTCGCACAGCTTCCGGTAGTCCTGGTATTCCTGGGGATACGCCGGCAGCCCCGCAATAGGGGAACGCCGGGCCGTGCGCTCCAGCACCTCAAACAGTTCTTTTTTCCGTTGCTCACTGAAAGGCATTTGGCACCTCCTTCAAACATGCAGGACAGGATGCAGCAAACGCCGCACCCTGTCTCCATACTCGATTCCTCTCTTACAGGCTTGCCTCGTTGATGGCGCGAAGGATCCGCTCCTGGGCCTGCTGCCACTCGCCCGCCAGGCGGACCGTAAAGCCGTGGGGGCTGTCCATAAAGCACTGGATGGTCACCTCATTGCCCATGGCTGCCATCCGCAGGGCATACTGTTCATTATCCTTCTTAAATGGGCAGCTGCCGGCGTTGATCACCAGGGCAGGCGGCAGCTCCTTCAGCATGTCATCCGTGGCAAAAATAGGACTGCAAAAGGGAAGCTGAAGCACCCGGTCGTCTCCATCCGCATACAGCTTAGAAAAAGCGCCGGAGCGTTCATTGCCGCCGGGAAGCACCGACTTATAATTGTCCAGGGCTGCGTAGTCCAGCACCTGCAGGCAAAGGGCAAAGTCCTTGGTAGCCGACGCCCGCATGGCAATGGCCGCAGCCAGGCAGCCGCCGGCGCTGTGGCCGCCAATGGAGATCCGCTTGGGATCCCCGCCCCAGGCCTCACACTGCTCAAACACCCATTGAACCACCGCATAGCTCTGCTCAAAGGCACAGGGGAAGGGGTGCTCCCAGGAGGTGGCATAGTCAATGTCCACCACAATCCCGCGGATGCCTGCGGCGATACGGGCACAGTACAGATCGTCATCGTGATCCTGTTCATGCACAAAACCGCCGCCGTGCATGTTCACATGGATGGGGCACTTTTCCATTTTATCCTTGGCAGTGGAGATGACCAGGCGCACCGGGGCAGCGTCAGCTCTCTCTGCTCCACCTGTGCCCCAGGAAAGCAGTGTACTCCTCCGGAATCACCCGCTCTCCCCGCTTTCCATGGGTGTTCTCAATAATCTCTCTGTAATGTTCCTTTTCTGCTTGTGTCAAAGCCATAAGAAATCCCTCCTAAAACCTTTAGCCGTAAACCGGGAAGAACAGATTGGCGCTGATAATCAGCGAAACCATCATGATCAGCAGGTACGGTATGGTGAACTTCAGCATCTTCACCGGGTTAAATCCACCGACCGCGTAGGCGATCATGGATGCACTGCCGCCTGTGGGGAAAGCACCATCCAAGCAGGAAGCAATGGCCACCAGAGACACCACTGCCCGGGGATCCATGCCGCCGGCCACCGCCGTGCTGGCCGCAATGGGAACCAGGACGGCAATCGTCCCCATATTGGACAGGAAGGTGGTCATAACAGTAGCCACCACCGTAAAGACGATAGTCACCATCAGGCCGCTGGGGTTCTCACCCAGCAGGCTCAGCACCAGATTGCCAATGAATTCTCCGGCGCCGGACTGGTTCAGAGCGGTGGAAAACACAACCATGCCCGCCATCATCCAAACCATATCTCCCGAGAGGCCGGCAATGGCTTCCCGGCTGCTCATAACACCAGAAAAGATAAAGACCACGATCACAACCGCCGGCGCCAGATAAATATAGTCGCCCAGCTGGTTAGAAAAGAGAAAGCAAACCAGAGTCACCAGAAAACCCAGGTATACGATGATCTCATGGGCCTTGGACATACTGGAACCGTCTTTCTGCTTTCCGGCCCCTCCCAGATCCACAGCACCCACCTGCAGTTCCTGTTTTGGGATTAAGCGCCAGGCAAAAAGAGCATAGATGGTGCCGATAATGGAAGGCAACAGGCCGACCTTCAGGTAATCGAACATTCCCAGCAGCTGATTGGGATCGCCCCCCACCAGCCCTTCATAGTAAGCATTGGCGGACAGGGGCAGTGCCGCGCCCATGCCAATGGGGAAACGGCCAAACCAAATTGCATTCATCGTCGCACAAAGGAAAAGCATCTGGGAACGGGAAATACCTTTTCCATCTTCACGGATGCTCTGAACAAACAGGACCATGATCGCCATCACCGCGGTGGCCCCCATCAGCTGTGTCAGCAGGGCCACCAGGGCACAGACCAGCAGGATCAGCAGGGTGCCGCTTTTTCCCTGCACCTTGCCGACCAAGTCCTGGGCACGCCGGATCAGGCTGGTCCGGCTCAGCTGCCCGGCAATCACCAGCATGGTGGCCACCAGGACGGTGTTGGTGTTGGAGAATCCGGAAAAAACCGTAGCTACATCAATCACACCGGTCAGCGCCAAAAAAATAATGCCGGTCATAGCGGTCAGGCCATAGGACCATTTCTGCAGGAGAAAGGAAACGATCATAAAGATCATAACCAGCAGCGTCAGGATCATGTTTAAATTTTCCAAAGTAGGACCTCCTCTCTCGAACTCCAAGGCATCGGATGCCTTTTCGCAAAGCCGATAAAACCAACGATTCCGGTTATCCCTGTCCGGCGGGCCCTTCCGAACAGGCAGTGGGTCTGGTATGAACCTGGAATCCTGTTTCATCTTCTTGGCTCTCATTGTAGCGTTCCAGTCCCCAAACAGCAATCCGAAAAAATTTGGAGAAAGCATAGAAAAAATTTATACGCTGATGAAATGCGCATATAAGGAAATCAAATATTTTTACCACCGCCGCCCAGGAGCTGCCGTTTTATAAGGGAGCAGAAGAACGCCTTCCCATCCCTCCGCTCCCTACATTCTTTCCCTTTAAAGCCGCGCGCTGCGGATGCTGCGCACAATCAGATCCGTGGCCTCCTGCCAGTACTCTCCAAAATGAGGGATAAACCCATGGCGGGCGCCCACAAAACGTTTTACCGTTACCTCTACGCCCACTGCTGCCAACCGTCCGGCATATTCCTCATCCTCATAGCGGAAATTGCAGCCGTTGGCAGAGATAACCAAAGCCCGGGGAGCTTTTTTCAGCTGATCATCGGTGGCGTAGACCGGAGAGCCATAATGGGAGGCCATAGCCTCCTGATCTCCACCAAAGTACAGCTCCGTAAACGCCTGCTCCCGCTCTGCCGGCAAAATACGGTCCAGTCCTCCCTTTTTATAAATCGGGTTGATGATATTATCCAGCGGCGGGTACCCCAACACCTGCAGACAAAGGGAAAAGTCCCCTGTTTCCGCTGACTTCAGGGCAATCCCCGCAGCCAGGGCGCCGCCGGCACTGTAGCCCCCGACAGAAATCCGGCTCAGATCGCCGCCCCAGGCTTTGCAGTGCTCAAAGGTAAACTGTGCCGCGTCATAGCACTGGTCAAAGGCCACCGGCCAGGGAGCCACGCCGGAGGTGGTATAATCCAAATCAACCACAATTCCACCAATCTGATCCGCCACATAGGAACTGAACATGGAATCACACGGGGCATGGGGTGCCACAAAACCACCGCCATGAATGTTGATGTGAATCGGACAGTTCTCCATCCGGTTCTTGGCACGGTAAATGTACAGGGTATAGGGATAACCGTCCACGGTGCGGGTCAGGACCTCCTCCTCACACAGCAGCAGGAAATCCTGGATTTCCTGGGGATACACCGGATCCGGCGCGTTTTTGGGGCGCAGGGAGGTGCGGTCCAGTACATCAAAAAGTTCTTTCTTGCGTTGCTCGGTTAAAGGCATTTTACAAAACCTCCTACTCCTTTTACGGAGCCGACTATCCCCAACCTGTGAGCACAGCCGGCTGTTTCAGTCACTTGCACATTCTTACAGGCAGGCCTCTTTGATGGCACGGATAATCAATTCCTGTGCTTCCTGCCACTCTCCAGCCATCCGGATGGTAAAGCCGTGAGGGCTGTCCATAAAGCATTTAATGGTCACTTCACCGCCCATGGCCGCTATGCGCAGTCCGTACTGTTCATTGTCTTTCTTAAACGGGCAGTGGCCGGCATTGATAATCAACGTATGCGGAAGGTTCTTCAGCATATCATCGGTCGCAAAGGCAGGACTGCAGAAGGGCAACTGCAGAACCCGGTCATCCCCGTCCGCATACAGCTTGGAGAAAGCGTTGGAGCGCTCGTTGGCTCCGGGCAGCACCGACTGGTAATTGTCCAGGGCCGCATAATCCAGGATCTGGAGACAAAGGTCAAAATCCTTGGTGGCGGCGGCGCGCATGGAGATGGCCGCGGTCAGGCAGCCGCCGGCGCTATGCCCTCCAATGGAGATCCGCTTGGGATCCCCGCCCCAGCTTTCGCACTGCTCAAATACCCATTTGACCACTGCATAGCTCTGTTCAAATGCACAGGGGAAAGGATGCTCCCAGGAGGTCGCATAGTCAATATCCACCACAATCCCGTGGGTAGCCGCCGCCACATGGGCGCAGTACATATCATCATCGTGATCCTGGGGATACACAAAACCACCGCCGTGCATATTCACGTGAATCGGGCATTTTTCCATTTTGTCTTTGGCGGTGGAAATCACCAGCCGTACCGGGTACGCCGGGGCATCCAGGGGCAGTGTCAGCTCTTTCTGCTCCACCTGTTCCAGAAACGCAGTGTACGCTTCCGGGATCACCCTCTCACCACCTCTGTGGCCGCTGGTGCGGTCAATCACCTCTCTGTAATGTGCAAGATCCGCTTGTGTCAAAGCCATAATAAATCCCTCCTACAAATCAAACTTGTCAACCGTAAACCGGGAAGAAGATATTCGCACTGATAATCAGCGAAACCATCATCAAAATATCATATGGAATCGTAAATTTCAGCATTTTAATAGGATTAAATCCGCCCACCGCATAGGCAATGGTCGCTGCGGAACAGCCGGTAGGGAAAGCAATGGCCAGGCAGGATGCCATGGAAACCAGGGACACCACTGCACGGGGATCCATGCCGCCGGCTACAGCCGTGCTGGCCGCAATGGGCGTCAGGATTGCGACTGTACCATTGTTGGACATAAAGGTGGTCATCACCGTTGCCACTACCGTAAACACAACAGTTACCGTCAGGCCGCTGGGATTCTTACCCAAAAGGCTCAAAACCAGATTTCCGATGTACTCACCGGCACCCGACTGGCTCAAGGCTGTAGAGAACACCAGGACACCGGCTACCATCCAGATCATGTCGCCCGTCAGGCCTGCAATGGCCTCCCGGCTGGTCATAACCCCGGAGAAAATGAACACAATTACTACGACTGTCGGAATCAGGTATACATAATTGCCCAGCTGGCCGGAGAAGAAGAAGCAGACCAGCGTTGCCAGGAAGCCCAGATATACGATGATCTCATGGGTTTTGGACATATTGGAGGTGCTTCCCTGTTTCGCCGCAGCACCCAGATCAATGGCATCCACCCGCAGATTCTGTCTGGGTGTCAGCCTCCAGGCAAACAGGCAGTAGACAGTGCCGATGATGGACGGCAGCAGGCCAATTTTCATGAAGTCGAACACACCCAGCAGCTTGCTCGGATCATTGTCCACCAGGCCGGCAAAATAAGCATTGGTGGTCAGCGGCAGGGCGGCACCCATGCCAATCGGGAAACGGCCAAACCAGGTGCAGATCATGGTCGCACACAGGAACAGCATACGGGATTGGGAAATGCCGCTTTTGTCATCATCGTTCAGAGTCTGTACAAACAAAAGCATGATTGCCATAACCGCCGTCATTCCCATCAGCTGGGTTAACAGACCTGTAAAGGCGCAAATCAAAAGGATCAGTAGAATACCGCCTTTCCCCTGCGCTTTTACCATCAGGCTACGGATCCGCATAATCAGACTGGTGCGTCCCAGCTGTCCGGCAATCACCATCATGGTCGCAATCAGGATGGTCGTGGTGTTTGAAAAGCCTGAAAATGCGGTAGGTACGTCTATGACGCCCGTCAGGGTCAGGATAATGACGCACGTCATCGCCGTCAGGCCATAGGACCATTTCTGAATTACGAAAGAAACGATCATGAATACCATTACCGCCAGGGTAATGATTAGATTAATGTTTTCCAATACAGGACCTCCTCTCACAAAGATATTTTACGGGGTGCAATATCCATTGTACCTTGTGTCCGTCTCCCTGCCATGCCCGGTGGGCCCTTCCAGGCACTGGAGAAATGTTACTTTTTCCTCCTTATGCAGAAAATTCCGTACACTTTATGGTTTCTGGTTTTATTGTAGTGAGAGTTCTATGCAATCGCAATCTGAAAAAACTTGGAGTTTTCATAGACAAAACTTATAAAGAAAGTATAAAATATTATAAAAAAACACCCCAACCACAAAAGCTCCCAGGAAGCGTGCCTTCATGAATGGCGTTTCCGTTTGACATTTGTGCCGATATGGCATACAATATATCTAAAGTTGGCGCTTTTTTGTGTCTTGTCTGATAAACGCAATCACAAACCAGAGAGGAGGAGTTCCATGAACCTAAAGCAGCTGCCTTACTTTATAGCGATTGCGGAGACCGGAAGCCTATCTGCCGCCGCCCGGCAGGCGGAGGTTTCCCAACCGGCCATCAGCGGCTATCTGCAGGATTTGGAACGGGAACTGGGGACTCCTCTGTTTGTGCGCAGCCACCGGAGGATGGTTCCCACCGAGGCGGGCACGGTCTATCTGGATATGGCCCGGCAGGTGCTGGATTTGCAGGCACGCACCCATACCATGATCCTGGCCCGGCATAATCCCCGCAGACAGACGATTTCGATTGGGCTTTCTCCCCACCGGGGAGCCCAGGTGCTGGCGGCTATTTACCAGCCCTTCAACCAGCGTTTCCCCCAGACCGAAATTAAGCCGGTGGAAAACTATGCGCAAGGCTTTGGAGAAATGCTGGAGGCCGGGAAATTAAGCCTGGCATTTTCCACCGCGGCGCGCCCGTTCTCTCCTGACACATTCCGTTTTCTTCCCACACAGCAGGAAGAAATTGTACTGGCACTGCCGGCGTTCCATCCGCTTGCCGCACAAGCCTCCCGCGAAATTTCCCAGGCTTCCCGAATGCCGCTGAAAGAATTCCAAGATACCCCTTTTGTGCTGATGGCCCCGAATACCACTGTGGGGCAGGTCAGCCAACAAATGTTCGTCCAGAGTAATTTCCTGCCCGTGGTGGTGTTTCAATCCAGCAATGTCGTAATGGTTAAGGATATGATTCGCTCTGGTGCCGGCGCAGGGCTGATTCCCGCTTTTTATGCCACCCCTCATCCGGATGTGGTCTACTTCCGGCTGACCCAGCCCGGATTTCTGGCTGCGTGTGCAGTCTGGTGCAGACAGCACGCGCTGACGGAAGCGGAGCGCTATCTCATCTACCTGAAAGCGCGCCTGTGGGATCAAAAAGCCCCTCATTCTCTGACCAAGTTTCTCTGGACAGAGGATCTGCGCCAGATTTTTCAGGAATTTGAACCGGACTACCCAGATTTCCCGGAGCTGAAAGGGGGAGAGCAATGACCACACAGGTATTGGAATATCTGCTTGCCATTGCGGAAGAGCATAGCCTGACCCGCGCCGCCGAACGTTTTTACCTGTCCCAGCCGTCCCTTTCCCATCACCTGGCCAATGTGGAAAAAGAGCTGGGGGTCAAGCTGTTCCGGAGAGAAGGGCGTACGCTTTTTCCCACAGAGGACGGCATTATTTTTCTCAATAATGCCCGGGCCGTTCTGCACGCAGAGGAACAGGCCCTTGAGCGTATCGAAAAATTGAAGGCAGAGAAGAGACTGCACTTACAGGTCCAGTCCCCTGAGGCTATGCTTCCCTGGCTCAACAAAACGGTCTTACCCGTATTGCGGCAAACGGCTCCGGAAATTGTAGTACAGTTTGCCGCACTGCCGGAGGGAGAGCTTCCCGACAGCCCAACCACATCCCGCCCGGATGCGGTTCTGCTCCTCCACCGGGATGCCCCGCCTAAATTGCAGATGGATCAATGCGAAGTTCTCCGGCAGGACCGGTGTTATTTTGCTGTTCCCTCGTCCCAGGGAAATCAGAGGCTCGCTCCAGATTTGAGCCCTTTCTGCTTTATTCGCTGTCTGGAAACACGGATGATGGAAAAATGGCAGATGGAAAGCCTGGATCAGGCCGGACTGCATCCCAAACTGATATGCACCACCGCGGACCTGGCCTCCGTCGCAGAAATGGTGGCTGCCGGATATGGCTGCGCCTTTCTTCCGAAAAAGAATATCGATGCCTGGAAGCCGCAGATTGCCATAAGCAAGCAGATAGCATCCTGGCAGGTGTTTTGGTCTGTTTATTTTCAACAGCCCCACCATGCGGAACATGCCGCCGCCCTGGAAACATTTTTACAGACACTCCGGGAGATTACGGCAGCGCTTTGATTTCCCGACCTACCCGGCAGCCGGAAACGAATACCAAAAATGTGCTTGAAACAAACGAGGCGGAAGTTCACCCTTCCGCCTCGTGCACATACACCCGGATCGGCTCTCCGCTGTCCTCTTCCCGGGCCATACAGAGGAAGCGCCACCCATACCGCTCATAGAAGGACGTATGGTCCGTGATCAGGTACAGGATGGGAATGCCCATCTGTTTCATATCTTCGCAGATGTGGGCCAGCAGTTCTCCGGCTATTCCCTGGCGCCGGCAGTCCTCCTCCACATAGAGAGCACAGAGATTGGGCGCCAAATCCTTTCGGTCATGAAAATCATTTTCAATCACACCGGCGCCGCCCAGGATCCGCTGTCCCCTGACCACCAGGTACCACTGAGGGATCCCCTTCCCCTGCTGCACACAGGCCTCTATGCTCGCACGGTATTCCTCCTGGGGAACGCCCCATTTCTCATAAAACCACGCAGCGGCCCGCTCGATCCATAGGGGATGCTCCCGCAGGTCCAAAATGGTATATTTTCTATTTTGTATCTCCATGGCTCAATTTCTCCACCTGTTCCCGCAGACGGCGGATTTCTTCTTGGCTGGCCGCCAAGGCCTCTGCCTGCTGCTTCCGCAGAGCCTGCGTCTCCTCCAGCTGTTCTTGACTCTCCTTCAGCTGTTCCTGAATCTCTTTCAGCTGTCCCAGAATTTCCGCCAGCTGTTCCTGACTCTCCTTCAACATACTTCGTTTCTGGTCAATTTCCGCCTGCATTTCATCCATCATGTACTGTACCGTGTTTCGATCCAGCTCCTGCAGCTCCTTTGAAAACATCTCCATTACCCCTTCTGTATTCCGGCACAATTCATAAATTTCCTGGTAATATACTTGAAATGCCGGATACGCAAGAATCAGCTTCACGATCATCTCCGGGTCATCGGTACTGAGAAACGTGAGCCATGCCTCCAACAAATTTCCAATACCTTTATTGTGCAGAATCATTTGAAAAATGTCAAGGGGAACAAAGAGATATTTCCCGCCCGGCCAATCCGTATTTTTGTTTTTTTTATGCGTATTTTCCTAGAGTCTTAAGACCTTTATTTGCCAAAAAACGCCGGGAAACGAACCGCCCCACAGCCGTTCTTTCCCGACGTCTCTCAAATTCCCTATTCCAAGCTGTTTCTTGCCCGTTTCCCCTACTTCCCTGTCACCTCATTGATACAGGTGATGGCATTTAGCGTCCGGGGGAAGCCAATGAAGGGCAGGCACTGGGTCACTGCGTCAATGAGCATTTCCCGGGTGTTGCCCACGCTGAGGTTGGCAGCCGCATGGGACTTGACCTGGGGCTCACATCCGCCCAGGCAGCAGATGGCACAGAGGGTGATCAGCTCCCGCATCTTCAGATCCAGCGTCCCCCGGGTATAGAAATCCCCAAAGCAATAGGCGGACAGATAGTCCTGGATATGCTTCAGCTCCGGCGGGGCAGACTCCCGCATACGGTTGATATTCTCCGCGCCAAAAATCTGCTGCTGCACGGCCAGGCCCTGATCAAAACGGGTCTCCTCCGTCACCGTTCCCTGCTTTTCCCGGGGAAGGGGAATTTCTTCCTCCCGGAATACCTGGTTGACAACATCCAGGGCACAGCGGACCCGCTCCAGCCCAATATACGGGGCACACTGGTAAAGGGTCTCCTTGATTTCCTCCGGCGCAGCCCCCACATCCAGGGCAGCGCGCACATACGCCGGGAGATGGGCTATGGTCTGGCAGGTGGCCAGGGCCACCAGGGTCACCAGAGCCTTCTGCTTGTCCGTCAGCACGCCATGCTCCAGCACGTCCCCGCAGAGAAAGCCCCGGGCAAACGCCTCAAACTCCGGATCATAGCCCTCCTGCGCAAAAGCGCTGCCCCGGAACCACTTGGCATTGTTCTGTTCTATTTTTTCTGTTCTGCTCATGGAAAACACCTCATTTCCCCTGCATTTTTGGATGGCCGGTGGCCGCACAGCAGCCACGGCCTTGTACACGGAGCTCGCTCCGCCTGTTACTCCAGGGCGCCGTAGGCCGCGTCATCCACCGGCTCCAGCCACTCATTGGAGGTCTCCTCCCCCGGCACCTCCACGGCAATGTGGGAGAACCAGCTGTCCTTCTTAGCCCCATGCCAGTGCTTTACCTCCGCTGGGATAGTGATGACGGTGCCCGGCTCCAGGCTCACCGCCTCCTTGCCTTCCTCCTGGTACCAGCCGCTGCCCGCCGTACAGATCAGCAGCTGCCCGCCGCCGCTCTTGGCGTGATGGATGTGCCAGTTGTTGCGGCAGCCCGGCTCAAAGGTCACATTGGCCAGGGACACCACAGAAGAGCCCGGCGCCGTCAGGGGATTCAGATAAGAATTTCCAATAAAATACTGGGCAAAGGCCGTGTTGGCCTTTCCCATCCCAAACACGTTCTGCTTATCAAATTCTGCTTTGTCCGCAATTCTCATGACAAACTCCTTTCCGCAGTATAAAGCACCTTTTACCTTTTTTATTATAAACATAGGAAAGGAATCTGTCTAATACCCATTCTTTATTGCTTTTCATGTTCTTTTTGCATGGCTCCCTCCACCCAAGTGATATTGCTACAATAATGGTTCATTAGAATAATCCAAACGCTGTTGGTGATTTCGTCACAGAACTTTTGTGTCGAATCATGTATACTATGGTGCAGATTGCGGGAGCACGTAGTGCGGAGCAATCTGGTATCATAGGGTTCAAAATACCTTTTGCCCCCAACATCATGCTAGAAAAGTACAGCACTGGATGTCTGCTGCCAGCCCGGCGCCCGGAGCCGCCAGGCAGCAAAACAGCTGCGGCGTATGGGCTATACGCAAGTAAACCTGCATGCCCGCTGGCGCGGGCATCGCCGTCTATTCTGGAAAGGTGGAACAATATTATGAAAGTTGTAATTGTAGGAGGCGTGGCGGGAGGGGCCACCGCCGCAGCCAGAATACGCCGGCTGGATGAGCACGCTGAAATTGTCATATTTGAGCGTTCTGGTTATATTTCTTATGCCAACTGCGGGCTGCCTTATTACATTGGCGGCGTGATTGAAGATCCGGAGGACTTAACGCTCCAAACGCCGGAAAGTTTTTTCCAGCGGTTCCGTGTTAACGTGAAGGTATCCCATGAGGTCCTTGCCATTCACCCGGAGAAAAAGGCCGTCTCCGTAAAAAATCTGGCAACCGGCGAGACCTTCCAGGAAAGCTACGATCAGCTCCTGCTTTCCCCCGGCGCCCATCCAGTCCGCCCGAATCTGCCCGGCGTGGAAAGCCCCCTGCTGTTCACCCTGCGGACCGTAGAGGACACGTTCCGCATCAAAGAATTTATCCGCGCAAACAGCCCCAGCTCTGCTGTTATGGTTGGCGGCGGCTTTATCGGCCTGGAAATGGCGGAAAACCTGCGGGAGCTGGGCTTGGATGTCACCATAGTCCAGCGGCCAAAGCAGCTGATGAATCCCTTTGACCGGGATATGGCCGCCTTCATCCATGCAGAAACACGCAGGCACGGTGTAGAGCTGGCACTGGGCCGCAGCGTGGAAGGCTTTGTGGAAAAAGATGGCGGCATAGATGTGCTGCTGAAGGAAAAAGCCCCCATTCACACGGACATGGTGGTCCTGGCCATTGGCGTCCGCCCCGAGTCATCCCTGGCCAGGGACGCAGGCCTGGAATTGGGGAGCAAAGGAGGCATTTGGGTCAACGACCGGATGGAGACCTCCGCTCCTCACATTTATGCGGTTGGCGATGCCGTGCAGGTCAAGCACTCTGTCACCGGTGAGAATACACAGATTGCCCTGGCAGGCCCTGCCAACAGGCAGGGGCGGATTGCGGCGGACAATATCTGCGGAGGGGACAGCCACTATATAGGCAGCCAGGGAAGCTCCGTAATTAAGGTCTTTGACTTAACTGCGGCCGCTACCGGGGTCAATGAAACCCATGCCCGCCAGTCCGGGCTGGATGTGGATACTGTGATCCTTTCTCCCATGAGCCATGCCGGTTACTATCCCGGCGGGAAGCTCATGACCATAAAAGTTGTGTTTGAAAAAGGGACCTACCGCCTGCTGGGCGCCCAAATCGTAGGGTATGAAGGCGTGGACAAGCGTATTGACGTGCTGGCTACCGCCATCCACGCCCGCCTAAAAGCTACCCAGCTGAAGGATTTGGATCTTGCCTATGCGCCCCCCTATTCCTCCGCCAAGGATCCGGTAAACATGGCCGGCTTTATGATTGACAATCTGGCCCAAGGCACCTTAAAACAATGGCATTTATCGGATCTGGAATCCCTGCCCCGGGATGGCAGTGTAACCCGGTTGGACACCCGGACAAGAGGAGAATACCAGAGCGGGCATATAGAGGGCTTCCTCAACGTCCCTGTGGACGAGCTGCGGGAACGTCTGGACGAGCTGGAAAAATCCAAGCCGGTCTACGTCATGTGCCAAAGCGGCCTGCGCAGCTACATTGCCTGCCGGATCCTGGAGGGTAATGGCTTTCAGGCATATAACTTTTCCGGCGGCTTCCGATTCTATGAGGCCGTAACACGTGACAAGGCGCTGGCGGAAACAGCGTCCGCCTGCGGCATGGAAAAGCAGCCCTGATTTTACCTGTGCAAGGATCCCCATTTGAAATTTTCCGTTCCGGCGCCAAGTTCAAAATGGTACTTTGCAATACCGAGGTCGATCTTACTGTAAAAGCCAATCCCTGCTTTTGCCGTAACCGTATTGCCTTCCAGGGAAAATACAAACTTCTGCTGATTCATGGCCGTAGGGGCCAGCAGTGCCGCGTCTACACCCCGTATAAACCATTCGGGCGGCGTACCCGAAACCTTCATGACGCTTTCCCTTGCCTTAACCTTGTGCGCCGCCCCGCCTGTATTGCCGTAGCCAATGGCAATGACGATACATACCTTCTCGCCTGGTTCCAGCTGAAACACCGCCTTCCCCTTGCTGTAGGTCATGGCAACCCAGCAGGTATGCAGGCCCAGAGTCTGGGCATAAAGCACAATCTTTTCCCCATAATAGCCGCAGGCTTCCTCCAACGCCGCGGTCTTCTTTCCGGCCATCACAATATAGTTCCGGACACCAGAAAACTTGCCATAACGCGCCATCATACCCTGAAAAGCACTGGGTTTCTCCAGCACCAGCTGGATGTGGAGGCCGCTTTCCTCATTGCACTGGGTGATAAAAGAATGCAGCATATCCTTTATCCCGCCTTCGATCGGTTTATTGGTATAAGAACGCACCGAATGCCGCTCTCGCATTGCCTGTAATAAATCCATCTTTTCCTTCCTTTCTGCTTTTAACAATCCCGGCATCCTTCAGAACCTATATATGGTGTGACACCGCAGGGCGGGAAAGGCTTGTCTGCTTGGCAATATCAATTACACGGTGCCCACTACAATCACTTTTTATATAGAACACAAATCCCTTTGTTTAAGCGCTTGAACACTATAATGTCCGCGTTGCGGCCATTATAGCATACTTCAGGAGAGATTGCACATCCGTAAAGAAAGTCGAGATGGTTCCAATGCCCTGTTATGCCTGCAATCCTACCTGTATTCACAATCCGGCCTGTCGGCCTACGCTTTGTGACCGGGCTTTCAGCGTAAAAAGAGGTTGGCCGGTATTCGCTCCGGCCAACCTCTCTGTCTTCTCCATAACCCTTGCTGCCCGCCATCCAGGCGGGGAAAAATCATCCTTCTGCCGATTGTTTCTTTCCGCTGGCCTCCCACAGCCGTTCCGCCGTCGGCTTCCAGTTGGCGGCGTAGGAGACGCACTTGGCACACAGATGCTCCGCGCTCTCCGGGCTCTGGGGGTCCGTGGAGTGGGCGCCGGTCTCCGCCACCATGGCCCGCAGCTTTTCCGGGTTTTCCAGCATGGGACAGGGCAGCAGGTGGTTCTCATTGAACGGCTGCCCCTTGTGGTAGGCCATGAACAACGGGGACCGGAGGCAGTCCAGCAGGCTCTTCTCCCGGATATTGCTATCCGAATAGTGGATAAACACGCAGGGATCCACATCCCCGTTGGCGTTAATGTGCAGGTACCGCCGCCCGCCGGCTATGCAGCCGCCCACAAACTCGCCGTCGTTCTGGAAATCCATGCCAAAAATGGCCTTGGTCTCCCGGAAACGGCGGATTTGGTGGTACATAAACTCCCGCTGCGCCGGGCTGGGCAAAAGCGCCGGCACCGCGTCATTTCCCACCGGCATATAGTGAAAATACCAGACAAAGACGGCCCCCCAGGCAATCATCTGATCGTAAAACTCCTCGCTGCTGATCTTCTCCAGGTTCTGGCTGGTATAGCAGCAGGAAATGCCAAAGGGCAGCCGGTGCTCCTTCAAAATCCTCATGGCCTCCACCACCTTGCTGTAGGAGCCATTGCCCCGGCGGCCATCGTGGCTGTCTTCGTTTCCTTCCACGCTGATGGCGGGGATAAAATTCTTTACCCGCAGCATCTCTTTGGCAAAGGCATCGTCAATCAGCGTCCCGTTGGTGAAGGCCAGAAAGACGCAGTCGTCATGCTTTTCGCAGAGGGTGATCAGGTCCTTCTTCCGCACCAGCGGCTCGCCGCCGGTGTATATGTACAGGTAGATGCCCATCTCCTTCCCCTGGCAGATAATGGAGTCAATCTCATCCAGGGTCAGATTCAGGCGGTTTCCATACTCCGCAGCCCAGCAGCCGGTGCAGTGCAGGTTGCAGGCACTGGTGGGATCCAGCAGAATGGCCCAGGGAATGTTGCAGTCATATTTATTCCGGTATTCCTCCTGGGTTTTCCAGCCGACCAGGTTGGCGTTGAGGAAGAAATTGGTCAAAACCGTTTTGACCACCTCCGCATCCGTATCCTTCAGCACCCGCAGAATCAACTGATACCAGTTGGATTCCGGGTCGCCGATTACACGCCGGAACACCGCCCTCTGGCCCGGGAAGCTGTTCGGCCCGGTTCCCGCAAACCGGTCCACCCAATCCATAATCTTGCCCAGGTTCTTTTCCGGGTCTTTTTCCAGGTAATGGTAAACGGTACTGATTCCAGCCTTCTTCAGTGATGCAAGCATATAAAATACCCCTTTCGATTCAATGTTCTCTGCCGCCTTTCCTGAAACGGCACGCGGAAGCGGCGGAGCTTTTGCCGGATAATAAAAGAGACCTATACACAGCCGTCCGCCGTACGGCATTTGAAAACACCGTCCCGCCATTTCCGCCATGCATGAGTCTCGCAACCAATAGCAAGCCAGACCTACCGGCCGTGTCTGTTGACTTGCTGTGCACCGGGCACGGCGCACTTGCTACTCCCCCACGAAAAGAGTCGCTTTTTGCCTTACGCCCTACAGTTTAAACAAAACCACGATTTCCGGCAACAGATAAAAAAGACGATTTCCCCAAATTTTGAGGAAACCGCCTGAATTCATCATTTTTTGCGTAAATCAAGAAAATTATACTAATAGCAGATACAATTTTACTCGTTCCAGGTTTTTACCGTCCACTGAACGTTCTTTTTCAAAATATATGCAATCCGGTCCACGCCTTCCTCTATGTCCCCCTCCATCTCCATCCATAAAAACTTCAGGAAAAATCCCAGTATCGCATAGCTGTTGTACTCGGCAATCTCCCGCAAAACAGTCTCCGGAAGGGAGGTATCCCCGGCCTCCTGCCGAACAATCCGGTAAAAAGTATCATCGGTGGATTCAAAAACATACCGCTCAATACGCTCCCGCGACAGGGATTCAAAAAGATGGTACACCAGAGCAGAATTCTCCCGCATATCCCGCAGCAGCACCTTCAGCGCTTCCTGCCAGGGCATCTCCTCCATGGCATCCGCAAAATATTTTTTCAGTTTGATCTGAAGCCATGTCTCCAGCAGGTCATAAATGTCCCGAAAATGATAGTAGAATGTGTTGGGGCTAATCTCACAGTTTGCCACAAGGGCCGAAACCGTAATTTTGTCAAATGGATTTTTCTGAAGCATGTCCTGAAACGTCTGGAGAATCGCCTTTTTTGTATATTGCGCCATAAAAAACTCCTTCTAAACCTGCACGCCCGCTGACGCGGCCACCACCAACCATGAACGCTTTCCAGCTGAACCCGGGATGTATTGTAACATATTTCCCCGTTTTTGTCCTGCTTTTTGCGCTTTCTTCCCAGGGGCTGGTGACAGGGGCGGATGCAAAAAGCTTTTATTATTTTCATTTTTATTAAAAAGAAAATTTTATTTCATTTTTACAAAACCATAATGCCCCCTTAACACAGCCATGGCTATAATACAGATGCAATTGCAAAAGGAAAGTGAGAAACCGAGAAAAGACTTGAACAATCAGGAGGATGAAAAATGGAACTCGCTGGAAAACAGACTGCTTCCCAGTCGCAAAAACTGATGATCTTTGTACTGACCATGGCCCTGTACGGCCTGGCCACCCTGTTCACGGAGCTGATCCCCAGCTTTCAGGCTGGCGTGGTGGAATTCTCCGTGGAATACTTCCTGTTTATCCCGCTGACTTTGGCCATGCTGTTTGACCCGCTCTCCGCGGCGCTGGGCGCTGCCACCGGCGAGCTGGTGTTCAGCGAAATCATGCTGGGCCAGTTCGGCGGCCTGGGAGAACTGGAGAAATTCCTGACCGTCACCGTAGGCGTCTACATAGCGGGCCGGATGGTCCGGAACCCCCAAAATCGCAAGATGGTGGGCCTGGCCGCCATCACCGGCACCGGGCTGCAGCTGCTCATGGGCACTGTGGTGGATATTCTGAAAGTGCAGTTTGCCGTGGAAGATTTTGAGGCCGTGGCCGGCCTTCCGGAGAGTGTCTTTGCCACTGAGGGCTTTGCCTTCCTCAACGACCTGCTGTTCTCCGGCATCCTGTTCTGCCTGCTGCCCACCCTGTTCCTGGTCCCCCGGCTTTACGGCAAAATTGAGCCGCTGCTGGGCATGCGTCCCCGGGATGAAAAGGCCTGGCTGGGCGGCATCAACGGCAAGGTGGTGCTGGGTGCCCTTGTTGCCTTTGCCGCAGCCATCGGTGCGGAGATGCTGGCCACAAGCGGCACGCCCCTGATTGAATGGGAGGCGGATTGGGCCGAGAGCGGCACAGCCCTGGCCATTGGCATGGTGGTGGCGGCAGCCATTGCCATTCTGGTCCTGCTGGTACTGAAATGTAATGCCGGCAAGCGGCGTGTGGAGCAGTCATGAATATCCTGGAGATCGAAAACCTGACCTATTCCTATCCTGCAGCGGAGACACCCATTCTGCGGAACATCTCCCTGCAGGTAGAAGAAGGGGACTTTCTGGCCATTGTGGGGAACAATGGATGCGGAAAGTCCACTTTTTGCAAAACCCTCAACGGCCTGATCCCCCATTTTATAGACGGGGATTTCCAGGGCCGGGTCATGGTGGGAGGCCTGGACACCCGGACGGCGGACGTAGGCACCCTGGCCTGCAAGGCCGGTTACGTATACCAGGACTTTGAAAACCAGATTGTCCGACCCACGGTGCTGGACGACGCTTCCTACGCCTGCCTCAACTATGCCATGCCGGACTATCTTGCGCGTGGGCGGGAAGCCCTCTCCCTCTGCGGGCTGGAGGGCCACGAGGAGGATTACGTGTGGCAGCTTTCCGGCGGCCAGACCCACCTGCTTGCCCTGGCCGGAGCGGTTTCCCTGCGGCCGGACCTGCTGATTCTGGACGAACCCATTGCCCAGCTGGATCCGGCCCATGCAGACCGGATCTACCAAATCCTGCGGGAGCTCAACGAAAAGCACGGCAAGACCATTCTGGTCATTGAGCACCATACCGAATACATTGCCGACTACTGCAAGCATGTGATGCTGATGCGGGACGGGGGGATTGCCTGGAAGCTTCCCACTGCGGAAGCCCTGCGCCGGGTGGAGGAGCTTATGGCCTGCAACATCTTTCCGCCCCAGGTAACCCAGGCCGCCAGCCGTATGCGGCAGGATGGGCGGATTCCGGCGGAGAGCCCGCTGCCCACCACCGTGGAGGAGGGGCAGGCGGCTTTCCGGGAGCTGCGCTACGCCGCCCTCACCAGCCCCCGTCCCCAGCAGCCCCGTCCCCAGGCGGAGCCTCTGGTCCGTTTTCAGGATGTATCGCTGGCCTACCGCTCCGTCACCGGGGAGGACCGGCAGGTCTTTGACCACCTGGACCTGGAAATCCGCCCGGGGGAAAAGATCGCCCTCATCGGCTCCAACGGCGCCGGCAAATCCACGCTGATGAAGCTGATGGTGGGACTTCTGAAGCCAAACTCCGGTGAAATTTTTCTGGAGGGGGAAAGCATACGCAAGAAAAAGGCAGAGGATCTGTCCCGCACCCTTTCCCTGGTCTACCAAAACCCGGAGGAAATGTTCATCAAGGATTCCATCCGGGGGGATATTGCCTACGCCATGGAGGTGCGGCAGGTGCCGGATGCCGCCCGGCGCACCCAGGAACTGCTGGAGCGGTTCCGGCTCACCGGCCTCCAGGACCGTGACGGGCGGCTGCTGTCCGGCGGGCAGATGCGCCGGGCCAGCCTGGCCATTGGCATTGCCTTAAACCCCCGGATCCTGCTGCTGGACGAGCCCACCGCCAACCTGGATATAGCTACCCGGAGGGAAATCCTGCAGACCCTCACGGAAATCAAGGACATCACCGACACGGTACTCATTGCCACCCACGACATGCAGCTGGTCTGCCAGTGGGCGGACCGAATTCTAGTCCTCTGCCAGGGGAAGGTGCTGGCCGATGGCTCCCGGGATGAAATCTTCGGCAACCGGGCCGTGGTGGAGACCGTGGGAATCCGGCCGCCGGAAATTTTCTCCATGGGGCAGGCGCTGGATGAGAGGGCACTCTGCTACACGGTGGAGGAATTTCTGGAGAGCTTCCACCGCTGACCCCTGCGGTTCAGGATCTCTCCAGGGACAGCATACAACAAACGGACTGGGAGGTAAAAATGGAATATGCGGAAACCGGCGCCAAGCGCCGCAAAAAGCTTTCGGAGAGCATTCTGGACAAATTCTCCATGGATTTTCTCCGCAATCAGGTACTGAAAAACGCCTACGGCAACAATGACACGGTAATTGCCCAACTGGATCCCCGGATTTTACTGGTGTGGTATCTGTTTTTGGGGCTGGTGCCCTGGTTTGTACAGGATCTGTGGTTCCTGATGGGCTGCTTTCTCCTGGTGCTGGTGACCACCCGGCTGGCCCGGGTGGCGGGGCTGGTGCTGGTGCTCTTTGCCGTGGGCGTCTTTTCCCAGACCGGATACCTGTTTCTGGTCTCCCTTCTGTTTGGAGGTGACGCCTCCACGGTGATCCCGCTGCTGGTCCTCACCCTGAAGGTGGCCACCTGCTCCCTGGCGTCCATCACAGTGTTTTCCGGCCTGGACCCGGACCGTCTCTCCAACGGGCTTATGTGGTATGGATGCCCGGAGCGGCTGTCCTTCTCCATCTCCTACGCCTACCGGATTCTGCCCATGCTGATGGAGGAGTTCCAGAACATCCTGCTCTCCTACCGGATGCGGGGGAACCCGCCGGCCCATGACACCTTCGGAGGGAAGGTCCGTTATCTGTTCTACCAGGTGAAGGTGATTATGCACGCCTTCTATCCCCTGATGCTCAACACGGCCAAGCGCTCCCGGACCACCGTGGAGGCGCTGGAAATCAAAGGCTACCGGTACGCCGCCGTCAACAAAGAGGTCAAACGGCTGAAGCTGTCCACACTGAAGGTCACCTACAACGACCTGCTGTTTCTGGCCATCTCTTTTTTCTGGATTGCCCTGTCCGTGCTGGCATCTACTCTGTTCTAGGAGGGAACTACATTGAAACTGGATTTTCACACCCATGGAAAGCTGGCCAAGCGGCTGCCGTTTTCCACCCAATATACCCGCTGGCTCTTTGAGGAGGCCAAAAATGCCGGCCTGGACGCCCTGTGCCTCACCGAGCACTTTAACACCCTGCAGTTTGAGGACCTGTACCGGTATCTGCTCCGCCACAGCCGCCGGGAGGGGGATACCCTGGTGCTGGAAAACGGCCTGCGAGTCTTCCCCGGCATGGAGACGGACATCGCCGAAGGCGGCCACATTTTAACCCTGGGGCGGCTGGAGGACATTCTGGAGCTGAACCGGCGGCTGGCTCCCCACAAGACCCCGGGGAAATTTCTCCCCTTTGCCCGGCTGATCCGCCTGTTCCGGGAATACCCGGTGCTGGTGGGGGCCGCCCATCCCTTCCGGGCTGGCGGACACATCCCGGAGCTGCCCGCCCCGCTGCTTGGGCAGTTTGATTTTCTGGATCTGAACGGCAAGGATGTGGCGGAAAACCGGGAACGGGCCCAGGAGCTGACCTACGCCCTGGGACAGAAGCTGCAAAAGCCCGTTATCGCCGGCAGCGATACCCACCAGGCGGTGCAGTACGGCTGTATTTACACCGACTTTCCGGGGGAGGCTGACACGGTGGCGGACCTGTACCGGCAGATGCAGGCAGGCGCCTACCAGATTGTGATTTCGGAAAATGCCTCCTTCCAGGTGCGCACTGCCGGCCTCCTGAAGCGGGCTCTGAAGGAGATCCACGCGCTGGGCGGCGACTATGTGCAGATTCTGGTAGGCGCCAAGGAGGCGGCTGACACCTCCCCGCTTGCGCCGGGGACCAAGGTGTGCTAGACTGATGGAAAAGGCAAAGGAGACAGGTGAACACGCTATGGAGCTTTTATCAGCTGCCTGCGCCCTGGTTCGGGAAGCCGGCGCACTGTTTTTTGACCGGGACCGCTCCTCCCAAATCCGGGAGAAGGCTCCCACCGACTATGTGACGGAGACGGATACCACCGTCCAATCCTTTCTGCAAAAAAAGCTGGCGGAGCTGGACCCAGGCATTGGCTTTCTGGGGGAGGAGCAGCCGGAGAGAGCCTGGGATTTTGAGAAACCGGTGTGGGTTCTGGACCCGGTAGACGGCACCACCAACCTGATCCACGCCTTTCCCCACAGCGCCGTCTCCCTGGCCCTGGTGGAACACGGGCAATCCCAGCTGGGGATTGTCTACAACCCCTACACCCGGGAGCTGTTCACCGCCCGCCGGGGCGGCGGCGCCTTTTGCAATGGGGAGGCCATCCGGGTCAGCGGGGTCCAAAGGCTGTCCGGCGCCCTGGTCTCCCTTGGCACCGCCCCTGGCTTCCGCCAAAATGCAGATGTAAATTTTGCACGGATGCGGCGGGTCTTTGACCGCTGCCAGGACCTGCGCCGCGTGGGGGCTGCTTCCCTGGAGCTGTGCCAGGTGGCCCAGGGCCGCCTGGACGCCTTCTTTGAGGAACACCTGCAGCCCTGGGACTATGCCGCCGGTATGCTGGTGGTGCAGGAAGCCGGAGGCACCGTCACCGACCGGCAGGGTGCGCCCCTGGGCTTCCGGCCCAATCAGGAGGTCTATGCCTCCAACGGGCGGATTGCCCGGGAGCTGGCGGCGCTTTTATAGACAGGACGCTTACAGGCAGAGTAGAAAGGAACCGTTTTATGTCCATACAGTTTCCTCATACACCGGAACAGCTGACCAAGGCCGAGACCCGGATCCTGGATTACATTTCCTGCAGCACAGAGGCCTTCCTCTTCTCCTCCATCGGCCAGCTGGCCCAGAAACTGGGGATCTCGGAAGCTACCATCTCCCGTTTTGTCCGCCATGTGGGCTGCCGGGACTTCAAGGAGCTGAAGCAGGTAGTCATGCAGCAGGCAGCGGCGGAGGCCGGAGGGCCGGCCGCCAAAATGGCCCAAACCCTGAGCCGGGAGGAGCCCTTCACCGCAGCCGGATGGCTCCGGCTGCAGCAGCAGTATCTGGAAAAAACTCTGGAGGAGCTGGATGAGGCGGCTTTTCAGGAAGCGGTGCAGGCCATTCTCTCCGCCCGGCGGGTGCTGATCCACGCCAAAAGCGCCTCTGCCTCCCTGGGGCAGCTGCTCTTGTTCCGCCTCCGCCGGCTGGGGATCCCGGTACTGCTCCTCCCCTCCGGCGGCTCCGAGGTGCTGGAAGGCCTGGCCCAGGCCGGAGCCGGGGATCTGGTGGTGCTGTTCAGCTTCTCCAAGGTCTCCCGGGAAGGGCGCATGATTTTGGACTATCAAAAAAAGGCCGGCTATCAAACCCTGGCCTTCTGCAGCCGCACCTACATTCCGGAGGAGGAGCAGGCCTCCATCCAGCTGTTCGTCTACCGGGGGGAGCCCCGGGAGTACCACTCCATGACCGCAGCCGCCGCCCTGGTGGACGGCCTGGTGGTGGAGGTCTCCCGGCAGATGGGCGCCGCCTCCGTCCAAGCCCTGTCCCAGCTGCATCAGCTGAAAAAGCAGTATGACCCGGACCGGTAGAGCAGCCGGCCCGGGGTTTTGCCTTCTCATTTCAAAGTCTCGCTGTTGTTCAGAACATTCTCACTGTACAGGAACAGCACATCCTGGCCCTCAAAGGATACCATCTCCCCCAAGACAGCTGGGCTGATATACCGGATATCCACCAGAAGAATTTCCCGGTATCCTTCTGCCAGCAAAGGCGCCAGGCTGCTCCCGAAGGAATCCCGGAACAAAATCAGCTTCTTCCCCTCCGGGGCCGCCGGGTTTTCCAGCCGCAGCAGGGATTTGCTGCCGGACAGGAACAGGCTGTAGGGGTCCATGCCTCCCGCCTCCTCCCGGCTGTAAACCGGGATCTCCCTGCCGGTTTCATAGTCGTACACCCGGCAGTTCTCCAGGAAATCCGCCTCCAGATAAGTCAGGGCGTCCGGGGAGAGGGGCAGGGCGGACTGGCCCCGGTACACCCCGCAGAACGGTTCCGGCAGCGTCACCGGCCGGTAATCCGCCGCCCCCCAGGCCGCTCCCATGGCGCCGGCCAGGGCCTTTGCCACATCCGGAAGCGCCTCCTGCCGCCAGTGAATATCCGTCCGGTAATAGTCCTCCCGCCCCAACAGCGGGAAGATGTCCACATAGGAGGCGTAGGGCATCTGCTCCGTAAGCTGCCCTGCCAGGGCGTCAAAGTCCAGGCAGGGGTACCCGTTGTCCTTTGCCAGGAACTGGCTCTTGTCCGGGATCACCGACACATAGACGGCGGAATCCGTCCCCTCCAGATACCGCTGGTACACATACCGGAACCGCTCCGCCGCATAGTCCACGGAATCCGGATCCAGAGGATAGTCCAGCTTGGCCGCATAGCCGTCCGTCACATACACCCCATGGTTGTCTTTCTGGCCCAGGATCCCGCAGCGGACCAGCGCCTGGATCTCCCGGAAGGTCTCCCGCAGGGGAAACTGGTCCTGGCTGTAGGCCTCCGCCTCCTCCATGAACCGGCCGGAGGATACGGCCTCCCACCGGAGGTACGGCGCCTGGGCCAGACGCCGCCGCTCGGAGGCGGATACCTCCTGGTCCGGAAGCAGAAGGCCGGCCACGGAAAAGCCCAGGATCACCGCGGCCGGAAGCAGGATGGTCAGCACCGCCCGGCAGATACCCAGGCGGGACCGCTCCTCCGGCTGATCCGGAAGCCCTTCCGGCAAGGTTTCGTTTTCTTTCGGTCTCATGCCATCCTCCTCTAAAAGCGGAAATACAGAAACGGGTTGAAGGAGCCGTCCACCAGGAACGCCGTGCAGGCCAGCAGCAGGCACACGGTGCCCAGGGGCGCCGCCACGCTCCCCGCCGCCCTGCCGGGACCGGAGGAGAACAATTTTTTCACTGCCCGGGCCGGCAGGGGCGTGGCTCCCAGGGCGGCCAGGAGCAACAGAAAGCCATAGCTTCGCAGGTAGTAAAGGCTCTCCGCCGTCACCGCCGGCAGCCCTCCCAGGCCCAACAGTGCCCGGAAGGTGCCGGCCGCCTCCCCCAGGCTGGCCGCATCAAAGAGCACAAAACCCAGCACCACCGTCAGCAGCACATAGATATGGCTCAACGGCCGCGACTTTTCCAGCAGCCTTCCCAGCCACCATTTTTCCAGGATCAAAAGCATCGCGTAAAAAAGCCCCCAGAGCAGAAAATTCCAGGCAGCCCCATGCCAGAGGCCGGTGGCCATCCAGACCACCAGAATGTTGCACACCCACCGGGGCCGGGAAACCCGGTTGCCGCCCAGGGGAATATAGAGGTAATCCCGGAACCAGGTGCCAAGGGAGATATGCCAGCGCCGCCAGAATTCCGTGATGCTGGCAGCCACGTAGGGATAGCGGAAATTTTCCAGGAAGTGGAAGCCGAAGATCCGGCCCAGGCCAATGGCCATATCGCTGTAGCCGGAAAAATCAAAATAGATCTGCAGGGTAAAGGCCACGGCGTACATCCACGCAAAGAGAAGCGACGGCTCCTGGGATGCCCGGAACAGCTGCACCAGCTCTCCCAGAGTGTTGGCCAAAAGGATCTTTTTGGAGAGGCCCATGACAAAGCGCTGCACCCCCTCCGCTGTGTCCCCCAGGGTACAGCGCCGCTGCCGCAGCTCCGGCTCCAGATCCGCGTACCGGACAATGGGCCCTGCAATCAGCTGGGGAAACAGGGCAATGTAGGTGGCCAGGGAGACCAGGTTTTTCTGGGCCGGCACGGTTCCCCGGTATACGTCAATCCCATAGCTTAAAATCTGAAAGGTGTAAAAGCTGATGCCTATGGGAAGGGAAATCCGCAGAAGGGGCACCGGCAGACCGGTGACCGCCCGGAAATTTTCCAGGAAGAAATCCGCGTACTTGCAGACCCCCAGGACCCCCAGGCACAAAGTGGCGAAGGCGGCCAGCCACCACCGGGCTGCCCGCCGGTTGGAACCGCAGCCGGCCATCCCCAGCCCGGCCACATAGCCGCCCAGGATGGTCAGAACCATGAAGAGCAGGAACCGGGGCTCGCCCCAGCCGTAAAAAAAGAGGCTGGACACCAGCAGAGCCGCATTGCGGCCCCCTTTGGGGACCGCAAAATACAAAATCAACACGCAGGGAAGGAAGTAGAACAAAAAGGGGATACTGGAAAACAGCATAAACCTTCTCCTCCTGCCACCGCTCAGCCGGCGGACACCGGCCCCTGGGATATCACCTGCACGTTTTCATAGGCGGAAGCCAGCTGCTCCTGGAATCCAGACACGTTGTCCGCCGTCCCAAAAACACAGACCAGATAGTTGTCCACCGAGGCAATCAGATACTCCTCCGGGAAGCCGCAAAGCCACTGGCGGCTGTCCAGGTTGGAGCGGATGGCCTCCGCCACCGTCTCCGCGTTCCCGGCATCCTTCAGCCGGAAGGCACCGGCGGTAAAATTATTAGCGTTCATCATGTGCAGCAGGGAAGCCGCATCGTCAATTTGCTCCGCCTCCGACGCAGGGAAGGCCAGGGTGCCGTCCAACGCCTCCGGGTTTTCCACGGAGAAGGCGCCGGGGGCGTCCATCACGTACGCCTCCGAATCGCCGCCGGCTACGGCAAACTTGGATTCCTCCGGCCAGCTCTCCCACACGGTGGTCAGAAGCGCCAGGGAGCTTTCAATCCCGTTGGAAGCCGCGGTGGTCTCCGGAGCGGTGGTCTCCCCGCCGTTTCCGGAGCCGCATCCGGCCAGGGCCAGAAGGGTCAGCAAGCAGCCAATTACTGCGATCCTTTTTTTCATGGGTTTTCTCCTCGCTTGTCATGTTTCTTCCCCTCCGGCAGCACACCTTTCCGCCAGAGGAGGGGGTCTGCCAGACGGCAGCCGATGCCTATTATAGGGGAACCGGCCCCAAATGTCTACCCATATTTTTCCCGGATTTCCGATTTTCATCCGTCACCGCAGCAGATGGACGGCCCGCCCTGCAGCCGTGCACTCCTCTTTATTTGAGAGCCGCACCGTCCTGGAACGCCTTGCCCACGCGCTGTCCCAACACGTGGTAGCCCCGGTTGGCCGGTTCGTAGGCGATGGGCCGGAATTTTTCCAGATCCAGGCTGCCCTCCCCGTCCAGCACCCTCTCGTCTATGCTGACGTTCACAATCTGGCCGATGATGTTGCCATCCTCATTGACCTTGAGGAACCGGCACTCCAGGGCCACCGGCAGCTCCTCCACCAGCGGTGCGTCCACAAACTCGCTTTTGGTGGTGTGGAAGCCGGACTTCTCCATCTTCCCCGGCTCCTGGTTCCCCGATACAATACCGACGTAGTCGGCGGCCACCACATGGGCCGCATCGGCGAAGGCCACGGTGAAGGCGCCCCTCTCCTGGATATTGCGGGTAGTCTTGTGGCCGGCACTCAGGCAGAGCACCACCTTGTCCGCATCGTACAAGCCGCCCCAGGCAGCGTTCATGGCATTGGGGGTGCCATCCTCATTGTAGGTGCCAATGATCAGCACCGGCAGCGGGTAAAACCAGGACTTTGTACCAAAATTTTTGCGCATATCAATCCCTCCCTTGAAAATTTTCTTTCATTATACACCGGTTGGGGGTAGAACAGAAGACGCTCTTTGTTATAGGATGATAAGCTTGCGGTTTCTACTGACGGCTGTGGCAAATTGGCGCTTGCGGCGGAGCAGAATGGCCTATTCCTTCTGCTCCGCTCTCCAGACCGCAGCTTCCGCCAAGAGGCAGTCAATCTGCTCCTGTTTTCCCGCTGTATAACGCTTACGGTCATCGGGGAACCGGGAAGCCAGCCTTTGCTTGCAGGCATCATACATGAATATGCTGGGTCCGTACATCCTTTTCAAAATCTCCCATGACAAACAGCAGCTGCCCTTTCACATCTTCTCCGCGGAAAACAACTCCACTCTGTTCCAGCACTGCTTTATAAGCTAGAATATCCTCTAATTTGCGGACACCAACAACCACATCCAGAATTGGTTTGGCATGGATGGAAGGGACAGCCGTACTGCCCACATGCTGAATATCCACCGCAACCCCTGCCAAAAGCCCCTTCAAGCTTTCAATGGCCTTCTCTGCCTCTCCGCGCCACTCGTCCTGATGCTCTGCCAGTTTTACCGTACCTCTTTTTAAACCAATTCAATCCTTTGGTTCCATCAGCCAATCCAGTAAATACCGTACCTGTATCCCATTGTAATTTCCGGGCGTTAGCCGATCCAT
>CAJFTW010000082.1 GCA_904420025.1 Candidatus Pseudolachnospira avium
ACATTCCTTTAACGAACATTTATAAAACTCCACATAATCTTCAAACCTTTGGATGCTACATTATACAAGGACCCGAAACACCCTCCGGGTGTAACTGGATGCCGTGGGCAACACGGCAAACAGGGGAAAGGAGGAGGGAGCCGGAGGCCCGGCTCCAGGTTGGTGAAGACAAATGGGAAGATTGGAAGAAGAAATTTTGACAACCGAACAGAGAGATTCTCAAAACCTGACCTACCTGCTGGCGGGGGAGGAGATGTTTTCCATGACCGGATACAAGGTGATGCAGAGCCAGGAAAAGAACGGCTTTGTCAAGTGCCGGCGGATCACCCAGAATGGAAAGCCCAAGCTGTTTTACGACATCGCCCCCTACCAATGCCTGCAATACCTGCTGCCGCAGATGAAGCCGGAAGAGTTTTTAACCGTCCTGTCCCATTTGTCTGAGCTGCTGCTGCAGGTGAATCAAAACGGCTTCATGCGCTGTGACCACATCCCTCTAGACTTTGGGAGAATCTTCGTCCGGCAGGACAGCCTGAAGGTATTTCTGCTGTATCTGCCCCTGGAATGGGAGCTGCCGGAGAAGGAAAAAGGAAAGCAGATTGCTCAGCTGAAACAGGAAATCCGGGCTGCTTACGGGCAGAATCCAGCGCTGCTGGATGATGGCGGGAGAACTTTCCTGGGGATATTGGAGCAATCGGTGTACACACTGGAGGAATTCCATCAGGTGCTGGAGGCGGCGGAGCTGCCTTCCCGGAGCCGGGCCGGCTCCCCGGTGCCGGATGGGGAGAATCCATTTCAGAAATATTTCCCGGATTCCAGCACGCTGCAGCAGAGCGGCAGGCTGGAAGCGGCCAGTGCCCCGGCGGTGGAGACGGCGGGGACAGAAAAGAAAAAAGGCCTGTTTTCCCGGGTATTCCACAAGAACGAAAAAGCGGGAAAAGCACCCGCCAAGGCCCCGGCTCCGCAGCCGGTGCAGACGGTTCAGCGGGGCGGCGCCCCCAGCGGTCCGCTGCAGGAGGAGGCGGAGGGCGGCGCCACGGAGGTGCTGGTTTCCCCGGACCAGCCGGAACGGCTGCGGCTGGTGGGGGCCAACACCCCGGAGAGCTTTCAGCTGGTAATCCAGGATCCGGAGTACAAGATCGGCAAAAAGCAGGATCTGGTACAGGGCTGGATCCCCTTTAACAATGCGGTGAGCCGCCTCCACTGCAAGATTGTACTGCGGAACGGCCGGCATTACGTGGTGGACCTGGGAAGCGCCAACGGGACCTTTGTCAATGGGAAGCGGTTGGATGCCAACCGGGAGGTGCCCCTGAAGCCGGGGGACCGGCTGCGGCTGGCCAACAGCGACTTCCTGGTGCAGACCGTCTGAGGGATTGCCCCATGAACCGGCAGAATTGGGAGGCGGCAGGGGGCTCCGATCAGGGGAACCACCGAACCTATAATGAAGATTCCTTTTGTTTTCGGACGGCCATGGCGGGCGGCCACTGGGCCGGGCTGATGGCGGTGGCGGACGGCGTGGGCAGCCTGGGCCACGGGGCGGAGGCCAGCCGGATGCTGGTGGAACAGATCCTGGCCTGGTGGAAGCAAGAGCTGCCCTGGCTGGCAGAGACGGGCCGGGAGCCAGGAGCGGAAGTCCTGGCGGAGCACCTGGAGGCAGCGCTCCGGGAGGCCAACCGGAAAATCCTGGCGTACGGGCGCAGCCAGTGCTTTCAGCTGGCCACCACGGCCTCGGTCCTTCTTCTTTTTCAGGGCCGTTACCTGGTGCTCCATGTGGGGGACAGCCGCATCTACCGGGTGGAGGGGAAGATGCCCCACCGGCTGCGGCAGCTGACCGAGGATCAGGTCTGCCAGGTGGAACGGACGGTGGAGGGCAGAAGAGTCCGGAAGAGTGTGCTCACCGACTGCCTGGGCTACCGGGAAACGTTCCGGATCTGGCGGCAGGCGGGAACCCTGGAAAAGGGGGACCTGTTCCTGGCCTGCAGCGACGGCCTGTACCGGACCTGGGAGCCGGAGGCGCTGCGGCGGCGGATCTGGAAAGGCCGCCGGAACCTGGAGGAATTGAGCGAGAGCCTGATACGGGAAGCCCGCCTGGCGGGCGAGACCGATAACATATCCCTGGCCGTCCTGCGGATCGGGGAACCTGGGAAATAACCCCCAAGGGGGAAGAGCAGGGCCCGCCCGGGCCCGGAGAAAAATGGCCCGCAGGGCGGGCGGAGGAGATAGAAGATGCCTGGAGTGAAGATCCTGCTGGTGGAGGAAAATGAAAAATACCTGCTTCCCCTGGAACGGAAGTTCCTGGAAGGCTTTGAGAAAGAAGGGGATATTCAGGTGATCACAGACCCGGAATATCTGACCCAGTATTTTTCGGTCCCCCGGACCCTGGACATTCTGGTGATCCAGGAGGAGCTGTACCAGCCGGGCATGGAAAAGCACAACATCGGCAACATCTTTTTCCTCACCGAGCAGGATGAGGACGAGGACACCGGCAGCCTCCTGGGCCGGCGGATCTACAAGTACACCAGCGCCGAATCCATCTACAAGCAGGTGGTGAACAACCTGTCCGGCACCACCGCTGCCCACATCAAAAAAAGCGGGGAGACCACCTTCCTCTATGTCTACTCCCCCATCGGCGGGGTGGGCAAGACCACCGTGGCCGCCGGCATCAGCGCCATTCTGGCTCGCAGCCATCAGCGGACCCTGTACATTGGCATGGACAGCCTCCAGAGCTTTGGCTGGCTGATGGATCCGGAGCAGACGCTGCCCGGGGAGGTGGAAAAGCGCCTGCTAACCCAGAGTAATTTTGTCTACAACCTGATCAAGCCCTACCTGGTGGAGCAGCAGTTCTACCTGCTGCCGCCCTTCAGCCGCATGCTCTCCTCCCTGCACATCCCGGAGCAGAGCTTTGTGGGCCTCATGGAGAGCGTCATCACCAGCCATGACTTTGACTATGTGGTGGTGGACGGGGCCTCCGGCTTTTCCGAAACCACCTCCCGGCTGATGCAGATGGCCCAGCATGTGGTGCTGGTGGCCGCCCAGGACCGGGTCTCCGTCCACAAGATGGACTGCCTGGTCAAGAATATTGACTGCTCGGACAAAGGGCATTTCACCTTTGTCTGCAATCGGTTTGAGGAGGGGAAGG
Organism: Candidatus Pseudolachnospira avium; assembly: GCA_904420025.1. Taxonomy (GTDB): domain Bacteria; phylum Bacillota; class Clostridia; order Lachnospirales; family Lachnospiraceae; genus Pseudolachnospira; species Pseudolachnospira avium. The sequence goes on from CAJFTW010000082.1 coordinate 3,137, forward strand.
CGAATTTCCTGGAGGAGCCGGGGAAGCGGGGGTACACCGTCAGCGAGTACATCCCCCGGGAGGAAAAGCTGGATCTGACCAAACCGGAGGAAATCGGGCAGATCCGGAGTATTCAGAAGCTGGCCTTCGCGTTCCTGTAGGGGGCGGCGCATCGGCGAGGATCGCCGGGAAGCATCGGTCGGGACTGTCCGAAACAGCCGGGAAGGCTGCCGGCGGGGCAGGCGGATCAAGGCAAGGAGGAGAATCATGGCCAGAGAGCGGATTGTGGTCATTCTGTACAAACACAAGGAAAATCAGAAAATAGATGTGGATTTGCCCCTGAACATCACCGCCAACGAGGCCATCATCGGGCTCAACGAGGGCTTTCAGCTGGGCATGGACACCCGGGACCTGTCCCGGTGCTGCCTGAAGACGGAGAATCCCACGGCGCTGCTGCGGGGCAACCGGACCCTGGAGGAGTATGGCCTGCGGGACGGCACGGTTATCCATTTTGTGTGAGGAATTGAGGATGAAGAACCGATACAAGCTGATCATCACCAACAACCGCATTTACAAAGAGGTGGAGCTGCCGCCGGAGACCAAGCTGCTGAAGATTGGCTCCGTCAAGGGCTGCGAGATCCGTTTTGCCAAGGACCTGTTCTTTGAGGACATCCAGGTGACTCTGGAGCGGGCCGAAGAAAACTGGTTCATCAGCTGCGCGGACAATCTGTACATATCCGCCGACGGCGTTATGAAGCTGGCCTCCAAGGAGCTGTCCCACGGGGATGAGGTGCGGATCAAGTACCAGTCCTCCGGCCAGGAGGCGTTCAAAATCAGCTTTATGATCGACTTTGATTTTGAGCGGAAGACCTACGACCGGATCATAGATTTGAGCGGCCAGTCCAAGATCCAGATTGGCGGGGACATTCACAATGAGATCACCCTGAAGGATGAGCTGATGGGGGAAGGACGCCTGGTGCTGGCCCGGCAGGCGGAGGGCTGGCGGATCCAGGACCAGCACACCCGCTACGGTGTCTACGTCAACGGGGTGCGGGTGCAGGAAAGCCAGGAGCTGAAGGATTACGATTTCTTCTCCGTGGTGGGCTACAGCTTCTATCTGAAGGAGGGAAAGCTGTACACCTCCAAAACCGCGCCCATGATCTTAAACGGCCTCAGCTTCCGGGACTGTGAGGAGACGGAAAGCCATCTGGCCTACCCGGAGTTCCACCGGAGCACCCGGATCCAGTACCGGCTGCCGGAGGTGCAGGTGAAGGTACAGCAGCCGGAGACCAAGCCCCAGAAGCCCAAGAAAAACCTGGTGGTGTCCCTGGTGCCGTCCCTGGCCATGCTGATTCTGCTGGTGCTGCTGCGGGGCGTCATGGGCGGCGGCGGGACCTTTGTCCTCTACAGCGCCTGCACCATGAGCATTGGCATTATCATGTCCGTGGTGTCCTTTGTCATGGATGGCCGGGAGTACCGGAAAGAGCTGGCCCGCCGGGAGGAATTCTACCGCCAGTACATAGACCAGAAGGAGGTGGAGATCCAGGCGGCCCAGGCGGAGGAGCTGGAAATCCGCTGGACAATCCAGGAAGCCCTGGAGGACAGCGTCAAAGAGGCCTTTGGCTTTACCAAGCGCCTGTTTGAGAAGAGCCCTCTGGACCCGGATTTCCTGTATGTGTACCTGGGCCAGGGGGATGTGGAGGCCTCCAGCCGGATCCAGTACGATAAGCCGGAGTTTGTGGATCTGGAGGACCCCATCAGCCTGCTGCCGGAGCAGCTGGCGGAGAAATACCGGGTGTTGCGCCATGCGCCCATTATCGCGGACCTGGCAGCCTCCTCCGGAATCGGCGTGGTGGGAAGCCTGCCGGAGCTCCACGGGATGCTGCGGAACATGACCCTGGACCTGGCCCTGCGCCATTTTTATAAGGAAGTAAAGCTGTTCTATCTCTTTGACGAGGGGGAGGCGGAGGAGTTTGGCTGGGTTCGCTGGCTGCGCCACGTGGCCAATGAGGACCTGAACATCCGGAACCTGGCCTGTGATGAGGAGAGCCAGAACACGGTGCTGGAATACCTGTACAACACCCTGACCCAGCGGGAAAACCTGCGGAAGGAAAACCGGGATGCGCCCTTTGCGGTACACCTGGTGGTGCTGATCCGGAACGTCAAGCGGATGGAACAGCATCCGGTGTCCCGGTATTTTGAGACGGCTTCTCTTTATGGCGTTACCTTCGTGTTCCTGGAGGAGTATGAGGAATGGCTGCCCCGGGGCTGCGACCAGGTGGTCCGCCTGCAGGGGGACGGCAGCCAGGGCGCGGTGCTGGAAAGCCGGGACGGCCGGCACAGCCTGGCCTTTGCCTATCCCCGGATTGCCCCGGATACCACGGCCCAAATCGCCAGCCTGCTGGCGGGCATCTACGTTCATGAGGTGAGCCTGGAGAGCGAGCTGACCAAGAACATTACCATGTATGAGCTGCTGCACATTGTCAGCGCCGATGACCTGGACCTGGAGCAGCGGTGGAAAAATTCCCAGGTGTACAAGAGCATGGCGGCGCCCCTGGGCGTCAAGCGGAAAAACGAGGTGGTCTACCTGGATATTGGGGATAAGGGCAAGGCCCACGGCCCCCACGGCCTGGTGGCCGGCACCACCGGCTCCGGTAAGAGCGAGATCCTCCAGACCTATGTGCTCTCCATGGCCACCCTGTTCCACCCCTATGACGTGGGCTTTGTGATTATTGACTTTAAGGGCGGCGGCATGGCCAACCAGTTTAAGGACCTGCCCCATCTCATCGGCACCATCACCAACATAGACGGCAAGGAGATCCACCGGTCCCTGCTCTCCATTAAGGCGGAGCTGGTACACCGGCAGGAGGTGTTCTCCCGCAGCGGGGTGAACCACATCAACGATTACATCCGGCTGTTCAAGGAGGGCAAGGTGCAGGAGCCCATGCCCCACCTGATTATGATTGTGGATGAGTTTGCGGAGCTGAAATCCGAGTTCCCGGACTTCATGAAGGAGATTGTCAGCGCGGCCCGGATCGGCCGTACCCTGGGCATCCATCTGATTCTGGCCACCCAGAAGCCCTCCGGCGTGGTGGACAATCAGATCTGGAGCAACTCCAAGTTTAAGCTCTGCCTGAAGGTGCAGACCCAGGAGGACAGCAAGGAGGTTATTAAGACCCCGCTGGCCGCGGAGATTGTGGAGCCGGGCCGTGCCTACTTCCAGGTGGGCAACAATGAGATCTTTGAGCTGTTCCAGTCCGCCTTCAGCGGCGCCCGGGTGCCCACGGGGGAGGACAACGTAAAGAACTATTCCATCTACTCCGTGAATTTCTGGGGCAAGCGCCAGTGCGTGTTCACCAACAAGAAGCGGGGCAGGGAGGAGAAGGGCCAGACCCAGCTGGAGGCCCTGGTGGAGTACGTCCACGACTACTGCGAGCAGGCGGGGATCCCCAGGCTGGCAGGGATCTGCCTGCCGCCGCTGCCGGCACAGCTGCCGGTGAAGGGGCTGGATTCCCTGGAGAAGGATCTGGTGGCGGGCATCCGGGTGCCTCTGGGCTTCTTTGACGATCCGGAGCAGCGGGCCCAGGGCACCTACGTGCTGAACCTTTCGGAGGCCAACACCTACCTGATGGGCGCCTCCCAGAGCGGCAAGACCACGGCCCTGCAGACCATCCTGTACCAGATCATGAGCCTGTACACGCCGGAGGAAGTGAACGTCTACGTGGTGGACTGCGGCAACATGGCCTTAAAGGTCTTTGAGGAGGCCCGCCATGTGGGCGGCGTGGCCCTGTACACCGAGGAGGAGCGGGTGGTGAACCTGTTCCGGATGATCGGGACCATGGTCTCCCAGCGGAAGGAGATCCTGTCCGGCAAGGGACTGGGCACCCACCGGGCGTACGTGGAGGCGGGCTTTTCGGATATGCCGGAGGTGCTGCTGATGATCGACAACATTGCCGTGTTTCGGGAGCACTACAACAAGCTGGAGGACCAGCTGCTGGTGCTGTCCCGGGAGGGCCAGAGCGTGGGCATCCACCTGGTGGCCACCGGCAGCCAGGCCAACGCGGTGGGCTTCCGGATGCTGGCCAACTTTGGCAACCGCATTGCCTTCCACTGCAATGAGAAGGCGGAGTACAGCAACCTGCTGGAGCGGTGCCGCCTGGAGCCCCAGGAGCTGCCGGGCCGCGGCCTCTGCGTGATCGAAAAACGGATTCTGGAATTCCAGACCGCCCTGGCCTTTGAGGGGGAGAAGGAGATTGTCCGGGTGGAGAATATGAAGGAATTCATCCGGGAGAACTCCCTGCGGTTCCGGAACAGCGGCGCCCGGCCGATTCCGGAGGTGCCGCCGGTGATCCTGGCCCAGAAGCTTTTGGCGGACAGCCCGGAGATGTACCGGAAACCTTACCAGATTCCCATGGGAATCGATTACGATACGGTGGAATACCGCTACCTGGATCTGCTGGCCACCCCTCTCATGGGGATTGTGGGCCGGGAGAAGAGCGGCAAGGCCAACTTCCTGCGCCACCTGCTCTGGGCCCTGTCCCGGAACATTTTCGACAGCCTCACCGAGGCGTATATTGTGGACGATGGCCGCATGAAGCTGGAGGCGGAGAGCCGCCTGGCCTTTGTACGGGAGTACCGGACCGAGGCGGAGGACATTGGCTTCCTGCTGGACCTGGTTTACCAGCAGGTGGAGGAGCGCCGGGCCTTCCTGGCTTCCCGCCGGGGCGTGCCACCGGAGGAGGCGCTGAAGGAGGAGCCGCTGCTGCTGCTTTTGGTCAACAACCCGGCGGCGGTGGCGGTGCTGGCCAAGGACAAGGGGCTGCAGGGGAAGATGAACACCCTCATCAAGCAGTCCCGGGGGCTGAAGGTCTCCGTGATCTTCAGCAATCTGGAAAACGCCGCGGTCAACTTCCAGGCGCCGGAGATGCTGAAGCTGATCAAGGAGAGCAAGCGGGTGCTGGTGCTGGAGGACATGGAAAACATCAAGTTCTGCGATGTCACCGCCAAGCAGCTGCGTGATTTTACCAAGCCCATCCGTCCCGGGGACGGATACCTGTTCTGGGGCAGCGCCATTGCCCGGATCAAGACCATCCGATTGGATCAAAATCAGTAGCCATACTGTTTTTGATAGAAACAAAAACGCGGCAGAGACCGCAAAAAACCATTTATGAGGAGGTAACAAAATGGCAGAGAGAATTACCATCACCCCGGAAGAGCTGAGAGACTCGTCTTCCAAATTCACCACCAAGGCCGGAGAGATCCGCGAGATCCTTTCCTTCCTGCGCTCTGAGGTAGACAGCCTGGAGGCCACCTGGGAAGGCGCGGCCCAGAACCAGTTCTTCATCTCCTACGGTGAGATGGAGCAGACCCTGAACCAGTTTCCCGAGGTGCTGGACGGCATCAGCCAGCAGCTTTCCATGGTTGCCCAGACGCTGGAGGAGACCGACGAGCAGCTGGGTGCGGCTCTGCAGGGCTAACGCGTTTTCCGGCAGGGAGGAGGGGGCGTCCGGCTCCCTTTTTCCTGCATTGTACGCTGAAAGCCCGTTCACGGGAGTGCGCAAGCACGGAGCAAGCCGTGGGCTTTCATGGTTAGCAAGGAGGTGAGCCCGATGGGAAGCGTACAGAGAATTGACACCGGTTCCTTTGCGGACGTGTTGAGCAAAATTGATAGTGCCCGCAGCGCCTTCAGCGCATCCAAGGACAACATTATCAGCGCCACCGACAGCCTTCTGGGAACCTGGACCGGAAGGGGAAAGGACGCGTTTGCGGACGCGTACCGGATCCTGAAGGTTGAATTGGAGGATGAAGAGGAAAACCTGCAGGTGATCTACGATGACCTGAAGGGGATCAAAGCCAGCTACGAGGAGTGGGACACCAACACCAAAAACGGGCTGGTTGCGGAATGACGGCGGGAGAGGAGAAACAAAATGGCCAGTTGGTATACTTATAACGTTTTATCCGGGTACCGCAGTCAGCTGTCAAACGGCGGAGGGGATGTGACCTCCTTCAACAGTCAGCTGGATCAGATGGATGACCTGCTGCGGGCCGCCGTCAAAGGCGACTATTACGGGGCAAGCGGCGGGGATTTCAGTTCCCTGCGGGAGAAAGCGCCGGACAGCGATGGAAAGATCAGCAGCGCCAAATCCTATGTCTACCAGGAGATGGAGGCCATCCGCCGGGAGATTGAGGAGGAAGAGCGGAGGCGCCGGGAGGAAGCGGAGCGCCGGCGGCAGGAAGCCGCGGCCAGGCTGCGCTCCGGTTTCTAGCGGAGGGAGGAGTTTATGGCAGAATTACTGGTAAATTATTCCGGGATCGATGCCCTGAAATCCAGCATCGACCAGGCCCGGAGAAGCCTCTCCAGCCGCTGTGATTTCCTGGACAGCAGCGGAAGGAAAATTGGTGGGGTTTCCACCAGCCGCGGTTATCTGGGCGCGGCGGTCAGTGAGTTATACGGAAGAAGCCAGGCCATCGGCGACAAGATGGATAAGCTGGACAAATTCCAGCGGGACCTGGAGGATTTTAAACAGGAAGCACAGGAGGCGGACCAGCGGGTGGCCAATCGAATTTCCCAGGATACGGGAAGTTTTTGTTATTCTATGGGAATTGAGGTTACCACCCCGCTGGGCAGCTGGTGGAAAGGCGTCTGCAATGACGTGGAGGCCTGGTACAACGAACACAAGGAGATCATTGGGGCCATTGTGAACCTGGCGGTGGACGTGGTATTCTGCGCCCTGGCGGTGGCAGCCTTTGTGGCCACCCTGCCGGCGTCCGGTTTCTTTGCGGTATGCGCCGCCATTGGCGCCGGGTTTTCCCTGGCCAAGTCGGTGGCGGATGTGGTCACGTCCAGCGTGTCCCTGTACTGTTACGCCAATGGGGATTCCCAGGGCGGGGCGGAATGGGCCGACCGGGGGCTGAAGGATGGCTTCCTCTATGTGGGCCGGAGCATGGACGATGCCCTGGGAACCGGCAATTTCTTTGAGGGCTTTGCCACCTTTGCCTACGGAGGCCTGGAGGTGACAAGCATTGCCTATGCCCTGAAAGATTTGAAGAGTATGGGCAAGGGGGTCTTAAAGTCCTTTAAGCTGGATAAGCTCAGCTGGAAGAACGTTTTCAGCCGCAGCTTTGCCCAGAACAAGGCCTGGTTCAAGTCCATTGACTGGAAGAGCCGGTTTACCAATCCCAAGAACTGGACCAGCGCCCTGCGGGAGATCACCGGCATCAAAAAGATGCCTTACGGATCTTCCGAAGGATACCAGAAGCTGAAGAAGTCCTTTAACTGGGCGTCCAACCTGCTGACCGGGAAGCCGCTGCAGAGTACCACCATCACCAGCCTGGTCCGCTTTAAGACCTACGGGGATGGCTTCAAGTACAGCTACAAGGCGGTGACGGCCATCTTTGACGGCGATTCCAGCACCAGCGGCTGGGAAGGGATCAAACTGGGCAGCAAGCTGAAGGATCTGACCACGGGCCTGACCAGCGGCAACAGCCTGGAGGGCTGGGCCATGATGGCCACCTGACGGCGGCCATCCCGCAGGGAGAGCCGGGCGGCGCGGGCCACCCGGTGACGGCGGAATTTTAGGGAAAGGCGGTAAGAGCAAGATGGAACTGAAAATGGATCCGGAGAGACGGCGGCAGGTGCTGCGCCCGGTGATGCTGCGCTTTGTACTTCTGACCTTTGGAGTGCCGCTGCTAAGCCTGGTGCTGATGTTCGCACTCCCCCGGGAGGTATATTACAGAAAGCCGCTGGCCTATCTGATGGGGCTGGGAATCTTTTCTTTCCTGCCCTTTCTCTGCATTGCCGGGGGCTATGCCCTCTACTGCAGCGGGAGGTCCCGCACCCAGCGGGTGTTTGTGTATCCGGATCAGCTGGTGTACACCTTTTATTCCGGAAGCCTGGGCAACCGTACCGATGAGACCTTTGTGATTGGCTCCATCGCCTCCTACCGCCTGGACCGCCGCTTTATCTATCTGCGGGGGGATTTTGTCCAGAAAAGCACCGGAAGGCACAATTTTGACACCCGCATCCGGAAGCTGCGGATTATGCGGACCGTGGAGCGGGAAGGGTATCTGCTGGCACTTTTGGACCGGCTGGTATCCGAGGAGGTACCCTCCGGGGATCACCGGGGGGCTTGGGAGGCTTGCCAGGCAGAGGAAACAAGGAGGAGATAAGAAATGGAAACCATCAGTCAGGCCATGGAATACAACCAGCAGGGGCGGATCCTGTACGGGCTGGATAAAAACCAGGAGGCGCTGCGGATGTATGAGAAGGCCCGGGAGGCGGACCCCACCTGTGTGGAGACCTACCTGAACATGGCGGAGCTCTACATTGCCGGCCGGGATTATGAGAAGGCCAAGGATATTTTGAAGAAGGTGTTTTTCCTGGAAAAGAACAACGGGGAGGCCCTGTTCCATCTGGGAAACATTGCCTATCTGGAGGGGGATCTGGACGAGGCCCGCATCCAGTACCGGAAGGCGCTGGAGAGCGATTACCGGAATCCGCGGGTGGCCTACCACCTGGCGTCCCTGTACCTGGACATGGGGGACCCGGGAAACGCCCTGTTCTATCTGGACCAGGTGCTGCGGGAGGACCCGTACCATGTGGGGGCGCGGCTGCGGAAGATTGAGATTCTGATCACACAGGAAAAGTATGAGGAGGCGCTTCGGAACGCCGACCAGCTGATTGAGAGAAAGCCGGATACCTTTGAGGGCTACCACTACAAGTTTGTGACCCTGCTGGGACTGGGCCGGCTGGACGAATGCCGAAAAGTACTGGAGTACGCGCAGCACCTGTTCCCCCGGGACCTGGGCTTTGTGTACGACCAGATTAAATATTATGAGCATATAGAGGATTACGACGCGGCCCTGGCGCTGATGGACGACCGGTTCCGGGAGAATCCGGAGGACTGGCGGAACATCCGGAAGGAGAAGGCCAAGGTGCTCTTTGCCAGGCAGGACCTGGACGAGGCCAAAGCGCTGTTGGAGGAGCTGGAGCAGGAGGCGCATGACGATGAGATGTGTTACTGCCTGATGCAGCTGTACGGCGGCTATGGGGAATATCCCAAGGCGGTGGAATGCTGCCAGCGGATTATAGGGCACGGCGAGGAAGGGGAGTACTATTTTGCCGCCCTCTACCATGAGGCGGTGGGGCTGGAGAAAATGGGGGAGAAGGCCAAGGCCAGGGAGAAATACCAGGAGGCAGCCAACCGGTTCCGGTTCGCCTGCTCCCAGTATCCGGGCGATCTGATCCTCTATCTGTACCGGGCCCTGTGCTACCGCCGCCTGGGGGACTACGACCGGGCCCTGGAGATGGTGGAATACCTGATTGCGGTATCCGATGACTCCATGGCGGAGGCCTACTATGTGCGGGGATTGATTTACGAATCCCTCCACGACATGGAAAAAGCGGAAAAGGACAAAAAGCGGGGACTTTCCATGAGCCCCATGCTGGCGTCCGTTTTAAGTGAAGAATGATGAGGAGGAGACATGGAAAACCTGAGAATTGACCTGACCCAGCTGCAGACCACCATCCAGACCTACCAGACTTCCATCACGGAGCTGCGGACAGCGTTCCAGAACCTGGACGCAGCCATCAACATCCTGCGGAACTCCGACTGGAAATCCGGGGCCAGCACCCAGTATTTTGCCAAGTATGACGATTCCTGGAAGCAGAATATGGACCGGCAGCTGAAAATCCTGGAGCATCTGAAGGACTGCCTGGATGAGGCAAAAACCGAGTATCAGGGCCTGTACAATCAGGTGCATACCCTGGGGCAGAATATATGAGGAAGTAGCCATTTTTCGCAGAAAAATGAGCGGATTCCGAATATTTTGGCGAATTGCGAAAGCACACAGTGCGAAGCAATCCGGTATCATAGAGGGGGCAAAACACGTTTTGACCCGAATCGTTAGAGAGGTGAGCATATGGAGACCTACGTTTTCCGCAACAAATTTGTGATCCCCAATCAAAGTGCCAGGCGGCGGCTGGGAGCCCGGCTTCTGATCCTCCTGGTGCTGCTGGTGGTCATAGCCAAGCTGGCGCTGGACGGGTTTGCCCTGACCACCGTGTGCATCCCGCTGATTCTGGCGGGAGTCCTGATCCGTCCCGGTGCGCCGGTGCTGGAGGAGTATGCGCTGACGGAGGTCTCATTCCCGGAGGGCGGCATGCGGATTCTGGTGCGGGATCTGGACCGCCACGACCGGCTGGGCCGGCGCAGTGAAACCTACGCCATCCGGAAGGAGGATCTGCAGGGGGTCCGGTATCAGGCGGACGCCCGGAAGCTGGACATTGTCTCCTGCGGACGGGTTACCGTGGAAGGGGAAAACGGCGGCGGCGCCGAGAAGGATTACCGGAAGGAGGGGGAGTCCTGCTCCCTCTCCCTCTACCTGACTGAGGAGGTGCGGGAGCCGGTCCTGCAGCGGGTGCAGGGGCTCTGCCGGGAAGCGCCGCAGCTTTCCGCCCAGGCACCGCACAGAAATCATCCAGAGGAGGCATAAGCGTTGGCAGCAATCGGAACCGTCATAGACGGAAAATATGAGATTTTGAAGCAGGTCGGCAAGGGCGGCATGTCCCGGGTATACCTGGCCATGGACCAGCATTTGAACAAGCAGTGGGCGGTGAAGGAGATCCGCCGGAACGCCGATGAGAAAAACAACGAGGTGATCATCCAGAGCCTTCTGGCGGAGGCCAATCTGATGAAGAAGCTGGATCACCCGGCCCTTCCCCGGATTGTGGACATCCTGGACAGCCGGGAGTACATCTATGTCATCATGGACTACATAGAAGGGGAGCCGCTGAGCCGGATCCTGGAGGAGGAAGGTCCCCAGCCCCAGGAGAAGGTGCTGGAGTGGGCCCGGCAGCTGTGCGAGGCCCTGGACTATCTGCACACCCGGAAGCCGCCGGTGATCTACCGGGACATGAAGCCGGGGAACATTATGCTGCGGCCGGACGGCCGGGTCAAGCTCATTGACTTTGGCATTGCCCGGGAATACAAGGAGGGGAAGGCAGGGGACACTACGCCCCTGGGAACCAAGGGCTACGCGGCGCCGGAGCAGTTTGGCGGCATGGGCCAGACTGACGCCCGCACGGACATCTACAGCCTGGGTGTGACCCTGTACCAGCTGGTCACCGGCAAAAGCCCCAATGAACCGCCCTATGAGTTTTACCCCATCCGCTACTGGAACCCCTCCCTGTCCGGCGGCCTGGAGAACATCCTGGAAAAGTGCTTGAAGCCCAACCCGGCGGAGCGGTACCAGTCCTGTGCGGAGCTCCTGTACGACCTGAACCATTATGAGGAGGCGGACGATGAGTACCGGGCCGCCCAGAAAAAGAAGCTGCACAAATTTACCACCGTGGCGGTGCTGGCGGCGGTGTTCCTGGCGGCAGGGGTGGGCGGCCAGGTCCTGAAGAACGTGGCCAACCGGAACAACTTTGACGCGGTGTATGCCCAGGCCCAGCGTGCGGCGGATCCGGCGGAGAAGGAAAGCCTGCTGCTGTCCTGCATTGAAATCCTGCCCTCCTCCTACGAGGCGTACCAGTCTCTGATCGACACCTACAAGGGAGATACCACCTTCACCACGGAGGAGGAGGCGCAGCTGAAAAAATGCCTTTTCCCCAACCTGAGCCAGCTGCAGGCCGGGGAGGGCTACGGGGAGCTGGCCTTTGAGCTGGGAAAGCTGTACTGGTACTACTACGACTACGGCGACGCGGCGGACAACGCCGTCACCCGGATGACCAGCTCCACCCGGTGGTTTGAGGATGCCCTGGACTATGGGAGCCCGGAGGCCTCCTACCGGTCCATGGCGGCGGTGTACCGGGATATCGGCCTCTTCAACCAGAACATTACCCTGGATGTGGAGGAGGCCTCGGACATGGGGAAATACGCCCCCTACTGGGAAAACCTGAAGGAGCTGGCCCGGCAGATGGAGGAAAACCCGGACCAGGCGGAGATTGTCACCCTGGAGTGCTACCGGCTGGTGACCGACGCGGTGGAGACCTACGCCCGGAAGTTTAAGGCGGACGGAGTGTCCCAGGAGGAAATGGAGCAGGTGCTGGCCAGCATCCGGAACGGTACGGAGAACCTACAGCCCACCACGGACAAGACGGAAGCGCTGAAGGCTTATATCATGGGGCGCTTTGACAGCGCCGGCGAGTCCATTGCCAATGCGTTTGTGGAGACCCGGGTTCCGGACAGTGAGCAGGTTGTGGAACGGTAAAGATCCTTCGGAGAAAAGAGGTACAGGACATGGAACAAGCGGAACTTTTTCAGATTCTCTCTCTGGGCTGCTTTGGCCTGGGCGGGATCTTGCTGATTGGGGCGGTGGTGCTGTTCTTCCGCCTGCGGGTGCCGGAAATCTGCGGAGAGCTCTCCGGCCGCAGCGCCCGGAAGCAGATTGAGGCCTACCGGGCCCAGATGGAAGGCGAGGCAGACAAAAAGAGCCGGAAGAAGACAGCCCGGAAGCAGGCCGCCCGGAAACAGACGGTAAAGAAGAGCGCTGGCAAGGCGGCGGACGCTACGGAAGTGCTGGGCGCAATGACGGCAGACGCCACGGAAGTGCTGGAGAGCGCGGCGGCGGACGCCACGGAAGTGCTGGGCGCCCCAGAGCAGGATGCCACGGAGGTATTAGGCGCATCGGATAGCAGGAGGGCTATGGGATGAAGAGAGAATACCGCAGAACCAGATGGCTGGCGTGGCTGCTGACAGCGGCTCTGCTGCTGGGCAGTGTTCCCGCGGAGGGCATAGCGGCCCCGGAGCAGGACGCTCTCCCCACGGAGAGTGTGGAAGACAGCCAGGATCCGGACGGAGGCCAGGAGCCGGAGGGCGGCCAGGAGTCGGGCGACGGCCAGGAGCCGGAGGGCGGCCAGACGCCAGGCGGAGGCCAGGAGCCGGAGGGCGGTCAGACGCCAGGCGGAGGCCAGGAGCCGGAGGGCGGCCAGACGCCGGATGGAGGCCAGGAGCCGGGCGGGGAGGAGCTGCCGCAGCAGGCGGTCCTCTCCGGAACCGTCACCGGCCGGGATGGCCTGCCGGTGGCGGGAGCCAAGGTGACGGCCGGCGAGTGGTGGGCGGAGACCGACGGCCAGGGTTACTTTTCCCTGGCCGTGGATGTATCCGAAACCGGCTACACCCTGACGGTGGAGGCCACGGAGGAGTATGCGCCGTACCAGATGGACACGGGAGCCGTGCAGGAAAACCGGGAGTTCACCTGCGCCCTGGAGGTGAGAACCTTCTCCGTAACCCTGGAGCAGCCGGCATCCGGGGAGGGGATTCTGACGGCGGACAATCCGGGACCGGCGGAGTACGGCGGCAGCCGTACCGTCACCGTCACCGCCCAGGAGGGCTGGATGATTCAGGAGGTGCAGGTCAACGGCAGCGCCTCCGATCTGGTACAGTATGACCCGGCCCGCCGGTCCGGTACCCTGGAGCTAACGGACATCCGGCAGGAGACCACGGTCCAGGCGGTGTTTGCCAAAATTACAAATACAGCGGTGCTGTCCTTTGACAGCCAGGGGACGCTGCTGAACCCCCTGGCCCTGTTCCAGCTGAAGGGGGCGCAGGCCTCCTACCAGTACGACCAGCAGGCGGGCGAGGGCGTCCTGACCCTGATCCTGGAGAAAGGAACCTACCTCTCCCGGAAGGAAGGGGAGAACCTGGCCTTTTCCGAGAGCTTTGCGGGCCGGACAGACGGCGGGGAGCAGGTGACGCTGCGGCTGCAGCTGCAGACGCCGGATCCGGCGGTGGAGCCCAACCCGGCTTACACCCTGACTCTGGCCACGGACCAGGAGGACCAGCTGCCGGTGATTTCCAACCTGGCCGGCACCCAGGAGGAGGGCGGAGCCTGGAATGGCACCTGGCTGGGCAGCGGCTATACCATCACCTTTCAGGCAGCGGACCCGGATTCCGGCATCCGCAGCGTGGTCTATGGCCCCTCCGGACAGGTGGGGACCACCGCCACCGTGCAGGCGGACGGCAGCGTGTCCCTGGCCATCCCTTCCCAGAGCTACCAGGGAACCTACTGGATTCAGGTGACGGACCGGGCCGGCAATGTGCAGCGGATGACGGTGCCGGTGTACATTGACACCCAGGCTCCGGAGATCACCGCCATCCGCTCCAGCGCCGGGGACAGCTGGAGCAGCCAGGATGTGACGGTAACCGTGGAGGTGGAGAAAAACCTGGCAGATGTGGAGGGGGTCTACTACAGCACCTCCCCGGATTTTTCCCAGGAGCAGCAGGCCCAGCGGCAGGCGGACGGCAGCTACCAGTTTACCGTGGCCGCGGCGGACTGGTCCGGCAGCTATTATATCCGGGCCAAATCCACCGCCGGGGTTGCCAGCGCGGCCTCCACGGTGGCGCTGAAGATGGATGTGACGGAGCCCACGGTGGACGCGGTGCAGTCGGATGCCAGCGGCTGGACCAACCGGGATATTACCCTGACCATCACCGTGTCCGATGATGATGCGGCGGTGAACTCCGGCGTGGAGCGGGTTTATGTGTATGTGGACAATTTCTGGGGCAATCCCCAGCAGCACGAGGCGGTGAAGACCGGCGAAAACACCTACCAGTATACGGTGCGCCGGGGGCTCCTCTCCTTCCGGGACAAAGAGTACCATATCCGGGCGGTGGACGCGGCGGGCAACCTTTCCGCCTACTGGGACGGCACCGCCAGCATTGACGTGGAAAGCCCGGAGATCACCGGGGAAATCCAGATCGGCGTGGCGGAGGGCACCCTGCAGGTGCAGGAGGACGGCGTCTACACCAACCGGCCGGTGCAGGTGACGGTAGCCGCCCAGGACGAGGAGAACGGCTCCGGGGTGGCTTCCATAGCCCTGTACCGGCGGGAGGGCGGCAGCTATGTGGAGCTGTCCCCTGCCCAGGCTGTGGATGAGGATGGCCGGGCGGTGTTTATCATCCCCCAGGAGGAGTTGGCCGCCGGGGCGCTGGCCTTCCAGGGTGTGATCTATGCCCGGGTCATGGACAACGCAGGGAACCTTTCCGATTACCAGGCCAGTGTCCGGGTGACCCTGGAGGATACGGCCCCCTCCGCTTCCATTGCGCTGGCGGAGGAGCCGGACTGGACCCTTACCCTGGATGGGCAGGAATACGCCTGCTTTCAAAATGACACGGAGCTGGTGATTGCGGCCCAGGATACGGACGGGACCGTCAACGCCGGCGTGTGGAAGCTGCAGGTGTCCATCAACGGCACGGTGGTGGCCCAGGAGGAGTACACCGCCGGAGCCGGGGACACCCGCACCGTGCAGGTGAGCACCCAGGGGGTGGAGCTGGCAGCGGACGGCTCCTACCGGGTGGAAGCCCTGGCCACGGACTTTGCCGGCAACCAGTGGACGGAAACCTTTGTCTTTTACCGGGATGTGACAGCCCCGTCCATTGGCGCGGTGGAGAAGGCACCGGCGGCGGACTGGACCACCCAGCTGGTGCAGGTGAATATCCTCCAGGTGGAGGATGCCGGGGACGGCTGCCAGGCCGGCGTCCGCCGGGTGCTCTACAGCACGGAGAACGATCCGGAGACGGCGCAGGAAGCCTCCCAGGCGGAGGAGGGCAGCTACTTCTTCCAGGTGGATGAGGAGTGCGACGTGCGGTACTACATCTGGGCGGAGGATCAGGTGGGCAACATCTCAGAGGCCAGCCAGATCCCGGTGCGGATTGACCGGACGGCGCCGGCCATCACCGCCATCACCTTCTCCGGGGACGGCTACTCGGACCGGGCCGGGGAGGCGCTGGCACCGGTGGTGGAGGAGACCGAGTACGGCTTCTTCTTCCGGGAGGCGGCCACGGTGACGGTGACGGCCACCGACTCCTTCCCGGACACCACCGGGGCCACCATCCCCTCCAGCGGCATTGCCATGATCTACTAT
Organism: Candidatus Pseudolachnospira avium; assembly: GCA_904420025.1. Lineage (GTDB taxonomy): Bacteria > Bacillota > Clostridia > Lachnospirales > Lachnospiraceae > Pseudolachnospira > Pseudolachnospira avium. The sequence goes on from CAJFTW010000082.1 coordinate 18,984, forward strand.
TACACGGAAAATGCCTATGGCCGGAGGATGCTGGAGGGCAGCGCCCAGCCGGATGAGAACGGCAGCATCTCCTTCTCCGTTGAGGAGGGCTTCCAGGGGCAGATCTACGCCCTGGCCGTGGACAATCTGGGCAACCGGCTGCCGGATGACCCGGAGACCGATGAGGTGGATGAGGGCTATGTGCACAATGGCGGCCTGATGGTGGAGACGGCGGAGCTGCACCAGTGGTACAGCGGCGCGGAGATCACCCTGCCGGAGACGGAAAACCGGGATAACGACGGGAACCCTCTGTACGCCCAGGACATTACCGCCGGGCTGACGGTTTCGGACACCTACTCCGGGCTGCGGACGGTGGAGTGGTCGGTGGAGGCCCCCTATGACACGGAGCAGGACCAGAGCGGGACCCTGCAGATTGAGGCGGACGGCACCCTCTCCGGGGACACGGAAGGGTGGTCGGTGGTGGAATCCAGCCAGAACCTGGTCACGGAGCTGCACCGGGAGATTGGCGCGTCCCACAACAGCAACGGGATTGTGCTGACTCTGACCCTGACGGACCGGGCCGGCTTTGTGACCACTGTGACGGAGACCATCAGTATAGACAAGACCAATCCTTCCTTCACGGTCACCTTTGACAACCACTCCTACAACGAGGCCTACGCCTCCGAGGCCCAGTATTACCAGGAGCCCCGGGTGGCCACGGTGGTGGTGACGGAGCGGAACTTTGCCAATGCCTGCGCCCTGCTGAACATCACGGACCGGGACGGCGGCACCGGCCCCTACTTCAGTGCCTGGCAGGTGGAGGAGGATTTGGAGGATCCGGACCAGACCACCTACACCGCCACCCTGACCTTTGACTTTGACGGCAATTACGATTTCCAGATGGGCATTATGGACCTGGCGGGCAACCGGGGGGCGGACTATGAGGGAACTTCCTTTGTCATTGACCGGACGGCCCCCATGGTCAATGTGACCTACAGCGGGGAGGGCACCGGCTTTGGCTACTACTTCAACCAGGACCGGACCGCCACCATCACTGTGGAGGAGCACAACTTTGACCCCTCCCAGTTCCAGCTCTCCGGCACCGGCGTCTTTGAGGGGGCGGCGGTGGCGTACCCGGGGATCAGCGGCTGGTCCTCCAGCGGGGACACCCACACGGCCACCGTCACCTTCCGGGCGGACGGGGTGTACACCCTGGATGTGGCTTACATGGATAAGGCGGGCAACGCCGCCTCCGATTACCCGGGGGATGAGTTTGTCATGGACCAGACGGCGCCGGAGCTGGCTATAAGCGGTGTGGAGGACCAGTCGGCCAACCCCGTAACCGTAGCGCCGGTGATCCGCTGGTCGGATGTGAATGCCGGCGAGGCGGCTTCCATCACCCTCACCGGCGCCAACCGGGGGGAGGTGGAGCTGGACGGCGAGTTTTCCGTGGGCGAGCAGGGCGGCAGCTATACCTTCTACGACATGGCCTATGAGCGGATCTGCGATGACCTGTACACCCTGACGGCCCGGGTGGAGGACCTGGCCGGCAACGTGACGGAGCAGACCATCTACTTTTCCGTCAACCGGTTCGGCTCCGTGTACAGCTTCAGCCCGGAGGTGACGGCCATAGACGGCCAGTATATCCGCCAGGAGCAGGAGGTGGTGCTGACGGAGACCAACGTAGATTCCCTGGAGCCGGAATCCATCTGGGTGCGGGTAACCCAGAACGGCGTTACCCGGGATCTGGAGGAGGGGAGCGGCTACCAGCTGGAGGTCACCGGCGGCAGCGGCAGCTGGAGCCAGTACACCTACCGGATTGGGGCGGAGCAGTTCGCCGGGGAGGGGACCTACGTGGTCACCGTCACCTCCCGGGACGCGGCGGGTAACCTGAACGAGACCAGCGACGCGGCCAAGCGGGCAGAGATCCGCTTTGGGGTGGATAAGA
>CAJFTW010000083.1 GCA_904420025.1 Candidatus Pseudolachnospira avium
TCTTATCCACCCCAAAGCGGATCTCTGCCCGCTTGGCCGCGTCGCTGGTCTCGTTCAGGTTACCCGCCGCGTCCCGGGAGGTGACGGGGTGCTGGCCAATGACGCCCTGCGCCAGGCAGTCCTTATGGCCCTGGACTCCCAGACCATGTGTGAGACCACGGTGGCGGGCATGTACACCGCCGGCATCTCCGTGCTCCCCTCCTCCCTGGCCTACAACTATGACCAGCTGACCAACCCCTACCCCTACGACCCGGCCCAGGCGGAAGCGCTGCTGGATCAGGCGGGGATTGTGGATACGGACGGGGACGGCATCCGGGAGCTGGAGGGGGAGGAGCTGGACCTGAACTATGTGGCGTACACCAGCCGGAACCTCAACGAGTTTGCCGAAGCCATTGCCCTGCAGCTGGAGCGGATTGGCATTGGCGTTACGGTGACGGTGTGCGATTACGACACGGCCCTGGCCCTGCAGAACGCCGGGGAGTTTGACCTGATCACCGCCAACACCACCACCGTGGGCACCGGGGATCCCCAGGACTTCCTGGGCGGCTGGTATTCGGGGAACTCCCAGAGCTATGGGTATTACCAGAATGAGGAGTACGACCGGCTGTATGAGGAGCTGGCCGTGACCCTGGACGCGGACCGGCGGCTGGAGCTGATTACCCGGCTGCAGCAGATCCTCATTGACGACGCGGCTACCATTGTCCACGGGTATTACAACAGCCGGATGCTCAGCCGGACGGACCGGGTGGCCGGGGCGGAGATTGCCACGGTGGACTATTACTGGCTGACCACGGAGATTCGGCCGGCCTCCTGAAATGGGGAGAGCGGAAGCGGCACCGGCACCCGGAAAGGCCGGAGGAGGAAGCGTATGCTGGAGATACAACATTTGACCGTATCCTACGGCGGGGAGCGGCCCGCCCTGGAGGATTTTTCCCTGTGCCTGCAGCGGGGGGAGATTGTGGCCCTGGTGGGGGAGAGCGGCAGCGGGAAGACCACGGCAGTCCGGGCTATCCTGGGGCTGCTGCCGCCGGGGGGCGCGGTGACCGGAGGCAGCGTCCGCCTGGACGGGGAGGAGCTGCTGCAGCTGCCGCCGGAGGAATGGCAGCGGCTGCGGGGGGAACGGCTGGCGGTGATCTTTCAGGATGCTGGCGCCATGCTCAATCCTATCCGGACCATCGGCGGGCAGTTTGTGGAGTTTATCCGGGCCCACCGGCAGGTGAGCAAGGGGGAAGCGCGGAAACAGGGAGCGGAGATGCTGGCCCGCATGGGGCTGCCGGATCCGGAGGATATTCTGCGCTCCTACCCCTTCCAGCTCTCCGGCGGCCAGCGGCAGCGGGTGGGCATTGCCCTGGCCATGACCTTCCAGCCCCGGCTGCTGCTGGCGGATGAGCCCACCAGCGCCCTGGACGTGACCACCCAGGCCCAGATCATCCGCCAGATGGCGGCGCTGCGGGAGGAGTTTGGCACGGCCATCCTGCTGGTGACCCACCATCTGGGGGTGGCCTCCTACCTGGCGGACCGGATTCTGGTTATGCGGGCCGGCCAGGTGGTGGATCAGGGGGAAAAACCGGACTTTTTTGACGCCGCCGCCAGCCCCTACACCCGGGAACTGCTGGCAGCGGCGCCGGATATGGAGGGAGAGCGGTATGTCTGAGTATTTGCTGGAAGGCCGGGGGCTGACCCGCCGGTACCGCCGGGAGGACGGCAGGGAGCTGGCCGCCTGCCGGCATGTGAGTTTGCACCTGTCCCCGGGGGAGACCCTGGGGGTGGTGGGGGAGAGCGGCTGCGGGAAGAGCACCCTGCTGCGGCTGCTGGCCCAGCTGGAGCGGCCGGATGCCGGACAGCTGTTTTTCCGGGGGACGGACATCACCGGCCTCCGGGGAGAGGCGCTTCGCCGGCACCGCCCCCATATCCAGCTGGTGTTCCAGGATCCGGCGGCGGCCTTCTTTCCCCGGATGCGGGCCGGGGACGCGGTGGGGGAGCCCATCCGGAATTTTCACCGCTGCTCCCGGCAGGAGGCACGGGAGCGGGCGGCGGAGCTGCTGGAGCAGGTGGGCCTGCCCCGGCAGCTGGGGGAGCGGTATCCCCACTCCATGAGCGGAGGCCAGCGGCAGCGGGTGGGGCTGGCCCGAGCCCTGGCCCTGGAGCCGCAGGTGCTCCTGTGCGATGAGATCACCTCCGCCCTGGACGCCTCCAGCCAGAAGCAGCTGGCGGAGCTTTTGGCAAAGCTGCAGCGGGAGCGGAACCTGGCCCTGCTCTTCGTCTGCCATGACCTGGCCCTGGTGCGGCAGCTGGCCCACCGGGTGATGGTCATGTACCTGGGCCAAGTAGTGGAGGTACTGCCGGGGGAGGCACTGGGAACCGCAGCGGCACACCCCTATACCCAGGCCCTGGCGGCGTCGGCCTTTTCCTGGGGCATGGACCGGTCCAAGCCCATGGAGCCGTTGCCGGGGGAAATCCCCAGCCCGGTGGATGCGCCGGATGGCTGCCCCTTCCATACCCGCTGCCGCCGGTGCCGGGAAATCTGCCGACAGCAGCGGCCCCCCCTGGTATCCCTGGCGCCGGATCATCAGGTGGCCTGCCATCTCTGGAATGAAAACATGGAAAGCGAGGATAAGGGATGAATCGAGTGGAGATCTGCCCGGCGGCAGAGGGAAAAGAGAAGGCCTTCCTCCCTCTGGAAGGAGGAGGGCGGCTGCCGGTGTGGACGGTGCAGGGGGCGGCGGACGGCCCCACCCTGGCGCTGACCGCTGGAGTTCACGGCGGGGAATACGTGGGTATTCTGGCCCTGCGGCGGCTGTTTGCGGAGGCCGATCCCCGAAGGCTGCAGGGGCGCCTGGTTTTGCTGCCCCTGGTTAACCGGGATGGCTTTTACGCCGGGGCCAAGGGGGTGGTGCCGGAGGACGGCAAGAACCTGAACCGGGTGTTCCCCGCCGCCCCCGGCGGCACCCAGGCAGAGCAGCTGGCCTGGGCCATTCAGGAGCAGGTGTATCCGGAGGCGGATTTTTTGCTGGACCTCCACGGCGGGGATGTGAACGAGGCCATGACGCCCCTGGTGTTCTTCCCGTCCACGGCCGCGCTGGCGGTGGCGGAGCGCTCCCGGGAGGCGGCGGCCCATCTGGAGGTGGGCTACCGGATTCCCTCCACGGCAAAGGACGGCCTGTACAGCTGCGCCGCCCACCGTGGCATTCCCGCCCTTCTGATGGAGGTGGGCGGCCTGGGCCGCTGGTCGGAAGCTGAGGTGGAGGGAGAGCTGCGGAGCTTCCGGAGCCTCATGGGTTTCTTGGGGATGGGCGGGGAGCCGCGCCGGAACCGGGAACAGCGGGAGCCCCGGGAGATGGCGTATGAGGAGGCTTCGGCCTCCGGGCTCTGGTTCCCCCGGGTGCAGCCAGGGCAGCCGGTGCGCCGGGGCCAGGTGCTGGGGCAGCTGGAGGATCTGGACGGCTGCCTGCTCCAGACGGTGGCTGCCCGGTGGGACGGCACCGTCCTGTACCACACCGTTTCCCTGGGCGTTGCGGCGGGAGATGCACTGGTGGCCTACGGATCGTGCTGATTTTCCAGATTTTACACAAATTTAACATATACCCCTCCCAAATCGGTTATAATATTTTACATTGGTCTGATATGGTAATTTTACATAAGTATGCGATGGACGGAGGGGTATCCCATGTGGGCAGTAATTGACATTGGTTCCAACACGATTCGGCTGGTGATCTATTCCAAACAGGGCGGACAGCTGCACTCGGTGCTGAATAAGAAGTATTCGGCAGGACTGGCCGGCTATATGGATCCGGAGAACCGGCTGAATCCGGAGGGGGTGCAGAAGCTGGTGGGGGTCCTGTCGGAGATCCGTTCGATTCTGGACCACATCCATGTGGAGCGGATTTTCCCCTTTGGCACAGCCTCTCTCCGGAACAGCGCCAACCGGGAGGAGGTGCTGGATCTGGTGCGGGAGAAATGCCGGCTGGATGTGCGGATCCTCTCCGGCGAGGAGGAGGCTACCTTTGACTATTACGGGGCCATGCACAACGGCATCAATTCCAGCGGCCTGGTGGTGGATGTGGGCGGAGGCAGCACCGAGCTGACCTTCTTCCATGAAAAGCAGATTGTGACGGCCACCTCCATGCCCATTGGCTCCCTGAACCTGTACAAACGGTTTGTGGAGGGGCTGCTTCCCACGGAGAAGGAGATCCGGAAGATCCGCAAGGAAGTGCGCAGCCACCTGGAGGAGGTGCGGCTGCCGCTGCCCCGGGAGGAGCTGGTAACCCAGCCCATCTACAGCATTGGCGGCACTGCCCGGGCTTCCCTGCTGCTGATGCGGGAGCGGTTTGGTATTCCGGAGAAGAGCCGGGAGTATACCCGGAAGCAGCTGAGCGAATTTTTGGAGATTACCGATGAGAATATAAAGGGGTTGCAGGACAGCATCCTGCGGGCCGCGCCGGAACGGATCCATACCATTATCCCCGGCCTGCTGATCTTTGAGTCCGTCTCCAAATTTTACGGATCCCGCAGCTTTGTGGTCTGCAGCTATGGTGTCCGGGAGGGGTATCTGACTTACCTGCTGGAGGAAAAAGGAGGGGCGGCATGAGCGAACTTTACCAAAAAGGCTTTTCCCAGAACCGGGAGCTGTCCTGGCTCCAGTTCAACGACCGGGTTTTAAGCGAAGCCAGGGATGAATCCGTCCCTTTGCTGGAACGGCTGAAATTTATTGAGATCTTCACCAGCAACCTGGATGAGTTTTTTATGATCCGGGTGGGCAGCCTGTTTGACATTATGAACGCCAACCCGGAGCAGATTGACAATAAATCCGGCATGACGCCCCGCGAGCAGCTGCGGCGGATTTTTGAGGCCGTGCGCCCCCTGTACCAGAAGCGGGAGCAGATTTTCAACGAAGTGGAAAAGCAGCTGCGGGTGCGGGATATTTTTCACCTGAGCTTTCCGGAGCTGGCAGAGAACGAAAGAAAATGTGTGAAGCAATACTTCAAAGCGTCTATTGAACCCATTCTTTCGCCTCAGATCGTAGATGTCCAGCATCCGTTCCCTCACCTGGCCAACAAAGTGATCCATATCGGCGTCATGCTGAAACACAAAAACCGGGAGATTTTCGGCGTGATCCCTGTGCCGGAGGCGCTGCCGGACGTGTTCTACCTGCCCGGCGCCCATGCCCGCTACATCCGGGTGGAGAACATTATCCTGGAGTATGCGGAGCAGCTGTTCTCTCCCTACGCGGTGGCGGAAAAGGTGGTCTTTGCGGTGACCCGCAACGCGGATGTGAACCCGGATGACGAGGTGTTTGCGGAGGAGGTGGATTTCCGGAAGCGGATGAAAAAGGTGCTGGGCCGCCGGCGCCGTCTGGCCCCGGTACGGCTGGAGCTGTCCGCCCCCATCAGTGAAAACTTTACCCAGTATTTTATGGAAAAGCTGGGGCTGGCCAAGGCGCAGATTTACACTACCACCACCCCCCTGAAGATGAAGTACGTCTACGGCCTGGGCGGGAAGCTGCCCAAGACGGAGCAGGAAGCCATGTCCTACCCCAAATTTATGCCGGTGTGGCCGGGGCGGATCCGGAAAGGGGAAAGCATCATCCGGCAGATTGAAAAGAGCGATCTGCTGCTGGCCTATCCCTTTGAGAGCATGGAGCCCTTCCTGCAGCTCCTGAAGGAAGCGTCGGAGGATCCTTCGGTGGTGTCCATAAAGATTACCATCTACCGGCTGGCCAGCAAGGCCAAGCTGGTGGAGCACTTGTGCGCCGCCGCGGAGAACGGCAAGAGCGTGACGGTGCTCATAGAGCTGCGGGCCCGGTTTGATGAACAGAACAACATCGACTGGTCGGAGCGGCTGGAGGAGGCGGGCTGCAACATTATCTACGGCTTTGATTTTTACAAGGTGCACTCCAAGGTGTGCCTGATCACCCGTAACGGGAAGAACGGCGTGGAGTACATCACCCAGGTGGGAACCGGCAACTACAATGAGAATACCGCTAAGCTGTACACGGACCTCTCCCTGATTACCTCCAACCAGCAGATTGGGGCGGATGCGGCGGAGTTCTTCAAGAACATGTCCATTGCCAACCTGCAGGGCCATTACCACCACCTCCTGGTGGCGCCGGTGTCCTTGAAATCCACGGTGCTGCATCTGATGGACCGGGAGATTGCCAAGGGGCAGGCGGGGAAGATTTTTATCAAGATCAATTCCCTGACGGATGCGGAGATCATAGACAAGCTGTCCCAGGCATCCTGCGCCGGGGTTTCCGTGCGGATGGTGATCCGGGGCATCTGCTGTCTGCTTCCGGGGATCCCCGGAAAGACGGAGAACATCCAGATCAGCAGCGTGGTGGGCCGCTATCTGGAGCACTCCCGGATCTACTGCTTTGGCGAGGGCGCCGATGAGCAGATGTACATTTCCTCCGCGGACTTTATGACCCGCAACACGGAGCGCCGGGTGGAGGCGGCCTGCCCCATCTACGATGAAAAATGCCGGGCCAAGATCCATCGGATTATGGAAACCCTGGAGTACGATACACGGAAGGCACGGGTGCTGATGGCGGACGGGACTTATGTGGAGAAGGACCAGAGCCGGGAGCCCTTGGACAGCCAGCAGTTCCTGATGGCCCTGGCGGAGCAGGAGGCGGTGCGGCAGGAGGCGGCGCCTCAGCCGGAGGGGAAGAAAGGCGGCCTGTTCCAGGCGCTGCGGCGGCTGCTGGGAAGGTAGGCAGAGAAAAGGCAAAACCCCGCCGGATGGCAGCCCAACGCTGTCCGGCGGGGTTTTCCGCAGCCGTCACATCCGCTGGATGGCGTCCATGGCCAGGGCGGAGCGCTCGCACTCCTCGGCGGTGAGGGTCAGCTGGCAGCAGAGGGGGCTGCCCTTCATTTTCTCGGAAGCGTAGCTGAGCCCGTTGGTCCGCTCGTCCAGCAGCGGGTGGTCAATCTGCCCCGGATCCCCCAGGAGAATGATCTTGGTGCCCTTGCCGGCCCGGGTGATAATGCCCTTGGCCTGCTTGGGTGTCAGGTTCTGGGCCTCGTCAATGACCAGGTAGGTCTTGACCACGGAGCGGCCCCGGATAAAGTTCAGGGCCTGGGCGCTGACAATGCCCCGGTCAAACAGCTCCTCCACCTTGTCCGCCAGGCTCCGCTCATCGGTGTAGCGCTCCTTCTCATTCTGGTCCACCAGCTGCTCCAGGTTGTCGATGGAGGGGCGCAGCAGGGGGGCAATCTTTTCCGACTCATCCCCGGGCAGAAAGCCGATGTCATCGTCAAACTGGGCGTTGGGCCGGCTGATGAGGATCTTCCGGTAAGGGGGCTCCTCCATTTCCATCAGGGAGTGGAGGCCCACCGCCAGGGTGTAGAAGGTCTTGGCGGTGCCGGCCATGCCCTTGATGATCACCAGCGGGGCCTCCTCAGCGCTGAGCATCAGGGCCTCCTGCAGGAAATACTGGCCCACGTTCCGGGGGGAAACCCCGTAGGGCTTTTTCTTTTTGTAGGTTAGCGGGAGAATGTATTTTCCGTTGTAGCGGCCCAGCTGTGTCTTTTTCCGGGATTCGTCCGCCTTCAGGATCACAAACTGGTTGACCACCAGCTCCACCGGCAGCTTTTCCCCGTTCTCGTCCACCTGGTAGACATCCTCCTGGGTCAGGTGCTTTTTCTTGAAATCCTCAAATTTCTTCTCCGGCACAAAGACCTCGCAGCGGCCGGTGTACTGCTCCTGGCGGACCGGAGCCTGCTCGGTGGTAAAATCCTCCGCCTCTATGCCCATCATCTGGGCTTTGATCCGAACCACAATATCCTTTGTGACCAGTACGACCCGTTCCTCCGGCCCCGCCTGGTTCTTTAAGGCCTGGCAGACCCGGAGGATCCGGTTGTCGTTTTTGTGCTCCGGCAGGCCTGGGGGCAGTTCCGTGTTCACACAGTTCAGCTCCAGCCGCAGGGTGCCGCCGGAGGGAAGCGGGGCGCCGGTGAGCAGGTTGCCGGTGCAGCGGAGCGTCTCCAGGAAGCGGATGGCCTGCCGGGCGTTGGCTCCCCGTTCCCCCTCGGCGGTTTTCAGGTTATCCAGCTCCTCCAGCACCGCCAGGGGCAGCACAATGTGGTTGTCCTCAAAGGACTGGAGGGCATAGGGGGCCTGAATCAGCACGTTGGTGTCCAGGATATAGGTTTTTTGCATAGCGAAATCATTTCCTTTCCGTCTCTCCAGGGAAAGACTGGTGTTTCCTTCTCAAGGATCCCCGGCGGCGCCGGAAACCCTATACGGAAAACAGCCGGCTTCTCAGCAGGAAAAACGCAGGGAACGCGCGTTGAATTGGGAGGAAAAGCCAGCTGTTGATGGTATTCTAGCAGAGCAGGAAAAGAAACGGATGGAGTTTGGGTTAAATCTGTGTAAAACGTTCAGAAGGCCCGGAGGATCTGGTACAGAAAGTATAGCAGAAACACCACCATCAGCACCCGGATCAGAGGCGCCAGGTAGGAGCCATGCTCCACCTGGGGAAACGGGCCCGGATCCCGGGGGTTCTGCTTCAGCCGGAAGCCATCCAGGACAAAATGCCAGCCGTCCGGCAGCGGGTAGACGTTTACCTCCGTGGAGGCCAGATAGTTGGGAACCGGCATCCGGTAGGGCTCGCTGGTGATCTGCCGGGGCGCGGCGGCACCGGGCTCCCAGAACTCCACCAGCAGGCTGTACTGCCAGGTATAGGAGACTCGGCCCCGGGAGCGGGAGACCGGCACGGCGGCCCGCTGGATGCTCACAATGGTGCCGGGCAGCGGGGTAATCTCCTCCAGGGCCCTCTGGTGTGCCCGGCGGGCCCGGAACGCCCGGTGCATCTGCCGCACCGCCATCTCCAGCGGGAGCAGCCCCACCAGCAGGAAGAGGATGAGTATAAACTGAAACCCGCCGGCCAGGATGATGCGGAGAAGCGACGCATACCAGACCAGGGAAAAAACGAGGGAGTAGGCAACGCCGCCCAGCTCATGGGAAGCGGGACGGATTTTCTTTTGACGCATGGGAAGCCTCCTGGGTAAACCTGTATGCCATCAGTATAGCGTGGCGGGAGGGAGAATGCAAGTATAGAAACGGCAGGCAGGGAGCATCCTACAACAATACATGAAGTTCTTGACAGACCCGACAATGTATGGTAAAATTTTAACGTTAACAAAATAACAATACGGAACAGGAAACGGAGGAGACAGACATGAAAATGAAAGGCTTTGCGATGCTGGGGATTGGCAAGACCGGCTGGATTGAGAAGGAGGTCCCGGCCTGCGGCCCGCTGGACGCCATTGTGAAACCCATTGCGGTTTCCCCCTGCACATCGGATATCCACACAGTTTGGGAAGGCGCCATCGGCGAGCGCACAGATATGATCCTGGGCCACGAGGCGGTGGGCGAGATTGTGGAAGTGGGCAAGCTGGTCAAGGATCTGAAGGTAGGCGACCGGGTCATTGTGCCGGCCATCACCCCGGACTGGGGCAGCCTGGAGGCACAGGGCGGCTATTCCATGCACTCCGGCGGTATGCTGGCCGGCTGGAAGTTTTCCAACTTTAAGGACGGTGTGTTCGGCGAGTATTTCCATGTAAATGAGGCGGACGCCAACCTGGCCATTCTGCCGGACAGCCTGGACCCGGCGGCAGCGGTAATGCTCAGCGACATGGTCCCCACCGGCTTCCACGGGGTGGAGCTGGCCAACGTGCAGTTCGGCGATTCCGTCTGCGTCATCGGCATTGGCCCGGTGGGCCTGATGGCCGTGGCCGGTGCGGCCCTGCGGGGAGCCAGCCATCTGTACGCGGTGGGTTCCCGCCCCAACTGTGTCCAGGCGGCCAAGGAGTACGGCGCCACGGATATCATCAACTATAAAGATGGCGATATTGTAGAGCAGATTATGGACCTTACCCACGGCAAGGGTGTGGACCGGGTGATTGTGGCCGGCGGCGACAACGACACCTTCATCCAGGCGGTGAAGATGGTGAAGCCCGGCGGCGTCATTGGCAACGTCAACTACCTGGGCTCCGGCGATTACGTGCGGATTCCCCGGGTGGAATGGGGCTGCGGCATGGGCCACAAGACCATTGCTGGCGGACTGATGCCTGGCGGACGGCTGCGGATGGAGAAGCTGGCCTCCCTGATGGAGACCGGACGGCTGGATACCTCCAAGCTGCTGACCCATCGGTTCAAGGGCTTTGAGCATCTGGAGGAGGCCCTGCTGCTGATGAAGGATAAGCCCCGGGATCTGATCAAGCCGGTGGTGGTGATGTAAGCCGCAGACATGCAAAGGAGCTCCGGACACGAATCCGTTCGTGGAAGGGGCTCTTTTTGCGTGGTTCCGGCGTTGCCGGAAAACGGGATTACGCCGGAGGTCCGGGAGGCAGGAAAGGCGTAAGGAAGCCCGGTTCCTGTTTATCCGGTAAGGCTTACGGCGCCCGGTAGTAATCCTGGACAAAGGCCCAGAAATCCGCCGCAGCCTCAGAGGTCAGGGCGTTCTGCCGGCACATGAGATAGAGCGTCCGGCTGGTATCCCGGTCCCGGATCCGGAAGGTGCGGATATCCGGGGAGATCTGGCGGGCCATCCGGAGATTGCACTCCGGCAGAATGCAGATGGCTTTCCCTGCGTCCACAAAACGCATCTTGGTCAGAAACGAATCGGTGCTGCAGAAAATTTTCGGAGAAAATCCCGCGGCGTTGCACAGCTTCTGGGTTACATCCGTGTAAAACAGGGAGGAGATGGGGAAGGTGATAAAATAATCGTCCTTCAGATCTTCCATCGCCAGCTCCGTGACCCCGGGCGGGTATTCCCGGTACCGGGGGGAAATCAGGATGTGGCTCTGCTCCGAGCAAAGGCGCAGGGGAAGCCAGGTGTGCTGGCGGTCATTGAACAGAATGGTATCGTTCTGGGAAATCAAAATGAAATCCATGTCCGGGATCAAGTCATCACTGTTGTGGGAGCGCTGGGAGATGGTGATTTTGATTTTCGGGTTTAAGCTGGTGTAAGCCAGCAGACAGTCGGAGAGCAGATCCGCGAAGGCAAAGCAGCTGATCCGGATTTCCCCGCAGGTGTCATACTGATCCTGGCGCAGCAGGGAGAGACCGGTTTCCAGCTCCTGCAGGGCCTTCTGGGCGTATACGGAAAAGCTGCGGCCATAATCGTTGAGCTGAATGGAATTACCGTGGCGGTCAAACAGTTTGGTACCGGTCTCTTTTTCCAGATTGGCAATGCTTTTGCTTAAAGCTGGCTGGGAAATTCCCAAAAGATCCGCAGTACTGGACATGTGTTCCTGCTGGCAGAGGGCCAGAAAATAGTAGAGCTGGCGAACGTCCATGAATCGTTCCCTCCTGAGTATTCTTTTTGGTTATGGAAGAATAAGCGAAACTTCTTGAAGCAGAGAGTGAAGGATCGCTGATCACGCATAAAAATGCAATAAAACGGATTAAACAGGAAAAAATAAAATAAATATACATTTTTAATAAACAGAATTAAGCCAAATTTTCTTTTTTTCGGAGAGTATTGCTTTTGGTTATCGTATCATGAACATCGTTGAATTGTCAAGACAGACGAAAAATATATAATGATATTCAGGAAAGGGAGACAATTTGGCTCTGCCGGCACCAGAGAGGATTCCTTTTTAGGTTGGACAAAGAGGAGGAGAAACGAAAAAAGATGAATGTAGGATTGGTTCTGACACTGATCGCCTTTGTGTTTGTGGCGCTGTCCCTGTTGACCGGGAAGGTCCCGGCGTCTATTGCCTGCGGCGTCAGCGTTATTTTTCTGTGGGCCGCAGGCGTCCTGGATATGGAGGAGGCGTTTTCCAATTTTGTCAGCAGCAATATTATTGTCATGATCAGCATGATGATTGTGATTGCGGCTCTCCTGAAGACCAGTATCCTGTCTCGCATTGCCCATTTGATCCTTCGGTCGGAAGGAAACAGTATCCGGATTTTGCTGCTGGTGGGAATGCTGATCCCCTTTATTCTCTGTCAGTTTATTGGCGGTGTGACCTCTATGATCACGGTTCTTCCCCTGCTGATTGCCCTGGCCAAGGAGATTGGAATTTCACCAACGGTGCTGGTACTGCCGGCGTCCGTAGGTGCCCAGGCCGGCCTCCAGGGCTTGCCCATTGGCGGCGCAGCGGCCCGGTATCTGCAGAAAAACCAGATTATTGCCAACATGGGAGGCACGGAAAACTTTGGATTCTGGGACCTGTGTATTTCCCGCCTTCCCGCCACTATTTTGACGATCCTGTTTGTGGTGGTGATTGGCTACAAGCTGCTGCCCAAACGGGAGCTGGGCGATACGGATGCGCTGGAAAATAAGAATGATGTGCTGAAAAAATCCGATCTTCCCCGCTGGAAAGAGATTGCGGCCTATGCGATTTTCTTTGGCTCTCTGGTTCTCATGATTTTCAGCAGCCAGCTGGGGCTGAACAATACGATGATTGCCGCCGGAGCGGCCATGCTGTGCGGTCTTCTGCGGATTCTGGATGAGCGGGAAATGTACCGCTCCGTCAACTGGCAGCTGGTGTTTATGATGGGCTTTATGCTGGCCATCTCCACCGCCATGAACAACAGCGGTGCCGGGGACGTGCTGGCGGACCTGCTCTCCGGTGTCTTTGGTATCGGCAATCCGGTCATTGTCCTGGCCATTGTATTCATTTTCTGCATCATTCTGACGCAGTTTATGGACAACACGGCGCTGGTGAACATTTTTACTCCGATCGCGGTGGCCGCCTGCATGCAGAACCATATCAGCTGCCTGCCGATTATGGCTGCCATTGACGCTTCCTGCCTGGCTTCCTACAGCACGCCGCTGGCCTCGCCCAGCGCTCTGATGGCCTACCGCCTGGGTGGGTACAGCATGAAGGAGATGATGAAATTCAGCCTGCCGCTGATTCTGCTTTCCACGGTGGTGTCCGTCATTTGGATCCCGTTCTATTTCAGCCTGTAACCCGCTGGCGGATGATACAGGAAGGAGGCGTTTTATGCTGACTGCTGCCAGTATTATGGAGGCTCTTATGGTGATCTGCTTTGGCCTGTCCTGGCCGTTAAATATTGCCAAGGCATGGAAAGCCAGATCGACCAAGGGGATGAGCCTGCTGTTCTATTTCTTTATTTGGATCGGATACATCTTTGCCATCATAGGCAAAGGAATCAGCATCTACTATTATATTTATGTGGCGGGGACGGCTTCTTCCTGGACCCAGGTGGTCAAATGGTATGTGATGTTTTTCTATGTGTTGAACACGGCCATGATCACAGCCGGTATCCTGATTTATTTCCGGAATGCCAGGCTGGAAAAAAAGGCGGAACAGTCCGCCCGCTAAGGAGGAGAATACCATGCGTCTGGCAAGCTATCAGCTGAAACCATATCCGGGATTTGAGGGACATGTGGCTCGGACCCTGCAGACGGACGCGGATGAAGAATTTCTGAAGCAATATCCGGGGTATGATATAAAACAATACCGGCTGGGGCCGGGGACGGCCATGGAGGACATTTGGATCCCCGGCACGGAGGAGGGGCAGCAGCTGCGGCTGCGGATTTTCCGTCCGGCGGGCCTTCCGGAAAAGGCGCCGATGATTCTGGATGTTCACGGCGGCGGTTTTGTGGGAGGAAACCTGGACATTGAAAATTACCGCTGTATTACCCTGGCGGAGGGAACGCCCTGCCTGGTGGCCTCGGTGGAGTACCGGACAGCCGGCCCGGACGTCCGTTTCCCGGCACCGCTTCTGGACTGCTATACGGCCTATTGCTGGATGATCCGGCATGCGGAGAAGCTGGGGACGGATCCGGAGCGCATTGGCCTCCATGGCACCAGCGCCGGCGGCAACCTGTGCGCCGGGCTGGCTTTGTACCTGCGGGACCGGGGAGAACAGACACCGGCGCTGACCGTGCTTTCCTGTCCGGCGCTGGATATTGAGCGCACCATGTCCGCCAGCCAGTTTGGCGCGCTGGGGGCATCCCGGTCCGCCTATCCCCAGATCGGCTATGTAACGTACGGGCATTTTAACAGCGGGGAAGCCCCCTCTTACTATGCCATTCCGGGGCAGTGCCGGGACCTGCGGGGATTGGGTCCCCACATGGTGATTACGGCGGAGTATGACCCGCTGCGGGATGAGGGGCTGCGCTACACCCTGCGGCTGCTGGAAGCGGGAATCCCCTGCGAACTGCTCTCCGCCCCTCGGGTGACCCACGGCTTTTGTTCCGTGGACCATCCCCTGACCCGTTGGGTGCACAAGGGGATAGAAGCATCCTTCCGGCGGGAATTTCAGATGGGAATTACGGAATTTTGACAGGTGCCTGCCGGGCAGGCCGCCTATGGCAGGGACGAAAAACAATACCAAATCAATAGAGGAGAAAGAAAATGGATCAAGCGGAAAAAATGAAAATGCCCCACCGGGGCGGGAAGCCGGAGGTCTATGAAACCATTGAGCCGGTGCAGATGTTTGATGACCTGTTTTTTGTTGGCAATCAGCGTCAGGGGATTTTTATACTGAAAACCAGCGAGGGGCTGGTGCTGATGGACGCCACGGATGACGTAGATGCCTGTGAGGAAATGCTGGAGCCCGGGCTGAAAGCCCTGGGGTTGGACGGAGAAAAAATTTGTGCCCTGCTGATCACCCACGGCCATTTGGATCACTATCTGGGAGCCCCGGGAATCCGGGAAAAATACGGCTGTCCGGTGGGCATGAGCCCGGCGGATACGGCGTATATGTCCTGGAGCCATGAGAACATGGGGCCCCACAAACCCCAGGTTCTGCCCCGGGTGGATCGTCTGCTCCGCCCAGGCGATGTGCTGGCGTACGGGGACCACACGGTGGAGATTTTGGATGGGGCCGGCCATACGCCCGGCTGCCTGAACTTTGCCTTTGACGTTCATGACCATGGGGAGAAGCACCATGCGGTGATGATGGGGGGATACGGTATTTTTGGCCCGGGCCGGTATCACGATGGCCCTTACCCTTACGGCGTGCAGTGGAGCGTGGACCAGGCGCTGCTGTACGCATCCACCTGCGTGCGTCTGTGGGAACACTGCAAGGAAAAGGGGGCGGATGTTTTCTTCAACCCCCATCCCCATCTGTGCGATCTGTTGAAGCACGCGGAGGAAAATAAAAATCGGAAAGACGGAGAACCGAATGCCTATGTCATTGGGCTGGAAGGTGTCCGGAAATGGATTGAAGACCGGTTTAACGCCAGTCTGGAATCTGTACAGGCGTTTACGGATGTGCAGAAGCCGGTGGAATAGGGAAGAACGGGAGAAAACTGTTAAAGCCGGAAAACATCCGGCAGGAAGAAGATGATACTTTGCGGGAGAAGATATTGCCCAAAACGGATCAGCATATAACAGCGGATCAGGTACAGACCCTGCGTGTCTCCGCGGAACGTGCGCTACGCAATCAGCGGCGCTGACGCCTGTTCTGAAGATACCGCATCCAGCTCCAACCGCAGACTGCGGCCAGGGCAAGCAGGAACAGGATCCAAATAGTCCGGTGCCCCGGCACAGCGGTCAGCTGCAGCGCCGGGCCGGCGGCTCCCCAGACAGCGGACAACAGGAGCAGGGAGATGGCTTCCGCCAGACGAAGGCCTTGCTTGCTGCGCACCATAAGGCCCATCAGAAAGGCATCCAGGCAGACAAGCAGGAGCATTCCCTGCAATGCCAGCCGCAGACGGAGCTGGGACGCATAGCTTTCCCACTGATCCGGGGTCTGGGAGAAGAGAATCCCCCGTTGATAGAGGCCTTCATATTCCCGATACTCCTGCAGCAGCAGAGTCAGGCTGATTGCCTGGAGGAAAACAGCCAGGAGTAGCAGCCACTTTGCCCAGGGACGCTTCCAAAAGGTGAAGGGTTGTTGGTCTTTTCCTGTATACATGGTATTCCTCCTTCCAGCATGAGTTAAAGCTGTACTTCTTGGATGCTTTTGAGAATCCGTTACATTCTATCTCCGGTGTTGAGAATTTTGATTGCAAAATCGTTCTTTCCAAAGTCCATGAGGTGCCGGAGATCTCTTTCACGGATATGGGCTCCAGCACGGGGCTTTCAATCAAATGGGGGCCGATTACCTCGGATTGCTCCACATCCTTGATCATCTCTACAGACAGCGGATCGGTAATCCATGCATCTTCATATTGATTGTCGAAGTAGGCAGGCGGATAGTAGATGGCCTGCTCCATCTCTCCCAGATACGCGTTCAGCATTATAAACCTTCCAGACAGAAGATGGTTTTCCATTTCTTTTTATTATAATGGCATAGAACGCATCGGAAATCAAGAGGGGCCGGCAAGACGCAGGGCCGTGGTGAGGCATAAGGGAATGGAAGGATAAAAACCCCCGCCGGCGCAAACGCATACCGGCGGGGGGCTTCCCATTTAGATCCGGGCCACGCCGCTCTTGCGGGCTGCCTCTGCCACCGCAGCGGCCACCGCGTCCTTCACACGGGGATCAAAGGCTGCGGGCAGAATGTAATCCGGGTTCAGCTCCTCCTCGGATACCAGGCCGGCCAGGGCGTAGGCCGCGGCCACCTTCATCTCATCGTTGATGTCGGAAGCCCGCACATCCAGGGCGCCCCGGAAGATGCCCGGGAAGGCCAGCACGTTGTTGACCTGGTTGGGGTAATCGCTGCGGCCGGTGGAAACCACGGCGGCGCCGCCTGCCTTGGCCTCATCCGGGAAGATCTCCGGAACCGGGTTGGCGCAGGCAAAGATAATGGGATCCTTGGCCATGGTGGCCACCATCTCCTTGGTCAGGGTCCCCGGGGCGGACACGCCGATGAACACGTCGGCGCCTTTGATGACCTCCGCCAGGGAACCGGCCTGCTTGTTCCGGTTGGTGACGGCGGCAATCTCTTCCTTAATAGGGTTCAGCCCCTCCCGGCCTGCGTAGATGGCGCCCATCCGGTCGGTCATAATCACGTCCTTCAGGCCCAGGCTCATCAGCAGCTTGATGATGGCAATGCCGGCCGCACCGGCGCCGGAGGTGACAATCTTCACATCCTCAATCTTTTTGCCCACAATCTTCAGGGCGTTGATGAGACCAGCCAGGGTGATGACGGCGGTGCCGTGCTGGTCATCGTGGAAGATGGGAATGTCACAGCGCTCCTTCAGCTTTTTCTCAATCTCAAAGCACCGGGGAGCGGCAATATCCTCCAGGTTGACGCCGCCAAAGCTGCCGGCCAGCAGGGCCACGGTGTTGACAATGTCGTCCACGTTATGGCTGCGGACGCACAGGGGAATGGCGTCCACATCGCCAAAGGCCTTGAAGAGCACGCATTTCCCCTCCATCACCGGCATACCGGCCTCGGGGCCAATGTCGCCCAGGCCCAGGACAGCGGAGCCATCGGTGACCACGGCCACCGTGTTCCAGCGGCGGGTCAGGTCATAGCTTTTGTTTACATCCTTCTGGATCTCCAGGCAGGGCTGGGCCACGCCAGGGGTATAGGCCAGGGACAGGGCTTCCTTGCTGTCCACAGCGGCCCGGGGGGTGATCTCCAGCTTTCCCCTCAACTGGTAGTGCATTTTCAAAGATTCTGCTGCGTAATCCATTCTAAATTCCTCCTTCTTATCTTGAAACATGGTTTCGCGCGTTTTGCCGGAAGCGGCAGGTGCCTTTGGGGCGCTTACTGGTCCGTTTCCTCTGCTCCCTGCACCGTGGGCAGGGTGGAGCCGCCGTAGGGCATGGCCAGCACGGTGGCATTTTTCCCCAGCTTGGCCTGGGCGGCCTGGTAGGCCTCCTCCACCGTGGGGAAGGGCGTCATAAAGAGGCTGCGGACAAAATCCGGCTCCAGGTCGCTGACCAGGTAGATGTCCGCGTTCTCCAGCACCATGGCGATGGCGGCGGCCTTGTGGCCTCCCAGCCGGAAGTCCTTCTGAATCCGGTGGATCAGCTCATGGGGCTCCGAGGCGGTGGTCATCCACTCCTCAAAGGTTTTTTCCCCATCCCTTCCTGGCAGGAGCCGATGAGGATGATGACGCCGCCCTTGCGCACGGCGTGCTTGGCGTTGTCCAGGGCCTTCTGAGTCTGGTACAGGTTCAGGTCCTTAGGGGTTCCGCCCTGGGAGACCATCACAATGTCCGCCGGGCGGCCAATCTGCCGTCGGTAGAGGGTGTCCAGGAACTGGCAGCCGGCCCGGTGGGCGTCGGTTACATCCCCGGCCACGGCGTGCAGGATTTCCTTCTGCGGGCTCAGCACCACGTTGAGGATAAAGTCCACTCCCACCATGGCAGCCGCCTCCTCAATGTCCTCCCGCACCGGATTCCCGGCAATGCGCCCGGCACAGGCCTCCGGCCGGACCATGAAGCGGTGGTTAGACTGGATGGCGGCCCGGGTAGAAACGCCGGGCATAATGGCTTTGGCACCGCCGGAGTAGCCGGCAAAGTAGTGGTACTCAATGTTCCCCAGGCAGATCCGCCGGTTCGCCTGGGCCACCCGGCGGTCAATGTCCACTGGCGTTCCCCTGGATGTGGTTCCCAGATGTACCCAGTCGCTGCTGTCTGCATCCACGCAGCGGATCTCCTGGTAGGCCTGCTCCCCGGCCAGGTGCTCCTGCTCCTCCGGCGTATGGCACCGATGGCTGCCCAGGGCAAAGACCAGGGTAATGTCGGCGGCCCGGAGGCCGGCGGCGTACAGCTCCTCCAGCAGCGCCGGCATCACTTTCCAGGTGGGCATGGGCCGGGTAATGTCGCTGGTGATAATGGCAACGGTGTCCTCCGGATGGAACAGATCCCGGAGCCGCGGGGAGCCTATGGGGTGTTCCAGGGCGCGGCGGACCGCCGCTTCCCCGGTGAGCTCCCGGGGAAGCTCTGAGGGCTCCAGCACACCCTGGAGAACTTCCTCCGGTACCTCCACAGACTGTTTTCGTTTTCCGATGGCAAAGGTTAATTGCATGATCCAGCCTCCTTCAGCACGCGGACCAAGTGGAGCGATATATGAATGATTTCAGCGAAGAGCACCACACAATCCGGATCGGGGTCCCTCCCATGGTAGGGACCATGGTCCTGCCGGAACTGTACCGTACTCTTCTGCGGGAGTATCCACAGATCTCGCTGTCGGCGGAAGAGCACGGAACGAAAACGCTTCTCCGGGGGCTTTTGGATGATACGCTGGACCTGGCCTTTGCCACCCACAGCGGACCGCTGGAGCCGGATTTTCAGATGGTATCGGTCTCCCGGACGGAGACCGTTTGGTGCGCAGCTCCCGACCATCCGCTGGCTGGCCAGGCCAGTATGTCTGCGGAGCAGCTGGAAGGGGAACCGCTGGTCTTTTCCCAGAGCAGTTTTTCCCAGCATGAGCTGGTGATGCGCCAGTTCCGGGCCGCCGGCGTACAGCCCTGGGTGCTCCATGAGACAGAACAGCTCTCTACGGTCCATAGCCTGATTCAAAGCGGAACAGCCTCTGGATTTTTATTGCGTTTCCTGGCAGAAAGCCTGCCGGGAGTACAATGGGTACGGCTGGATCCGCCGGTTCCGGTGGAGATCAGCCTGGTGTGGGACCGGCGGCGGAAGCTGACGCCGGACATGCGGCGGCTGGTGAACTATTATCGCAGCGGAAAAAGGGGAAAATAGGCGCGGCTTCAGCAGATGATTGAAGCGCCTCCATTTTTGTGATAAAATCATCAATATGATACAAGCGTCAAAAATATGGAAAAAGTGGGAGAGGAGAAATGAAGAAATGAAGAAAAAGAAGCTGATTCAGAATCGTTTCTTTCAGAAGACCTTTGCCATTCTGTGCTCGATTTCCATTTTGACGGTTTTGTATTTTGGCGTCTACCTGAATTCCATTGTCTCCCGCAATCTGCGGGAGCAAAACCAGACACTGAACTTCCAGCAGCTGATCCGGGCCCGGGACAGCGTGGATACCATTCTGGAGCTGCTGTCTCAGAATATGCAGAATACCTTGTGGGAGGAGACGGTGCGGGAGGCCCTGATCAACCCAGGGGAGGAAAATCCCCTGCAGGAGGAGAGGATTCTGGGGATTTTGAGCGGCTATCCGGAGGGAAATGCGCTGATACAAAGGACCTGGCTCTATATTCCCTATACCGATCAGATCTACAGCTCCATGAATACCTGTGTGCCGGCCTCCTACAGCACCCTGAGTGATGTGCTGGCATACTATCAGTCGGTTTATCAGAAGCCGGACAGCCAGGGCAGCTCGCCCTTTTCCTGGCGGGTGCTGTCCTTCCAGAATGAACAGTACCTGATCACGGAGCTGCATCTTCCGTCCCTTACCGGCGCCATGATTATCCAGCTGGATCATGCCCGGCTTTTACATATGATTCAGGCGGAGTTTGAGGATTATGGGCAGACCATCTACATCTACGATGAGAGCGGAAAGCCCCTTTCCAACTATTACGATGCGGGCCTGACGGCAGAAGAGCTGGAAGAACCGGAAAATTTTGTCACCCTGGATGCGGAGACGGAAGAGGATGCCCCTTTTTATAAGGTACAGTCGGAGCTGAGCTCCTGGATCTTCCTGACCGACCGGGAGCCGGAGGGAAGCCTGCTGGGCTCTGTACATGGGGTGCTGATGCTGCTGCCGATCCTTCTGATCTATTTCCTTCTGAGCCTGGGACTGGCTTACATGGTCAGCCGACGGATCTACCGCCCCATCTACCGCCTGCTGCAGACGGTGATGCCGGAGCAAGAGGATCCCTGGATAAAGGCTTTGCCGGGCGGCCGGAACGCTGCGGAAAAGCACACTGGGAAGCAGCGGACGGAGCTGGATGACCTGCAGGACGTGTTCCGGGATACGGTGCAGAGCAACCAGCAGATGGAGCAGCTGATGGAAGGCATTTCCCGGGATGTGGTAGAGCAGCTTTTGCGGAAGCTGATTTTGCGGCGGGAGCTGGAGGACGGGGAGACCGAGAAGATCCTGCGAGGCTTCGGGAAAGAGCAGCTGCTGCAGGGCCGCTTTGTGGTGTGGGCCTGCCAGATTTTGGGGGAGGAAAAGCAGGATTCCCTGGGGATTGACCAGAGCCTGTACCAGAAAAGCTTTCTGCAGGTGGCCCGGGGGCTGGAGGGGGAGGCGGAGCTCTACGCCTTCTTTACCATGGAAAACCTGAGCGTGGTGATCCTGTGTTTCCCGGAGCAGCTGTCCGCCTTCCAGATCAAGGAGACGGCGGCTTCCCTGAACAAGGAGCTGCACCGGAAAATCCAGGAAATGCCCTACTGGATGCTCAGCGCCAGCAGCCGGATCTGCAAACGACTGGAGGATATTTCTTTTGCTTACCAGGAAGCGCTGGAACAGCTGCAGCACCAGCAGTATGAGGACGCCTCCACCGGGATCGAGGAGGAACCGGCGGAGGAGGCTCCGGACGGCGGGGCCCAGTACCGCCGGGCACAGCTGCGGCTGATCCTGGATATGACCCGGAAAGGCCATGCAGAGGAGGCGCGGCAGCTGATAAACCAGGAGATTCAGGAGATGGCCGGCGCTGTGCAGGAGGAGGAGCGGCTGCCAGGGATCTGCGAGCATTTCCTGGAAGATGTGATTGAGGCAGTGCTCTCCCAGAACATCGCCAAAGGGGAGGTGATGGAGCTGCTGGAGGGGCGGAGAAAGGCAGGCGGCCTTTCCCAGCGGGCAGGTCGGGAAGAGCAGCTGCAATACGTGCGGGAGACCTGTAGCGAGATTCTGGGGATTCTGGCGTCCAACAGCCGCAAAAACCGCTACAAATACGTGGAGGAGGCCAAGGCTTATATCAAAGAGCACTGCGCGGACAGCAGCCTCTCCCTCAACGATATTGGGGAGGTGATCGGCATTTCCGGCCAGTACCTGAGCAGCCTGTTTAAGGAGATTGCCGGGGAGTCCTTTACCAACTACCTGAATTCCTATCGGGTGAAGCTGGCGGAGCAGTTCCTCTGCATGACGGAGCTGCCGGTGAAGGAGGTGGGGTATCGCTGCGGCTTTAACTCCTTCCAGAGCTTCAGCCGGGTATTTAAGAAACATGCCTCCATGACGCCGGGGCAGTACCGGGAGATGCGGAAAAAGGAAGGGGGAGCCAAGCATGGCCCGGAGAAAACTGCGGGACCGGAGGCGGAAGGAGATGACAGTCCATGATAAGAAGCGGAAAAATTTTTCTGGCAGCAGTGCTGGTGCTGAGCCTGGCTGGCTGTTCCCGTTCCGGCGGGAGCCAGAATCCGGAGGTGGAGAGCGGCGGGACGGCAGAGGCTGGGCAGGAGACGGTGCTCTATCTGGGAACTTTCGGGGACTGGACCAACAGCCCTTCCGGCCAGCTGTTCCGGGCGTGTTGTGAGTCGATTGAGGCGGAGAGCGGCGGAGCATTGGAAATCCGTATCTATGACAATGGAAGCCTGGGGGAGGACGCCACGGTCCTGGCCGGCACCGCCAAGGGAACCGTCAGTATGGCCGCCAGTTCCCCTCTGTCCCAGTGGAATGTGGTGCCGGAGGCATCCCTGCTCTGTGTGCCGGGCCTTTTTGAGAGCGCAGATGAATTCAATACGTTCCTGGATCAGGGGTACCGGGATACCTTGGAGGAATATTACCGGCAGGCGGGGCTGTACCTGGTGGCCTGCACGGCGGTCTCTGACCAGGTGCTCACTTCTCAGCAATCGCTGGAAACAATCGAGGACTTTTCCAATGTGGTGATGGGCATGGAAAACAATCCGGCCCTGGCCGCCTACTGGAATGCCCTTGGCATGCAGGTGCAGGTGGTGGAACCCTCCCAGATTTACCGGGCGCTGAACCAGGAGCAGATTTCCGCCCAGGTCAGCTCCTATGAAAGGTTTCTCAGTCAGGAGCTGTACCAGTACCAGCGCAATCTGATCCCCTTGAATTTTTCCCTGGAGATTGAGACAGTGGTTATGAACCTGGAGCAGTTTGAGGCACTGGCCCTCCGGGAGCAGCAGTGGATCCGGAAGCTGGGGGCCCTGATGGAGGAGTCCTTCTCCGCCGCTTCCGCGGAGGAGCAGGAGCCGGTGGATTACGAAGCCCACCAGGTGACCTGTACCTACCTGACCTACCAGGTGCGGGAGCAGATGCGGCAGGCCAACTCCGCCAGCCTGGAGGTGCTGCGGCAGGAACTTGGGGACTCTGCGGTGGACGGATTTTTGGAGGCGGTGGCGGCTATGCAGAACCAGCGGTAAAATTTGTGGGGTGAGAACAGGGGGCGTGCTTGTCAATTTTTTAGACAATAGGAAAGTTGTGGAGAAAAAAGGTGAAGAGGAAGCGACTCTTCATCTTTTTTCTGTATGTAGTGATATAAAAACCAGGTAACAATATTTCCAAAGGTAACAATTCTAAGAAAATATTCGGGGTTTGGTTCGCTGATGGAAAAAAATTGGCTGGATTCAGGGAAAAAAACATGCTAGTGTGGAACAACAGACAGGGAAAATCGAAAAACAAGAAAAAAAGCAGGAATCGAGAAAGGAGAGTGAACGATTGTGTGGAAGTACATTGTAAAGCGGCTTCTATCCATGATCCCGGTGCTGTTGGGTGTCTCTTTTATTATTTTTACCCTTCTGTATTTTACCCCCGGCGATCCGGCATCTATGGTCCTGGGTGAACAGGCCAGTGAAGAAGCCAAGAACGAATGGAGGGAGGAGTATGGGCTCAACGATTCCTTCTGGACCCAATATTTCCGTTATATTAAGGATATTGTGACCAAAGGGGATTTTGGAGATTCCTACCGTACCGGCCGGTCTGTCACCAGCTCGCTGGTGGAGCGCTTCCCCACTACCTTCCTATTAGCGGTATGTACTTGCCTGGTAGCCATGCTGGTGGGGGTGGTGCTAGGAATTGTGGCTGCCAACCACCAGAACTCATGGATTGATGCCATTGCCCGGGTGTTTGGTATGGTGGGAATATCCATGCCGATGTTCTGGTTTGCCCTGCTGTTGATCATGTATTTCGCGGTGAAGCTGCAGTGGTTCCCGGTGTCCGGTTTCTACGGCCCCCGGTATGTGGTGCTCCCGGCCATTGCCCTGGGACTGACCCACGCCGCCTCCCTGATGCGGATTACCCGCTCCAGTGTGCTGGACTGCATCCGTCAGGATTACGTGCGGACAGCCCGGGCCAAAGGACAGACAGAGGGCGTAATTACCCGGCATCATATTCTGCGGAACGCCCTGATCCCCATTGTCACGGCGGCGGGCACTTCCTTCGGCATTGCCCTGGGCGGCGCCATGATTATGGAGCAGATTTTTGCCATTCCCGGCCTGGGACGCCTGATGGTGGACGGCATCAATCAGCGGGATTACCCGATCGTCCGCGGCGCGGTAATGCTGCTGGCCTTAAGCTTTAGCCTGGTAAACCTGGCGGTGGACATGCTGTACGCCTATATTGATCCCCGGATCAAAGCACAGTACCAGGGCGCTTCCCGAAAAAAACAGAAAAAAGAAGCGGAGGAGGTGCAGGCATGAAGGCGGCAGAGCAGCAGGATACAGCGGTTCATGAGATTAAAAAACGCAGTATGACGGGCGAAGTGTTGTCCCGTCTGGTCCGGAACAAGGGAGCGGTGATTGGCTTTATCATTATCTTGATCGTGGTTGTGGCCTGTGTACTGGCTCCGGTGATTGCCCCTTATCACTACGATGACCAGGATACCAGTAGGAAATTTACCGAGCCCTGTGCGGAATTCATTATGGGGACGGATAACCTGGGGCGGGATATTTTCAGCCGGATTTTGTACGGCGGACGGATTTCCCTGCAAGTAGGCTTTATTGCCACCGGAATTTCCGCTTTCTTTGGGATCACGCTGGGGGCCATCTCTGGCTACTATGGAGGGAAGACGGACAATGTAATCATGCGGGTGCTGGATATTTTTATGGCAATCCCTAACCTGCTGCTGGCCATTGCCATCTCCGCTAGCCTGGGAACCGGCATAGGCAGCGCTATGATTGCCGTAGGCGTTTCCTCCATTCCGCAGTTTGCCCGGATTGTACGGGGGCCGATTCTTTCGGTGAAGGGACAGGAGTATATTGAGGCGGCTACGGCCATTGACGCCAGCGACGCGCGGATCATCTTCCGCCATCTGCTGCCCAATGTGCTTTCCCCCATTATTGTCCAGATTACCCTGGGTGTGGCCCATGCCATCATTGCGGCGGCCAGCCTCAGCTTCCTGGGCCTGGGTGTGCAGCCTCCTCAGCCGGAATGGGGCGCTATGCTTTCCGCGTCCCGGGTGTATATTGTGGACCACTCCTATATGGTTACCTTCCCCGGCCTAGCCATTGCCCTCCTGGTGATCTCTCTGAATCTGTTTGGCGACGGCCTTCGGGATGCCATGGATCCGAGACTGAAGGATTAAGGGAGGAATGGAAATGAGCGATACAATTTTGTCCGTCAAAGATTTAAGTATTCAATATGTTTCCCGCGAGATCGGAAACTGCCATGCGGTTAATCACGTCTCCCTGGATCTCAAAAAGGGAGAGACGCTGGGGCTGGTGGGAGAGACCGGCGCCGGAAAAACCACCATCGCCTTGGGTATCCTGCGGCTGACGCCAAAGCCTCAGGGGCGGGTAACCGGCGGGACAGTGGAGTTTTGGGGGGAAGATCTCTATAAGAAAAGCGAGGCGGAAATGCGGAAGATCCGGGGCGGAAAAATCTCCATGATCTTTCAGGATCCTATGACGGCCTTAAACCCCATTGACCCAGTGGGAGACCAGATATCAGAAATGATCTGGCTCCATGAGAAGATCAACCGAAAGGAGGCAGCAGCCAAGGCGGCCCAGATGCTGGAGATGGTGGGCATTCCCGCTGCCCGGTACAAGGAGTACCCTCATCAGTTTTCCGGCGGCATGAAGCAGCGGGTGGTCATTGCCATGGCACTGGCCTGCTCACCGGAGCTGCTGATCGCGGATGAGCCCACCACCGCCCTGGATGTGACCATCCAGGCCCAGGTGCTGGACATGATGAATAGCCTGAAGAAGGAGCTGGGCACCTCCATGCTGCTGATTACCCACGACCTGGGCGTGGTGGCGGAGATGTGCGATAAAGTCGCCATTATTTATGCCGGTGAGATTGTGGAGATGGGAACGGCCCGCCACATTTTTAAGGATACCCGGCATCCCTATACCAAAGGCCTGTTCGGCTCCCTGCCGGACATGAATTCTCACAGCAAGCGGCTGAAGCCCATCCACGGCCTGATGCCGGATCCGGCCAACCTGCCCCAAGGCTGCAAGTTTGCGCCCCGGTGCGAGTTCTGTACCGAACGGTGTACCAAACAGGAGCAGGAGCTGACTGCTGTTTCTCCGGACGGGCATATGGTGCGCTGCTGGCGGGCTGTGGAAGAGGAAGGAGGAGTGTGAGATGGCGCCGTTACTGGAAGTGAAAAACCTTCAGAAATATTTTAAAGTGCCGGCAGGTTATTTGCACGCGGTGGATGGCGTGACCTTTCAGATTGAAGAGGGGCATACTCTGGGCGTAGTAGGGGAGTCCGGCTGCGGAAAGTCCACCCTGGGACGGGTGGTGCTCCACCTCCTGGACAACACCGGCGGCCAGATCCTCTATAAGGGGGAGGATATCACCAAGGTGGACCGGCACAAGCTGAGCCAGCTGCGCCGGGAAATGCAGATTATTTTCCAGGATCCTTGTTCTTCCCTGAATCCCCGGATGACGGTGTACCAGACCATTGCGGAGCCCATGCAGATTGTGGGAGGCTACAGCAAGGACGCCCTGCAGAAACGGGTGATGGAGCTGATGGATACAGTGGGTCTGGCCCGGCGCTTTGTCAACACCTACCCCCATGAGCTGGACGGCGGACGGCGGCAGCGGATCGGCATTGCCCGGGCGCTGGCTCTGAACCCTCGCTTTATTGTCTGCGACGAACCGGTTTCCGCCTTGGATGTTTCCATCCAGGCCCAGGTGCTGAACCTGATGCTGGATATCCAGGAGCAGATGGGGCTGACCTACATTTTTATCACTCATGACCTTTCGGTGGTAAAGTATATCTCCAACCACATCATGGTCATGTATCTGGGTCAGATGGTGGAGATGGCCCCATCGGACGAACTGTTTGCCCGGCCGCTGCACCCGTATACCCAGGCGCTGCTCTCGGCGGTGCCGGTGCCGGACATTGACCATAAGAAGGAGCGGATTATTCTGAAAGGGGAGCTGACTTCTCCCATCAACCCTAAGCCGGGCTGCCGGTTTGCGGCCCGCTGCCAGTATGCTACCGAGGAATGCTTCAAGCAGGAGCCGGAGCTGCGGCAGGTGGGGGAGAACCATGTGGCCAAGTGCCATAAGGTACAGGCGTAGAAATCCGATAATCTGGGTAATCCCTGGACTATAAACTTAAAAGTACCCGTAAGGGTATGGCTGAACGCTGCGGAGGAACAGCTTTCAGCGGAAAGGAGGAGCAGTATGAAAAAAAGAGTAAGAAGATGGCTGGCTCTGCTTCTGGCCGGTGCGCTGGCGCTGGCTGGCTGCGGAGGCGGCGGTGAGGCCGGAGGCGGCTCGGAAGGCGGCGAGGGCGGAGCCAAGGATCAGCTGATTGTGGCTATCCCCACGGATCCGGGCAACCTGAAGATGGACAACAAGACCAACTACACGGCCCCTTTCATGTACAACGTGATGGAGTCCCTGTATGCCATCAATGCGGACGGCAGCTACCGGCATCCGTTGATTGAAGAGGCGACCCTGGACGAAGACGGGCAGGGCGTCACCTTTAAGCTGAAGGAGGGCGTCAAGTTCCACAACGGGGAGGAGATGAAGGCCAGCGACGTAATGTTCTCCACCAACATCGCCCTGACCGGAGGCTTTTCCGCCAACATGGACTACCTGGATATGGAACAGTCCGAGGTGCTGGGCGACTATGAGATCCATTACCGTTTTAACAAGGTATACGGCCCCTGGGAATCCGGATTTACCTGCGTATCGGTGATCAGCCAGGCAGCCTTTGAGTCCACCGATGAGAATGAATTCTGGCTGAGCCCGGTGGCCACCGGCCCCTTCACCATCAGCGAGTGGGCTTCCGGGGATCACATTACCCTGACCCGGTTTGACGATTACTGGGACGGCCCGGCCCAGCTGCGGGAGATCCTGTTCCGGGTGATCAATGAGACCTCTGTGGCTATGATGGAGCTGCAGACCGGCGGCGTGGATCTGTGCTACAGCGTCAGCAACGATGATGTGAACAAGCTGCTGGAGACCCCGGATGAGAACCTGACCGTATACTCCAAGCAGGGCAACGTAGGCCACTATCTGGGCGTCAACAACTCCAAAGAACTGCTGTCCGACATCCGGGTGCGCCAGGCACTGGCCTACGCCATTGACCGGGACGCTCTGATTGACGGCTCCTTTGACGGCAACGCCACGCTGAACAACGGGATTCTTGGCCCTGGCGATTTCGGATACTCGGATACCTATGCCGGCGACAACTGGCCGTACCAGTATGATCCGGACAAGGCGCGGGAACTTCTGAAGGAGGCCGGAGCGGAGAACATTACGCTCACGATGGTGGTGGATGATACGGCGGTGCGCCGTTCCATGGCGGAGCAGATGTACAACATGTTCCAGGATGTGGGCATTACCCTAGACATTCAGCAGTATGACTTTGCCACCGCTACCGATACGTTGAACAATACGGCAGACTGGGATCTATTCCTGCGGGGCGCCAATGTGAATACCGGTGAAATGCTGGTAATTCTGAAGAACAAGGCGGTATACGGCCTGAACCGGATGGATGTGCTTCCGGTAGAGGGCTATCAGGAATGGGAAGCTCTGCTGAACCAGATTGAGGGCGAGACGGACAGCGAGGCCCGTGCGGCTTTGTATGGAGAACTGATGGACCGGTTCGTCACCGACTGGTTCTTCTGGGTGCCTACGGTGATTCCGGACGTGTACATGATCCATGCGTCGAACCTGACTGGGTTTGAGTACACGGACGCTCTTTACTGGCATGACGCGCACTTTGAGTAACCTATGGCAGAATACCGGGCCCCGGCCGGAAAAGCCGGGGCCTTCTGCTTCCCGGAAATGGCCGCTGCCTTCCGCCCACATAGCGGAGATGGGAGTTCTTGTGGGATTTTCGGTAAAGTGATACAATTACAGTGAAATTTTGAAAAATGAATTTGCAGATAGGAGGAATATCGTATGGGTCTCACATTCCGCCATTGGGAAATTGCCCCGGACACCTACGCCATCCAGTGTCCCGGTTATCTGCCAGGGCCCGGAAGG
Source organism: Candidatus Pseudolachnospira avium (assembly GCA_904420025.1). Classification (GTDB taxonomy): domain Bacteria; phylum Bacillota; class Clostridia; order Lachnospirales; family Lachnospiraceae; genus Pseudolachnospira; species Pseudolachnospira avium. The sequence goes on from CAJFTW010000083.1 coordinate 29,094, forward strand.
CTGCCCGGCTGGGGCTATGTGATCAGCTACCTGCTGGTGGGCAGCGAGAAAGCGCTGCTCCAGGATACCGGCTACGGCAACGCGGACCTGAAGGGATACGTGGAACAGCTGACGGATAAGCCGCTTCTGGTCATCAACTCCCACGTACATCCGGACCACTCCGGAGGCAATAAGCAGTTTGGGGAGATCTTTGTTCTGGAGGGGGAGGTGGCTTCCCCGGAGCCGGTGTACTTCCCCCAGGAAGGGGAGAAGGCCCGCTGTTCTTTGGTGGACGCCTGCCCGGACTATCACTTCTCTTTCCTGAAGGAGGGGACGGTGCTGGATCTGGGAGAACGGCCGGTGGAGGTGCTTCGCCTGGAGGGCCACACCCGGGGCAGCATGGTGCTGCTGGACCATAAAACCGGCTTCCTGTTCAGCGGGGACGCTATTCTGAAGCGGGTGCTGATGCTGGCGGGCTTGCCCCTCAGCACCTACCGGGCGGCACTGGTCCGGACGGACGCCCTGGATTTCCGGGATATTTACGGCAGCCACTGGTATGAGCCTCTGGGACGGGATTACATCCAGAAGATGATCGCTCTTATTGATGACTATGACCCGGCTCGCACCGAGGAGGCCCCCTGGCAGGAGGACCGGGACATGGTCATGTTCTGTCATGGGAATGCATTTGAGGAAAAGGATTTCTGTGCCATCGGCTTTCCCTCTGACTGCTGGGAACAGATGAAACAATAAAACGGAAAGAAAGCTTTCAGCGCTGCGGAACGCAGCCTGGGAGCTTTCTTTCTTCTCCTCCATATGGGGATAACAATTTTCTAATAAGGGAAAAATTATAAAATTTTTCATAAATCCGGGAATATTGTTTCCATTTTAAGCGCTCTATGGTATACTAAATACAGAGCAAATCTCCTTATCATGGAATTGTTTTCACAATTCGATTGAGTGAGTAAACCCCGTCACCTTCCCCTTCGTTCAGATTCGGAAGATATTCCCGTATTTAGGAGGAGACAATATGAATATTTTATTTGTGGGAAACAGCTTTACCTATTTTCATGAGATGCCCAAGATGGTGCAGGATCTGGCCCAGGCCAATGGACGGGATGTGCAGGCCTATACGTTTGCCAAAGGGGGCCGCAAGCTGCTTCAGTACACGGAGGAACGGCAGGAATACGCGGAATTCCGGAGGCTTTACAGCGCCCGGCCGTATGACCTGTGTGTGCTTCAGGAATATAGCACCCTTCCGGCGGAGGATTTTGATGCTTTTCAGCGTGGGGTCCAGGCGGTGATGCAGGTGACACGGGCCTATGTCCGGCGTTACATGCTTTATGAAACCTGGGGCTTTCAGGAGGGCCAGACGCAGATGAAGGCCCTTGGACTCAGTCAAAACGAATTGACCGAAAAACTCCAGGAGGCATACAAGAGGCTGGGGGAGAAGCTGGGGCTTCCGGTAGCCCATGTGGGTACGGCGTTTCGCTGGATGATGCAGACAGCTCCGGAATTGGGGCTTTTCGCTGATGACGGCAAGCATCCTTCCTATAGAGGCAGTACATTGGCGGCATTGGTGATCTACCGGACCATCTTCCATGAGTTCCCTGCGGATTGCAGCCCCCTGAAAGTGCTCCCCCGAACCCTGGATGCGCTGCGGGGAGCGGCGGTGATTGCCAACGGATAATGTGAAAATGCAAATGATTGCTTATGAAAACTCAAATAA
>CAJFTW010000084.1 GCA_904420025.1 Candidatus Pseudolachnospira avium
AAATGCCCACCGGAACGCGGACATCCATCTCCACGACCTGTCCATGCTCACCGGCTACTGTGCCGGCTGGTCCCTGAAGCAGCTGATCCAGGAGGGGCTGGGAGGCATTACCGGAAAGATCACCTCCTCCCCGGCCAGGCACCTTTCGGTGCTGTGCAACCAGATGGTCAACTTCCTGGGGATTATGCAGAACGAGTGGGCCGGCGCCCAGGCGTTTTCCTCCTTTGATACATACCTGGCGCCTTTTGTGAAGGTGGACAACCTTTCCTACGAGGAAGTAAAGAAGTGCATTGAGTCCTTTGTGTACGGCGTTAACACGCCGTCCCGGTGGGGCACCCAGGCGCCCTTCTCCAACATCACCCTGGACTGGACCGTGCCCAAGGACCTGGCGGACCTGCCGGCCATCGTGGGCGGCAAGGAGATGGACTTCACCTACGGCGACTGCAAGGCCGAGATGGACATGGTCAACAAGGCCTTCCTGGAGATTATGATTGAAGGGGACGCCAACGGGCGGGGCTTCCAGTACCCCATCCCCACCTACTCCATCACCAAGGACTTTGACTGGAGCGATACGGAGAACAACCGGCTGCTGTTTGAGATGACGGCCAAGTACGGCACCCCCTATTTTTCCAACTATATCAACAGCGATATGGAGCCCAGCGATGTGCGGAGCATGTGCTGCCGCCTGCGGCTGGATCTCCGGGAGCTGCGCCGCAAATCCGGCGGCTTCTTCGGCTCCGGAGAGAGCACCGGCTCCATCGGCGTGGTGACCATCAACATGCCCCGGATCGCCTACCTGTCCAAGACACCGGAGGAGTTCTACCGGCGGCTGGACAAAATTATGGATATTTCCGCCCGCTCCTTAAAGATCAAGCGGGATGTGATCACCCGGCTGCTGAACGAGGGGCTGTACCCTTATACCAAGGCCTATCTGGGCAGCTTTGAGAACCACTTCTCCACCCTGGGCCTGGTGGGCATGAACGAGGTGGGCTTAAACGCCCCCTGGCTGGGCGAGTCCATGGCCAGCCCCAAGACCCAGGAGTTTACCAAGGACGTGCTGAACCACATGCGGGAGCGGCTGGTGATCTACCAGGAGCAGTACGGCGACCTGTACAACCTGGAGGCCACCCCGGCGGAGTCCACCGCCTACCGGCTGGCCAAGCACGACCGGGAGCGGTGGCCGGACATTAAGACCGCCGGCGCACCGGGGGATGACCCTTACTACACCAACAGCTCCCACCTGCCGGTGGATTTCACAGCGGATATTTTTGAAGCGCTGGACATCCAGGATGAGCTGCAGACCCTGTACACCTCCGGCACCGTGTTCCACGCCTTCCTGGGCGAGAAGCTGCCAGATTGGCAGGCGGCGTCCAAGCTGGTCCGGACCATTGCGGAGAACTATAAGCTCCCCTACTACACTCTGTCCCCCACCTACTCGGTGTGCAAGGAGCACGGGTACATCAGCGGCGAGCACTTTACCTGCCCCAAGTGCGGCAAGGCTGCGGAGGTTTACAGCCGCATTACCGGCTACTACCGGCCGGTGCAGAACTGGAACGTGGGCAAGACCCAGGAGTATAAGAACCGGAAAACCTACATTGTGGCCCAGTCCCACCGGAGAGGCCGGACGGGCGCTGCCGGCAACTATGTGACCGTGGGAGCCACCCCGCTGCAGGCAGCCCGGGTGCAGGATCCGTCGGCCCGGAAGTTCCTGTTTACCACCAAAACCTGCCCCAACTGCCGGATTGCCAAGGAGTTCCTGAAGGGGGAGGAGTACACGGTCATCGACGCCGAGGAGCACCAGGATCTGGTGGAGAAATACGGCGTGCGCCAGGCGCCCACCTTTGTGGTGGACGATGGCCAGAGCCCCAAGATCTATGTCAACGCCTCCAACATCCGCAAGTACGTGGAGAGCAGCCGGCAGGGGTAAGCGTCTGGGACCCGGCCCTTGTGAGGGCGGACAAGTGAAAATTTATCTTCAATTATACAAAAAACCCTGCAGAAGCCGCTGGCTTTTGCGGGGTTTTCATGGTTGGTGATGCCCGCGCCAGCGGGTATGCAGGTTTGGATACAAAAAGGAAACTGGTGACTTTTCCCGGCTGTTTTCCCTGTATTTTACATAAGGCGAGGCAATGGAAAGCAAGGCGCGGAAGGCCGCTCTAGCAGCAGAAAAACCGCCCGTAGCCGCCGCAGCACATGTTCAGGGCGCAGATACTGCAGCACAGGGTGTTCAGGTCGATACCGCTGCGGTTGTACTGCTGGCCCTGCTGCTGATACCAGCGGCCTCCGGACTGGAGCTGCTGCACCAGGGACTGGTATTCCTGGTTATCCGGTTCCATATTGGCAGCCTGCTTGGCGTAGGAGAGGGCGTTGACATTGTTGCCCATGCCTGCATGGCATATGGCGCAGAAATAGTACCAGCGGGCCGGCCGGTCGGTCATGCTGTCCAGCACATTCAGGGCCTCCGCATAGCGGCGGGCATTGATATAGTTGGCAGCGGCCTGCATCTTCTGGCCGGTTTCGCCGGTATACTGCTCCTGGCGCTGCTGCCCCTGGCTGCCCCAGAATCCGCCGCCAAAGGGGCCCCAGAACCCGCCGAAGGGGCCCTGGTCTTCTCCGGCATAACCGCCGCCGTAGCTTCCCTGGCCGCCATAGCTGCTTTGGCCGCTGCTGCTTCCGCCACGATAGCCCTGCTCCCTCTGCTGCATAATCTGTTCATAAGCCTGCTGGACCTCTTTGAATTTTTCTTCCGCAGCCGCCTTGTTGGGGTTGTTGATGTTGGCATCCGGATGGTACTTCCGGCTCAACCTCCGGTACGCTTTCTTTATTTCCTCATCGCTGGCTGTTGAGGGAACCCCCAACACCTGATATGGGTCCGACATGTTTGTGTCTCTCCTTGATTTTTTCGTACTTGCTCCAGACGCCGGAGTAAAGCACATTTCGTAGTATAGCAGTATTTTTTAAAATAGGCAACTGTTCAAAGGCTAAAGAGCATTCCCCCATCATCATGTTGAGGATGTCCTCCACCGTTTGTGAAAAATCCGGTTCCCGGGACAGGGGGATCCAGGGGTTGTAGAGGCCCTTTTCCCGATCCTCCTCCAGATCCTCCCAGGCGTCCATCAAATAGATGAATTTGCCCAGGAAGAAGCCCATGCGCCGCAGGCGGGGGGCCCACATATCTTCTTTCCAGACAAAAATCTCCCCCAGCATCTCACCGGTGAGTCCCGCCACATAGTCCAGATCCCCGGAGGTTTCCCGTTCACATTTCCGCAGTGCCCGGAGATACCGGCGCACTGCCTCCCTCTGCCGTGGATAGGCTGCGGCAATCTTCCGCACCGCTGGCTGAAGGGATACGGCCAGAACCCGGCTTTTCACCTTCCGTTCGTCTTGCCAGTCATCCATCAGATTATAATAGGAGAGGAGCAGGTTCATATCCGCCGCATAATCCAGGCAGCGGTTCTCCATGGTAGCGTGTTTGGAGGTGGGATGCAGCAGGCAGATCCGGCAGGTTTTCCTGGTTTGAGGCTCATAAAGGCCGGTGAGCAGCATGGCCAGAAACGTCATATCATACGATAGGGTCAGCTGGGCACGCTTGCCCAGCCGCTTTTTCAGCGCATGGCACAGGCCGCAGTAATAGGCCCGGTAGGTCTCAAAATCCCGGACCAGCAGTTCCGGTTTGTTGATTACCACATATCCGAACATATATCCGGAGGCTCCTTTCCTTTTCAGGTCCGCTTGATAAATTCATGCCGGCATTTGGGACAGGTGATGGCAATCTTTCCTTTACCACGGGGCACCCGTACCTTCTGATGGCATTGGGGGCAGCGGTAAATGCGGAAATTTTTGTCCCTGGTGCGGGAGTGGGAGGGGCGGAAGAATCCTAAAACTTTTCCACGCAGCTCCAGATACCGCTGGTTCTCCAGGGCCCTTTTGGAGTGATTGCGGGATAAAACCCGGAAATAGTTCCAGACAAGCAGGAGGATCGTCAGCCAGTACCACAGGCTCCCCCGGAGAATCATATAGAGAACCAATGTCACCACACCGCATCCCATAATAAAACGTGAAAGCTGGTCTGCGCCGTAGCGTCCCATCATAAACTGGCGTAATCTTTCTTTCATACAGTTACAAACCTCCCAGTCTTACTTGGCCTCCAAAGGCTCATTTATTTCCTTTTCCATTATAAGGGATAAATATAATGAAAGTATAAAGATCTTCCGAAAAATTCGAGGGATTTCTATAAAAATTTGCGGCTGTAAAATCTTTTCTAGTATAGGATACCTGCGGGCAGAATGCAAGAAGAAAATGAGAACTTTTTGGGATTAAGACCGGAATGGGAGGAATTTTTTTGCGAAAAGTGCAGATTTTATTTGACCGCAGAGGAAAAATCGGCTATGCTGATAGAGTATGAAAAAAACATAAAAAAAGAGTGAAGGGGATATAAAGTGTCGGAGGAGCTTTGCCGGACAGAATGGCTTTTGGGGAAATTGGCAATGGAGCGGCTCCGCTGTGCCCGGGTAGCGGTGTTTGGTATTGGAGGCGTGGGTGGATATACGGCAGAGGCTTTGGCCCGCAGCGGTGTAGGAAAACTGGATCTGGTGGATCGGGATGTGGTATCCCCAAGCAACCTGAACCGCCAGATTATCGCACTGCACAGCACCATCGGCCGCAGCAAGGTGGAGGTAATGCGGGAACGGATCCTGGATATTAACCCGGAGGCACAGGTACGGGCCTGGCAGCTGTTCTATCTGCCAGAGACAGCGGGCCAGTTTGATCTCCGGCAATATGACTACATTGTGGACGCGGTGGACACGGTCACCGCCAAACTGGAGCTGGCGGTGCGGGCCCAGGAAGCAGGGGTGCCTCTTATCAGCTGCATGGGGGCAGGAAATAAGCTGGATCCCACCGGCTTTCGGGTAGCGGATATTGAAGAGACCTTTGGCTGCCCTTTGGCCCGGGTTATGCGCCGGGAGCTGCGGAAACGGGGAATTTCCCGGCTGAAGGTGGTGTTTTCCCCGGAACCGCCCCGAAAGCCCCAGGCGGAGCCGGAGGCCATTGGCAGCCAGAAAGAGGAAGAGGGCCGGCACTCCCCGGGCAGTATTGCCTTTGTGCCCTCGGTTGCCGGGCTTGTTGCCGCCGGCGCAGTGATCCGGGATTTGGCGGATGTGTGAGAAAAACGAAAATTCGATAAAGATAGGAGCGAAGGGAAACATGGCAAGAAAGGTAATGATTTTGGGAGACAGCACCTGTGATTTGACACCGGAAATGCGGGAAGCTTACCAGGTTGGTTTTATGCCTCTCCCGGTGAATGTGGGAGATGAGCCTCGGAGGGATATGGAAAATGTATTTCCGGCAGAAATTTTTTCTTATTATCAGAGGACGGGGAAGCTCTGCACCACCTCGGCGCCCAACCCCAGTGATTACCATGACTTTTGGGGGCCGCTGATCCAGGCAAATCCGGACACAGACCTGATCCATTTTCACATCAGTTCGGAGATGACCAGCACCTACCAGGCATCCTGCACGGCGGCCCGGGAGTACGACTGTGTGTACCCCATTGATACCCGCAGCGTGTCCATTGGCGTGGCCCTGCTGATCCTGGAGGCCTGCCGCCTGCGGGACCAGGGGGCGGCTGCCCGGGAAATCGTGGCGGCTGTGGAGGAGATGAAGCAGCGGGTGCACGTGAGTTTTGTCGTGGAGAGTATTGAGTATCTGTGGAAAGGCGGCCGATGCAGCAATTTGGCTGGTTACGGCGCTACGCTGCTGAAGCTGCGTCCTGGCATTGATATGGTGAATGGAAAACTGGTGGCTGGCAAGAAGTACCGGGGAGGCAACCTGCTGGTGTACCGGCGGATGATCCGGCAGGCACTGGAAGGGCGGACGGACGTGGATCCCAGGCGGATTTTTGTGGCCAATACCAGCTTTGATCCGGAGGTGAACAGTCAGCTGGAAGAGATGGTGCGTGAGTGCCAGCCCCAGGTGCAGGAGGTCAGGACCCTGCAGCCCGGCTGCTCCATCTGCGTCCATTGTGGACCGGGCACTGTGGGAGTGGCCTATATGACAACCTCCCATGCCCGCTGACGAGGGCCCCCTATACATGAAAGCCCTTCGGATTGCTCCGTGCTTGCGTACTCCTGCACCGGGTTTTCAGAGTAAATGTACGAGAGAGGAGAATTCCTATGATTCAGGTTCGGGAAGTGCGGACCCAAAAGGAACAGAAAATTTTTGCGGTTTTCCATGAGAAGATGTACCGGGATGTACCGGGGGCGATTCCGGAACTAATCGCAGATGAGATGGACAATTTTAACCCTCAAAAGAATCCTGCGTATGATTTCTGTCAGGTGAAACAGTGGATCGCCTGGCAGGATGGCGTGCCGGTGGGGAGGGTGGCCGGTATCATTAACCAGGCAGCCAATGAAAAGTGGGGGACGCGGCGTGTCCGCTTTACCCGTCTGGATTTTAAAGATGATCCGGAAATTTCCCGCGCCCTGTTGGAGGCAGTGGAGGAGTGGGGGCGCTCCCAGGGGCTTGCCGAAATTCATGGGCCCATCGGTTTCTGCGATATGGATCAGGAGGGGATGCTGGTGGAGGGCTTTGAGGAAGAGGGTATGCTGATTACCATTCACAACGCCCCCTATTACCCGGCCCATATGGAAACACTGGGATACAGGAAGGACGTGGACTGGCTGGAATTTCAGATCCGGGTGCCGCGGGATAAGATGGAGAAGATGCAGCGGCTTCAGGAACGGGTGCTGCAGCGGTACCATCTGCGGCTGCTGGAGCCGCATAGCAAACGGGAGCTGCGTCCTTATGTCTTGAAGGCATTTGACCTTCTGGACCGCACGTATCAGAACCTCTATGGTACAGTACCGCTGACTGCCGGTTTGGTGCGGAAATATTATCAGCAGTTTATGTTGTTGATCCATCCGGCTTATGTGAAGCTGATTTTGGATGAGGAGGGGTGCCTGGTGGGCCTGGGAATGGCGGCACCCTCCGTCAGCAGGGCTGTAAAGAAAAGCCGGGGACGCCTGCTCCCCTGGGGGTGGCTGCGGCTGCTGCGGGCCCTCTACGGAAAAAATCCGGTGCTGGATTTGTACCTGGTGGGGGTAGTGCCGGAGTATCAGAAAAAAGGGCTCACCGCAGTGCTGCTTCATTCCATGACAGAAGAGGCGCGCCGCCGCGGCTTTCAGGTGGCGGAGACCGGACCAGAGCTGGAGACCAACACCCAGGTCCAGAGCCTGTGGAAATACTACGAGGCCCGGCAGCATCGCCGCCGCCGCTGCTGGATCAAGGAACTCTAGGGGGAGAAGGCCAGCGGTGAGGAATCGGGCGGAAAATGGCCGGCGCCCGGCTTGACGGAATCCCTGTCAGCGTATATAATGGCGTTTATAAATCGGTGGAAATTTCAGAGGCTCCCCCTGTTTATTTTATAGGGGTAAAAAAGAGGATGCCGGCACTTTCGTGCCGGCGCGTTATGAAAAAAGTTTTGCTGGTTGCCAAATCTTTATGTCATGCTTTTATATTAGAAGTGGATTATGAAATTTCTTCATGATAAATATGAATAAACTGTAAACATTTGGGAGAAAGGAATCGATATGGAAGAAAACACGGTCTCAAAAAATTTTATTGAACAGGCGATTGAGAAAGATCTGGCGGAGGGCGTTTATCACCACGTGCAGACCCGTTTTCCTCCGGAACCCAACGGGTATCTCCACATAGGGCACGCCAAGTCCATTCTGCTTAACGCAGGGCTGGCAAAGGAGTACGGCGGCAAGTTTAACCTGCGGTTTGACGATACCAATCCTACTAAGGAGAAAACAGAGTTTGTGGAAGCCATCAAGGAGGATGTCCGGTGGCTGGGAGCGGACTGGGAGGACCGGTTGTTCTTTGCCTCCGATTACTTTGAACAGATGTACCAGCTGGCAGTAAAGCTGATCCGCAAAGGGAAGGCTTACGTCTGCGACCTGACGGCGGATCAGATCCGGGAGTACCGGGGCACCCTGACAGAGCCAGGGAAGAACAGCCCTTACCGGAATCGCTCCGTGGAGGAAAACCTGGAGCTGTTTGAAGCCATGCGGGCTGGCAAATATGCGGACGGGGAGAAGGTGCTCCGGGCCAAGATTGATATGGCTTCCCCCAATATCAACATGCGGGATCCCATCCTGTACCGGGTGGCCCACATGACCCACCACAACACCGGGGACAAGTGGTGCATCTACCCCATGTATGATTTTGCCCATCCCATTGAGGATGCCTTGGAGCATATTACCCACTCTATCTGTACCCTGGAATTTGAGGATCACCGGCCTCTGTACGACTGGGTGGTACAGGAGTGTGAATTTGAGGAGCCTCCCCGGCAGATTGAGTTTGCCAAGCTGTACCTGCGGAACACTGTTACCGGAAAGCGGTATATCAAGCGGCTGGTGGAGGATGGCATTGTGGATGGTTGGGATGACCCGCGGCTGGTGAGCATCAGCGGCCTGCGCCGCAGAGGCTACACACCGGAAGCCATCCAGATGTTTGTGGATTTGTGTGGCATCTCCAAAAGCCAAGCGGTGGCGGACATTGCCATGCTGGAGTACTGTATCCGGGAGGACCTGAAGCTGAAGCAGCCCCGGATGATGGCGGTGCTGGATCCGGTGAAGGTGGTCATTGACAACTACCCGGAGGGGCAGATTGAATATATGGAGGTGCCCAACAACCTGGAGAACGAGGCGCTGGGAAGCCGGCAGGTGCCCTTTGCCCGGGAGCTTTACATTGAGCGGGAGGACTTTATGGAAAACCCTCCCAAAAAGTATTTCCGCCTTTTCCCCGGCAATGAGGTGCGGCTGATGAATGCCTATTTCATCACCTGCCAGAGCTTTGAGAAGGACGCGGAGGGCCGGGTGACGGTGATCCACTGTACCTACGATCCAGAGACCCGCAGCGGCAGCGGCTTCACAGGCCGGAAGGTCAAGGGAACCATCCATTGGGTGGCGGCGCCCACAGCCAAGAAGGTAACGGCCCGGCTGTACGAGAACCTGGTGGACGAGGAAAAGGGAATGTTTGCCGAGGACGGCAGCCTGAATCTGAACCCCCACTCCCTGACGGTGCGGGATAACTGCTACGTGGAGCCGGCCTTGGCGGAGGCTGCTGCCGGAGACCGTTTCCAGTTTGTGCGCAACGGCTATTTCTGCGTAGACTCCAAGGACTCCCGGCCGGGAGAGCCGGTGTTCAACCGGATTGTCTCCCTGAAGAGCTCCTTTAAGATTGAGAAAAAAGCGTGATGGAACTTTGGATTCCGTTTACCGATAAATCTGCTCCGTTCTACGAGCAGATTTATCGTTTTATCAAGGAGGAAATCCAGCAGGGACGGATTGCAGCCCACACCCGGCTGCCCTCCACCCGGAAGCTGGCGGACAGCCTGGGTGTCAGCCGCAGCACGGTGCAGCTGGCCTACGACCAGCTGGTGGCGGAAGGGTATCTGGAGCCGGAGCCCTACCGGGGATATTTTGCCGCAGAGATTGATGTACTGCTGAACCTGGGGCAGCGGCAAGAGGAGCGCTGGAGCCCTATGACGGGAGATGGAGAGGAGGGCCTGGCGGCGGACACCAGGGCGGAAAATGGGGAAGAGGATCCGTCGGGGTCAGCTGGGGAGCCCGGGAGGGCTTCCGGTGAAGGGGCCCGGTTCTGGGTAGATTTCTCCCCCCGGGGCATTGACCTGGACCATTTCCCCTTCCACACCTGGCGGAAGCTTTCCCGGGAGACCCTGACCATGGCTAATAAGTCCCTGTTTACCAGCGGCAATCCCCAGGGGGAGCGGGGGCTGCGGGAGGCGGTTTGCCGTTACCTCCAGTCCGCCCGGGGAGTGATGTGCCGGCCGGAGCAGGTGATTGTGGGCGCCGGCAGCGAGTATCTGCTGATGCTGCTGAACCAGCTGCTGGGCAGCTCCCCCATTGCCATGGAGGATCCCACCTACAAACAGGCCTACCGGGTGTTCCAGAGCCTGGGCCACCGGGTAGTGCCGGTGCCCATGGATAAAAGCGGCATGGAGGTGGAGGCGCTGCGGGCCTCCGATGCCCGGATCGCCTATATCATGCCGTCCCATCAGTACCCCACTGGGATTGTAATGCCGGTGGGGCGGCGGCAGGAGCTGCTGGCCTGGGCGGCGGAGGGCGGCCGCTACCTGATTGAGGACGATTACGACAGTGAATTCCGGTACCGGGGGCGGCCCATTCCGGCCCTGTACGGTTCGGACCGGAACGGCAGGGTGATCTACCTGGGAACCTTTTCCAAGTCGGTGGCCCCGGCCATCCGGGTCAGCTATCTGGTGCTGCCGGAGACGCTGGAGGCCCGATACCGGGAAAACTGCGGCTTTTATGCCTCCACCGTATCCCGGGTGGATCAGGAAATCCTCCGGCGGTTTCTGGAGGAAGGCTACTTTGAGCGGCATCTGAACCGGATGCGTGGCCTCTACCGGAACAAGCATGACTGCCTGCTGGCAGCGCTGGAGCCCCTGCGTGACCGCTTCCGGATCCAGGGGGATATGGCCGGGCTCCATGTGCTGCTGGAGTCCCGGGAAGGTTGCCGGGAGGCGGAGCTGCTGGAGCGGGCGGCTGTGGTGGGGGTGCGGGTTTACGGCCTCTCCGAGTATTTTCTAGCCCCGGACCGGCGGGAGAGCCACACGGTGATCCTGGGCTATGCAAATCTGACGGCGGAAGAGATCCAGAAAGGAATCCAGGCATTGGATGGAGCCTGGAGCAAATGAAAAGGGGCTGTGCCGCTGCTGGCACAACCCCCTGCTTCCTCTTATTCTGCTTTCCTGTTGCTGTCCCCGGAGAGGGTTTCCTTGATCTCCCCGGCGGTATCTTTGACCTGCTCTTTGATTTCCCCGGCAGCATCCTTCACCTGCTCCTTGACCGTGCAGGCTTTTTCTTTTACCTCCACGGCCTTTTCCTGAAATTCGTCCTTCAGGTCGGAGACGGTCTCCTTGGCGCAGCAGGCCTTTCCCTTGGTTTCATCCTTGAAATCATCAAAAAGATCCTTCAGGTCTTCCTCAAAAGTATCTCCGTTTTCCTCTTCCAGCTCCGGGACGGCTTTCTCCCGGTCTTTTTTCATCAGGTAGGCAATGCCTCCGGCAACGGCGGATACCACCGCAGTAAAGCAGATCACTTTTCCGAGTCTTTTCATTTTAGTTCCGTCCTTTCTTAGAATATAGAAGATACCAGGGTCAAAAGGTCGAAAATCCGATGCAAGCGTGCTTGCAAGAGGATTTTTGAACTTGGGATCATAGGGGTCAAAATACTTTTGCCCCCAACATCTTAGAACATTGTAGTATAAAAAACCAGAATTGAAAAGGGGTAAAAATGAAAAAGCAAGTAAAAAAGAGATATAAAGAGAAAATAGGAGTAAAAAAGAAAAAATAAAAATTTCAAGTCAAATTACCGGGTTGCATTTCCGCCGTCAAATGAATAATATATACACAGTGATTAGCACTCGAATTTAATGAGTGCTAACAGAAAACGAAACGGTAAGAACAAGGAGGAATGATAACATGAAGTTATTACCTTTGGGCGACAAGGTTGTGTTAAAACATGTAGCAGCAGAGGAGACCACCAAGTCCGGCATTATCCTGACCGGCGCTCCCAAGGAGAAACCCCAGCAGGCAGAGGTCGTTGCGGTTGGCCCCGGCGGAATGGTTGACGGCAAGGAAGTTAAAATGGAAGTGAAGCCTGGCGACCTGGTGATCTATTCCAAATATGCGGGAACCGAGGTTAAGCTGGAAGAGGAAGAGTATATTGTGGTAAAGCAGAGCGACATTGTCGCCATTGTGGAGAAATAAGGAGGCTGATCAATTATGGCTAAGGAAATCAAATACGGCGCGGAAGCAAGAGCTGCTCTGGAAGCAGGTGTCAATAAACTGGCAAACACGGTTCGGGTAACCCTGGGACCGAAAGGAAGAAACGTAGTGCTGGATAAGTCCTTCGGATCTCCGCTGATCACCAACGACGGTGTGACCATCGCCAAGGAGATTGAGCTGGAGGATGGCTTTGAGAACATGGGCGCCCAGCTGATCAAGGAGGTTGCCTCCAAGACCAACGATGTGGCCGGAGACGGAACCACCACCGCCACGGTGCTGGCCCAGGCCATGGTCAACGCCGGCATGAAGAACCTGGCTGCCGGTGCCAACCCCATCATCCTGCGTAAGGGCATGAAGAAGGCCACCGAGACCGCCGTGGAGGCTATCAAGGAGATGAGCAAGCCCATCAGCGGCAAGGAGCAGATTGCCCGTGTGGCAGCGATCTCCGCCGGGGATGACGCGGTAGGCGAGATGGTTGCCGAGGCTATGGAGAAGGTTTCCGGCAACGGCGTAATCACCATTGAAGAGTCCAAGACCATGCAGACCGAGCTGGATCTGGTGGAAGGTATGCAGTTTGACCGCGGCTATCTGTCCGCTTATATGTGCACCGATATGGAGAAGATGGAGGCGGTCCTGGAGGATCCCTGCATTCTGATCACCGATAAGAAGATCTCCAACATTCAGGAGATCCTGCCTCTGCTGGAGCAGCTGGTACAGAGCGGCCGGAAGCTGCTGATTATTGCCGAGGATATTGAGGGTGAGGCCCTGACCACCCTGATTGTCAACAAGCTGCGCGGTACCTTCACCGTTGTGGGCGTAAAGGCTCCGGGCTACGGCGACCGCCGCAAAGAGATGCTGAAGGATATCGCCGTGCTCACCGGCGGCCAGGTGATCTCCGAGGAGCTGGGCTATGAGCTGAAGGATGCCACCATGGATATGCTGGGCCATGCCAAGTCTGTGAAGGTGACCAAGGAGAACACCATCATTGTGGACGGCCTGGGCGCCAAGAAGGATATTGATGCCAGAATCGGCCAGATCAAGGCACAGCTGGCGGAGACTACCTCTGAGTTTGACAAGGAGAAATACCAGGAGCGGCTGGCCAAGCTGTCCGGCGGCGTAGCTGTCATCCGGGTTGGCGCTGCCACTGAGACGGAGATGAAGGAAGCCAAACTCCGCATGGAGGATGCGCTGGCTGCTACCCGGGCTGCCGTGGAGGAAGGCATTATCGCCGGCGGTGGTTCCGCTTATATCCACGCTGCCAAGAAGGTGGGCGAGATGGCCAAGGATCTGCACGGGGATGAGAAGACCGGTGCGGAGCTGGTTCTGAAGGCCCTGGAGGCCCCGCTGTTCCACATTGCCGCCAACGCAGGCCTGGAAGGCGCTGTCATCATCAACAAGGTGATGGAGTCTGAGCCCGGCATCGGCTTTGATGTGCTCAGCGAGAAGTACGAGAACATGGTAGAGGCCGGTATCCTGGATCCCGCTAAGGTGACCCGGAGCGCCCTGCAGAACGCCACCAG
This sequence comes from Candidatus Pseudolachnospira avium, assembly GCA_904420025.1. Taxonomy (GTDB): domain Bacteria; phylum Bacillota; class Clostridia; order Lachnospirales; family Lachnospiraceae; genus Pseudolachnospira; species Pseudolachnospira avium. Next base: position 13,354 of record CAJFTW010000084.1, read on the forward strand.
CGTTGCCTCCACCCTGCTGACCACCGAGGCTGTGGTTTCCACCATCAAGGAGCCCAAGGCGCCGGCGGCGGATCCCAACATGGGGATGATGTAAGACAGACAGAACAGAGAGGCCGGCAACGGCTGTAGCATAAGAAAGGAAGGCTTACCTCAGAAAGGGGTGGCCTTCCTTTTTGCGCATGTTCCTTAAGGAGGATTGTGCAAAAGTGCCTGATCCATCCCCTCCCGGTTGGCCAGGCGGCACAAACATCCGCAAATCCCGGGAAAAACATTGTCAGCAAAGCTGTTTCTTCCCTATGATAAAGATAGAAACAAAAAAGGCGGTACCTGCCGGGCAGAAGAACCGCCGGAAAGAGAGGCTTTGCAGCATGACAGATCGTATTCAGCGCCTGCGGGAAGCGCTGCGGGTGGACAAATTCCCTATCTGCGTGGAGAAGGCACAGATCATAAAAGAATCCTTTGAAAAAAACGATGGTTGGCCACAGATTATCCGGCGGGCCCAGGCTACAGCGGATTACCTGGACAAGCGGACCATTTTTATTGAGCCGGATGAGCTGCTCATCGGCAATATCGCCTCCAAGCCCATGGGTATGGAGCTGGGCTCCCAGGGGCCGGGCTGGCCGGAGGAGGACTTGCAGGATCTGCTGGCCGGAGGGCAGCTGACTATTACCGAGGAGGATCATAAGATTCTTCGGAGCCTGGATGACTATTTCCTGAACAAAGGCCGGACCCAGGATGAGCGCCAGGGATCCTATTACAACGATGAGCGGCTGTGGCCCTTTATCCAGTGCGGCTTCCTCTGCCCGCCCTGGAAAGATAAGGCCGAGGGCCGGGGACAGGGGTCTGCCGGTGTGGGCTGGGGCCTGGGCATGGGCCCTACCAGTCTCAACTGTCCGGATTACGGAAAGGTGATCCATACCGGTTACCGGGCGGTGATCGAGGAGGCAAAGGAAAAGCTGGAGGCGCTGCGGTTTTACAGCACGGAGGATGTGCGGAAGGCAGATTTTTACCGGGCCTGCCTCATCGGCTTCCCGGCTATGATCCGGCTGGCCAACCGCTATGCGGATCTGGCGGAGAAAATGGCGGCAGAGGAGCCGAATGAGAAGCGGCAGGCGGAACTGCAACAGATTGCCCAGATCTGCCGCCGGGTGCCGGAATACCCGGCCCAGACCTTCCGGGAGGGGATTCAGGCCTTCTTCTTCTACTGGATCCTCATTGGCTCCGGCACCACCCCCGGCGGCCGGTTCGACCAGTATATGTATCCCCTGTACAAGGCGGATTTGGAGGCAGGGCGGATCACCCGGGAGGAGGCCTTGGAGCTGCTGGAGTGCCTGCGGCTGAAGATCATGCAGATGAACTTTGTGGGCGGCGGCAAGGGCCAGCGGGAAAAATGGGCTGGCATGGCCCGGTGGCACAACTTTGTCATCGGCGGCTGCGATGAGGACGGCAACGATGCCACCAACGAGCTGACCTATCTGCTGCTGGAGGCAGCCAAGGAGGTGCAGACGCCCCACCACACCCTGACGGTGCGGGTCAACCAAAACACGCCGCCGGAGCTGATGCGCAAGGCCATGGAGGTGGTGCGCACCGGCATCGGTATGCCGGCTTTCATTTCCGAGGATTGCTACATTCAGTTTTTGACGGATGAGGGGATTCCCCTGCGGGAGGCCCGGAAGTTTGCCATTGCCGGCTGCATGGACATTATGCTGCCGGGGGCATCCCGGAACCAGGCCTTTGGCATGATGATGGTCCCCATGATCCTGGAGCTGGCCATGAACGACGGCATCAATCCCCGGACCGGGACCCGCCAGGGCCCGGCCACCGGCAAGTTCGCGGATTTTTCCTCCTATGAAGATTTCTACCAGGCTTTCCTGAAGCAGGTACACCACATTGTGGGAGAGGTGGTGGAGGAGCATAACATCCTGATTGTGAGCCAGCGGGATCTGTATCCGGATATTTTCCACAGCGCCTTCCTGCAGGATGGCATGGAAATTGCCCGGGATGGGCTGGACCGGAAGATGCCCTTTGAGAACGGTTCCGCGGTGAATGTGGTGGGCATGGCCAACACCATGGACTCCCTGGCAGCCATCAAGAAGCTGGTGTTTGATGAGCACACCGTCTCTGCGGAGCGGCTGCTGGCGGCGCTGGCAGCGGACTGGGAGGGCTATGAGGATGTGCGGAAGGCCTGTCTGGCTGCGCCCAAGTATGGCAACAACATCGACTATGTGGATCGGATTGGCGCACGGCTCTGGCATGACATAGGGCAGATTGTGCGGACCTTCCGGTCGGCCTTTGACGCGCCGGTGCTGCCCACGGCCATCTCCATTACGGCCCACGCCCCAGGAGGCTCCCTCACCGGTGCCACGCCGGATGGCCGGTGCAATGGGGAAACCTTTGCGGACGCCTCCATCTCCCCGGAGCAGGGGAAGGATACCCATGGCCCGCTGGCAGTGCTTCAGAGCGCCATGAAGATCCCCCAGGACGAGTTTATGGCTACCCTGATGAACATGAAATTCCACCCCTCCGCCCTAAAGACCAATGCGGATCTGGATAAGCTGGGCAGCATGGTGAAAACCTATTTGACCCATGGCGGCAAGCAGATTCAATTCAATGTGGTCAGCAAGGAAACGCTGCTGGAGGCCAAGAAGGACAAAGAAAAATACCGGGATCTGATTGTGAGGGTGGCCGGCTACAGCGCCTACTATGTCACCCTCACCGAGCGGGTGCAGGATGAGCTGATTCAGAGAAGCGAGCAGATGCTTTAGTTTGCCTGCCCTCCGGGCATGTCGCGCAAACACCCATGCCCGCTGGCGCAGGCATCACCATCATACATGAAAGCCCCTCCCTTCTGCCTTCATGGCAGGTGGGGGGGCTTTCCGCGCCAGTTGATCCGGAGAGGACGCCAGGGCTATCTCCGGGGTTAGGAGGCGTCCTCGCTTTCCTCCTCCTTGGGTTTCTTCTGCACGGTGGTAGAGACAATCACATGGTTCTCCACCTGGTGGACGTCCACCAGCAGGTCCGGTGTCTCACACTGGAAGGATTCCCCGTCCTTGGGGACCCGGCCAATGATGCTGCAGATATAGCCGCTGAAGGTATCGTACTCGTCTATGGGCAGATCCAGCTCCAGCTGCTCCGCCACATCGTCCAGCAGGGCGCTGCCCTGTATGTTCCACTGATCTTCTCCCACTTCCTCAATCTCGTCCGCTTCGTTGGGCTCATCTTTTTCATCCAGGCGGCCCACCAAGTCCTCCATCAGGTCGTGGAGGGTGATGATGCCGGCCAGGGAGCCGTACTCATCCAGCACCACGGCAAAGTAGGTGCGCTTTTCCTTCATCTCCTGGAACAACACGTTGGCCTTCATGCCCTCCGGCACAAAGAATGGCTGGGTGACGGCCTTTTCCATCAGCGCCTTCTGGCTCCGGTCCTCCATGCGGAAGTAATCCCGGGTGTCCAGGATGCCGATGATGTCATCTGGATTTTCCCCACAGATGGGGTAGAAGGTATGACGGCTGGTATAAATGGTCTCCTCCCATTCCTTTTCGTCATCCTCCTGGTACAGGAGGATGATGTCCCGCCGGTGGGTACAGAGATCCAGCACCGAGGTATCGTCAAAGTCGAATACGTTCTGAATGATCTCGCTGGCGTCATCCCGAATGGTGCCCTGCTCATTGCCCTCGGTGAGCATGATCAGAATCTCCTTCTCGGTGACCTTTTCCTCCTCCTCCTTGGGATTAATGCCCATGAGCCGCAGCACCGTATTGGTGGAAGCGGACAGGAACCAGACAATAGGGGTGAAGATTTTGGCCACTGCGTACAGGATGTTGGCCATGCCCATGGCCATGGCCTCGGTTTTCTTCATGGCTAACCGCTTGGGCACCAGCTCACCGAAGACCAGGTTGAAGTAGGACAGGATTACGGTAATCAGCGCCACGCAAACGGTTCGCAGTACATTCTCCGGCATGGGTACCCCTACCTGGATTAGCAGGGAGGTTAGAGGGCCGGCGAAGTTTTCTGCGGCAAAGGCACTTTGCAGAAACCCTGCCAGGGTAATGGCAATTTGGATGGAAGACAGGAAACGGGAAGGCTGCTCCGTCAGATAGGTCAGTTTTTTGGCCTTCTTGTTTCCCTCCGCAGTCAGCTGCTTCAGCTCTGCCTTGTTCATGGAGATCACGGCAATCTCCGCGCAGGCAAAGAAAGCATTCACAAAAATCAGAACAATCAGCAATATAATCGGTTGTAACATGGTAACGTTTTTGATACTCCTCTCAAGAATAATGGTTTTCCACAAGATTTTCCATAAAAATGCGTAAAAGGTATGACCCTCCCCTCCACAACCGGAGGAAGGCCATACCTCTAGCTATTCATGGCATCACATGGAATCATTCGCTTGTGAGGCGTGTCATTGTCACCGCCTGAACTGTCGTCCATGTATGCGTTCACATCCTTTCTGTTATATTCGCTGTCTATCATACTATCCAGAAAGGATTCTGTCAAGTGTTCCCAAAGCGTCCCATCACAGTTTCAGATGATGTCCCAGGACTTTTTCCCATAAGCCGTCTAATGTCCTGCCTTGTATTTTTTGCCATGTTTCGTTATACTATAAAAAATAGTAGCAAAAAGATTCGGTCAAGAAGAGGAGCGGAAGATGGCTCGTATAGTCGGGATTGGGATTCAGGAATATGCGCAGATAAGGGAAAATAACTATTTCTATATTGACAAAACAGATTTCATCAAGGCTTGGTGGGAAGGTGGCGACAGTGTCACCCTGATTACCCGTCCCCGGAGATTTGGGAAAACGCTGACCATGAGTATGGTAGAGCAGTTCTTCTCCGTAAATTATGCGGGCCGGACCGATCTGTTCGAGGGGTTGTCCATCTGGCAGGAGGAAAAGTACCGGAAACTACAGGGAACTTATCCGGTGATAAGCCTGTCTTTTGCCAATATAAAGGAGACGGATTATACCATTACCAGAAGAAAAATCTGTCAGATGCTGGCGGACTTATATGCAGATTATGCATTTTTACAGGACAGTGACGCTATGGAAGATACGGACAGGGAGTTCTTTCGGAGTATTTCTGTGGATATGGGAGACATGGAGGCTTCCATGGCGATCCATAACCTGGCAAAGTATCTGAGTCGTTATTATCATAAGAAAGTGATTATCCTTCTTGACGAATATGACACGCCCATGCAGGAAGCCTACGTGGACGGGTATTGGCAGGAATTGGCAGCTTTCACCAGGAGTCTGTTCAATTCTACTTTTAAGACAAATCCCTGGCTGGAGCGGGCCATTATGACCGGAATCACACGGGTCAGCAAGGAGTCCATTTTTTCGGATCTGAATAATATAGAGGTAGTTACAACGACCTCGGATAAATACGCGACATCCTTTGGTTTTACGGAGGCGGAAGTCTTTGCCGCCATGGATGAATATGGATATAAAGAAAAAAATGAAGTAAAGCGTTGGTATGACGGATTTATTTTTGGGAGCACGAAGGATATTTATAATCCCTGGTCCATCCTGAATTATCTGGATAAGCGTAAATTTAACACTTATTGGGCCAACACCAGCTCCAACAGCCTGGTGGGCAAGCTGATCCGGGAGGGGGACAGACGTATCAAGGCTGACTTTGAAGGCCTGCTTCGAGGGGAACATCTTTGGACGCAGATTGATGAACAGATAGTATATGATCAACTGGACGGAAATGAAGAAGCCATCTGGAGTCTGCTCCTTGCCAGCGGGTATCTGAGAGTGGTGTCCTATGAGACCTATGAAGAAAATCGGGATGTCTTCGAATATGGAGAACCGAAGTATGAGCTGGAACTTACGAACCTGGAAGTGAGGCTCATGTTCCGCAAGATCGTGGGGAGCTGGTTCTCAGAGGCAGGAGCCGATTATAATGACTTTATCCAAGCGCTGCTGCAGGGGAACGTGAAAGCGATGAACGTGTATATGAACCGTGTGGCTTTGTCTACCTTCAGTTATTTTGATACGGGAAAAGGACCGTCTAAAGAAGCAGAGCCGGAACGATTTTATCATGGTTTCGTGCTGGGGCTTATGGTGGAGCTGTCCGACCGTTATATCATTACCTCCAACCGGGAGAGCGGCTTCGGCAGGTATGACGTATTGCTGGAGCCAAGAAGAGACGGTCTGGATGGCATTATCCTGGAATTCAAGGTCCATGACCCGGAGGATGAAAAGAGCCTTCAGGAGACCGTGCAGGCGGCGTTGGAACAGATTGAGGAGAAACGGTATGCATCCATCTTGGCAGAAAAAGGTGTGAAAAATATCCGGAAATACGGGTTTGCTTTTGAGGGGAAGAAGGTTTTGATCGGATAGATGACGAAAGAACTGCTGAGAGATATTGTATAAAGTCTGAACAGGCCACCGGTTAAACCGGTGGCCTGTTGTTTCACAAGCAGTCTTCACACAGACTAACATTCTACAAGCCAGGTACTATTCCGGAAGGATTCTGTCAAGTGTTCCCAAAGCTTCCCATCACAGTTTCAGATGATGTCCCAGGACTTTTTCATAGTAGCGGATCATTTGGCAGGACAGCAGCAGGTTCAGCCGCAGGTAGCCGTCATCCAGGTCCACATGGGTCAGCTCCAGGATCCGGTGCAGCTGGTTGCGGACGGTGTTCCGGTGCATGTATAGGATGTCCGCCGCCTGATTGACGTTGCACCCGCTGAGCAGATAGCAGAACAGCGTGTGGCGAAGGTTGGTGCCGTTGGCCTTGTCATACCGGGACAGCTGGATCAACGCCGGATGGGTCAGGTAGATCAGGTCATCGTGGCCGTACTCCTCCAGAAAAGCCTTGGCGCAAAGATCAATGATCTGATAAGTTTGCAGCCGGATACAGTCGAACAGGCGCCGTTCCCGATCCGCAAAAAGGAAGAGGCCCAGATGGCAGATGCTTTGGGCGAACCGCAGCTGCGTGTGAAGTTTTTCCCAGTATTGGGTAGCCATGCTGCTGCCAGCGTAGGCGTTCTTTTCCCGCAGCCAGGTGTCAAAGGCTTTCCCATCCTCCGGCATCGCGGTGGAAAAGAAGTTTTCCTCACAGGAAAGAATGACCACCAGGGCATCCTGGCAGTAGCCGATGTTGTGGCCCGGGAAAAACAGGCGCAGCTCCTCCTTCAGGCTCCGGAGATAGAGGGCCGGGTTTTCCGCCTTTGGAAAGGCAATGTAGAGAAAACCCACGTACCGCTGCAGCGGATTGTCCAGCCGGCCGATCATTTCTCCGATCAGGTAAGGGTCTGTGATACTGTTTTCATACAAAGCCTCCAGCAGTTTGTCGCATGCGGTGGGAGGCGGCAGCTTGTGGAAGCTTTGCTGGAAATCCAAATGCTTTTCCCATTGGCCGGCAATAATCAGGAGAAAATCGTCCGGGGGAATGGCAATGGACAGCTTGCCCTGGTACAGCAGGAGCAGCAAAATGGAGTAGCCCATGGCATCGGTCATGGAGTACAACAGACAGGAATACCCGTTGGAAAGGGTCAGGTACAGGGGCATTTCCGGCGTTTCCTCCCGCAGATGGGCCTGGATTTCTTCCGGCAGTGTCCGGCAGGTTTTGAGGGACTCGGTGTAATCGTTGTGGAAGGCTTTGGTGGAGTAATCCATCAGAATATGGCCGGAGGCGGAATAAATGTACACCGCGCACTGGGCGGTCTGGGACAGGGCCGGCAAAAACGTGCGGGAATCGGCGTAGGTGAAGGCGCTGTTCAGCCGGTACCGCCACACATGATACTGGTGAAAACAGCTTAAAAAGTGGGCATAAGCCTGGAGGGTATCCGCTTCCGTAAATACCAGATTGTCGGTTTGAAATTTCATCCGGGCCGGATCCGGATGCCCGTCTGCCTTGGTCACAATGGCAGTGGTATGGGGGAGCGGTGTGGTTTGTGCAAACTGGTCGCAGAGGGTTTTGTAGGTTCCAATCAGTACCGTATGTTCTGCCAGTGGCAGGGATACTGGCGCCAGGAGGATAGAACTGTCCGAGGCCAGATAGGGATCCGTGATCTTCCGATAAAGAATTTTCCCACCCAAATGTTTGAGAATAGGATTGATATAGGGCATATTTTTCCTCTCCTGTACAAAAAGTCTTGTATGCATTATAGGAGAAAATAAAAAGAATATCAAGCTTAACTGTGCAAAAGATACACGGTTTCACAACAAAATATGGATAAAAATCTATTAAAACTCATAAATATCCTGTTTCGTTGACACTGGAATGTGCAGAATGCTATAGTTTGATAAAAATAGAACGGAACACAAATTAATCAGACGAAGAAGAGAGGGATGGCTATGTCGGTGACGGACGCTTTGGTTCGTTTCAGCGGAGCATTGGAATATGAGGCAATTCCCGGCTCCGTGATAGAGGTGCAGAAAAAAGCTTTGATAGATGGTCTTTCCGTGATGGTGGCTGCCACCCATCTGGAGCCTGCCTGCCGGTATTTTGTTCGCTACGCCAAGCAGTACTCCGGTCCGGGCCAATCCACCCTTCTGGGAGCAGAGGCGCGGGTGTCTGCCCCCATGGCAGCACTGGCCAACGGTGCGTTATCCCATGCCATGGATTTTGAGGATTCCCATGACACCGCTTTTGTCCATTCCAATGCGGTGAGCATTCCAGCACTGCTGGCAGTGGCGGAGGAGGCGGGTGGAATCAGTGGAAAGGAATTTCTCACTGCCCTGGTGCTGGCCAGCGAGGTGACGTGCCGGCTTTCGGCAGCCCAGGAGGAGGACCTGCTGCAGTACGGCTGGTATATGCCGCCGGTCCATGGCTCTCTGGGAACCACCTTCGCCCTCTGCCGGATGCTGCGGCTGAGCCGGGAACAGACGCTGGATGCCCTGGCTCTGGATATGAACAGCTACACTTGCAGCGGTGAGTCGGTGAACAGCCGGGCCAGTGTGATCCGGCTGGTGCGGGACGGGCTGGCGGCCCAGGCAGCCGTGGAGGCCAGTCTGCTGGCCCGGGAAGGGGTCCAGGCCCGGTTTGAGAAGCCCCTGGAAGGGAATAAGGGTTACTATGCGGCTTATGCCAGAGGCCGGTATAAGCCGGAACCGCTTACCGGTGGGCTGGGAAGCCGCTGGGAGAGCGGGCAGATCAGCTTTAAGCCATGGCCCTGCTGCCGAGCCACCCATGTGACCATTGGCCTTTTGCAGGAACTATTGCAGGGACATCAAATCCAGAGAGAGGAGATAAGGGAGATTCACCTGCGGGTCAGTCAGGTTCTGCGGATGGTACTGGAGGAGCGGGAGATCAAATACCACCCACAGTCGGTGATGAATGCGAAGATGAGTATTCCCTTCGCCGTGGGGCTGGTACTCACGGATGGAGATTTTGGAAAAGGCCACCGGATCCGTCTGGAGATTGCCAGCAGCAACTTCCCCAAGTGGGACCGGAACCTGAACACCGGCCATCCTATG
>CAJFTW010000085.1 GCA_904420025.1 Candidatus Pseudolachnospira avium
CATAGGATGGCCGGTGTTCAGGTTCCGGTCCCACTTGGGGAAGTTGCTGCTGGCAATCTCCAGACGGATCCGGTGGCCTTTTCCAAAGACCATGCCAATACCGCCCAGGTCAATCTCATACTCATAAATCGCTCCGGGAACCAGCAGCTCCGGCTTCTCCCACCCCTGGCGGAACTTGGCCCGGACCACCCCTTCGGTCAGATTGTAGGGGATGCCATCCGGCCCCACATCCACCAGCTTGGCCACAAAATCTGTATCCGGTCCGTCTGTGGAGGCCCACAGCTTGACGGTTACCGGCCCGGTCACCTCCAGAGGAGCCTCCAGGACATCCGTAGAGTAGACCAGCACATCCTGCCGCTCCTCCACCTCGGTCTGATCCTGCACCAGCTTGTCCTTGGGATTGATCACCAGACCGGACTTACTGGGTACCGGGTTGGCCGGATTGTAGCGGTAAAGGTCCGGCTTCTCAGCCCCGGGCTGATCCAGGGTCAGCCGCCCATCCCCGGCCAGGGAATTGGCCCCTTTTGCCGAGGTCAGGAAGAACCGGGTAAATCCGGTTTCCGGCAGAGGCCAGGTTTTCTCATAGCGCCAGCGGGATTCCTCCCCCAGGGTATGGACCAGCACATGCTGCTCCCGGTTAAAGCCGGTATCCTCCCCCTTCAGCCACCAGTCAAACCAACTGGTTAAGATCTCCGAAAGCCGTTTGCCAATACCCCACACCGGCTGCTCCGTGGGATCCCCGGGAATACAGGCCGCCGCATCACTGCCCGAAACACCGCCGTAAACCCGCCAGGGCCCCACATACAGATACAGATTATCCTGGGCGCTGGGAACGCAGAAGCTCTTCATGGTCTGGTAGCCCTCCAGCACGGTCTTGCCCAGATGGTCGTACCAGTTCAAAATCCACAGGGTGGGCACCTCAATGGCCCGAATATCCGCCGGCATGTGCAGCTTGCTCCAGTAGGAGATGTCCTCCAGATGGTCCAGATATTCCAGGAAAAACCGGTCCATCTGCACCTCTTCCACATTGGCAAAGGGAATGTCCTTTAACGGCAGGCAGGTAAACTGCTCCTCCACCTGGTCAGACAGCTCTTTCATCCGCTCCTCCAGCTTTTTCAGCTCCTCCGGCGCCATACCGGCCCGCTGGGATGTGCGCACCGCCTGCTGCATGTACCATATAGAAGTGCCAGCCAGATCCATGATCCCGTTTTTAAAGAAGGGAAAGCCTGCAGAGGTTCCCGCCGGGCAGATGCAGGTCAGATGGGGCGGCCGCATGGAGGCGGTGAGCAGCTGGGTGGCGCCCAGGTTGGAGGAGCCCATCATGCCGATCTTTCCGGAGCACCATTCCCGTTCTGCCATCCATTCCACCGTGTCGTAGCCGTCTTCCGCATCCATCAGCCAGGGCTGATACTGCCCTTCGGAGGCGCCGGTGCCCCGGCAGTCCTGCACCAGCACCGCATATCCAGCTTCCACATACAGCTCCGGTGCCGTGTACCGGGGCTTGGAGGCAAATTCTGTCTTATCGTAAGGGGTCCGGACCAAAATGGAGGGATAATTTGTCCCCTCCCCAGGCAAATACAAATCTGCCCGGAGAATCAGGCCGTCCCGCATAGCAATCTCAATATTTTTTCTGGTAATCATCTTTCTCCTCTTCTAAAAACCGTGCGGAGGGTGCTGCCACCGCCCCGCACGGAAGTGAAATTGTGCCTGTTTCTGTCTGCCTTACTGGAAGGACAACTGACTGGGAATAATCCGGGAATTGGCCGCTGCCATTTCCTCCACACCCTGCAGGGAGGCGTTCCATACATACAGGGAGCTCATGGATACCAGGCCATAGCCGGGCAGCTCGCTGACCATAATGTCATTGATCTGGCGGTTCAGCTCCTCCTGCTTGGCGGCATCTGTTGTTCCCATGGCCTCCATGACCAGATCGTACAGCTGCTGATTCTCATAGTGGTTGGTGCCGGAGGTGAACACACCGGACCAGATCTGTCCCGGATAGTAGCCGTCCGGGCTGGAGTACACCTGCACCGCCACGTCAATGCCGCTGTCCGCATCCTGACGAACACTGGTCCAGGTGGCGTTGTCGTAGGTGACTATCTCCACGTCCAGGCCAGCGGACATCATGAAGGACTGGACAATCTCCGCAATCATGGAGTTCTCCGAAGTACCGTTGTTGCCCAGCACCAGGTGGGTGCCTTCGGCAATGCCGGCCTCCGCCAGCAGCTCCTTGGCACGGTCCACGTTGTAGGAATAGTAATCTTCATTCCAGCTGGGGTCAAAACCAATACAGGTATTGGAGGTGGCGCCGTTGGTCACTTCGCCCAGACCGCTGTACACATTGTTCAGAATGGCGTTGGCGTCCACCGCATAGGCGATGGCCTGGCGCACCCGCACATCTGAACAAATGGAATTCTCTGAGCAGTTGAACTCCAGAATGGAATCCTTTACCTGTGCCCGCTGGTATGTCGCAAAGGACTCATTTCCTTCAAACCGCAGGAAGTCACTGGCCGCCGTGTCCAGGCAGAGGTCAATCTCCCCGGATTCCAGGGCAATGGCCCGCTGGGCGTTTTCGGAAATAACAATCCAATTGACATACCGGATGGCCGGTGCCTCTCCCCAGTAATCGTCCCGGGCCTCCATCCGGATGGAGGAGCCGGGGATGTATTCGGTAACCACATAGGGGCCGGTGCCCACCGGATTGTTGATCATGCCGTCCTCACTGGCATCCATGGATTCCTGGCAGAACACCCGCACATCGCCCAGCTGAATCCACTGGATCACGTTGGTCTCCGTCAGCACAATCTCCACGGTCAGGTCATCCACCACATGGGAGGCCTCCAGGTCAATGTATGGCACATACATGGCGGAGATGGTATCGGTGTTGGCATAGGCAATGGACGTCAGCACATCGTCCGCGGTAAAAGGCTGCCCCGCGCTGTCCGTAATCCCCTCCTTCAGCTTCACCGTCATGTGGGTGTCATCCGTAATTTCCACGGATTCTGCCATCTGCATGACATAATCGCCGGTTCTGGCATCCACATAGTACAGGGTCTCATACACCGCATAGCCGGGGTTTTTGGAGTTATACACCGGCGCCAGTGTGCTGGAATCACTGTTGATGCCAATGTTCAGCGTATCCTTGGTGGAACCGCCGGAGGAAGCCTCGTCGCTCTCCCCGGCAGAACCGGTGGCGTTCGTCTCGCCGCCTCCACCGCCGCAGGCGGTGAGAGAAACCGCCATAACCAGTGCCAGCATTCCTGCCAATATCTTGTTTCTTCTCTTCATTTTTTCCTCCTTCTTAAGCTTCTATTTCCCCAGGGACGCCCCCGCCGGGTGACAGCCGCGTTCCCCGCTTACGGCGTTCCTGAAAAGATACTGTCCCGCAAAAGATACGATCCTCAGCCGTTCTCCTCCGGCGTATGAATCTCCCGCACCCGGCAGCAGGCCACATGGTGACCGGGCTGGATTTCCTCGGTGATCTGAGGTTTTTTGCACTCCTCTGTGGCGTACATGCACCGGGCCGCAAAACGGCAGCCAGGCTTGGGGTCAATGGGGGAGGTAATCTCTCCCTTCAGCAGAATCCGCTGCCGCCGGTACGGAACCTCCGGCACCGGGATGGCGGAAAGCAGCGCTTTGGTGTAAGGATGAAGCGGATGGGCAAACAGCTCCTCCGAGGGAGCCTTCTCCACCATCTGCCCCAGATACATGACCATAATCTCGTCCGAAATATATTTGACCACGGAAAGATCGTGGGTCACAAAGATATAGGTCAGGTTCCGCTCCTCCTGCAAATCCAGCATCAGATTCAGCACCTGAGCCTGGATGGACACGTCCAGGGCGGAAACCGGCTCGTCGCAGACAATAAATTTAGGATTCAGGGCCAGGGCCCGGGCAATGCCCACCCGCTGCCGTCTGCCGCCATCCATCTCATGGGGATAGGCGTTGGCAAAACGGGAAGCCAGCCCTACCGTCTCCATCAGCTCCGCTGTCTGCCGGGCCATTTCTTCCTTGCTGATTCCTCCTTTTAGAATCAGCGGCTCCATGATGGTCTCGCTGACCGTCATCCGGGGATCCAGGGAGGAGAAGGGATCCTGAAAGATAATCTGCATCTTTTCCCGGTATTTCCGAAGGCCTGGCTTATCCAGATGGGTCACATCCTCCCCCTCAAAAAATATCTTGCCGTCCGTGCTGTCCAGCAGGTGCAGAATGGTGCGCCCCAGGGTGGACTTGCCACAGCCGGACTCGCCCACCACTCCCAGGGTCTTGCCCTCCTCCAGCCGAAAGTTGATACCGTCCACGGCGTGGAGCATGCCTCGGCCGGTCTTGAAATATTTCTTCAGATCCTGTACTTCCAGAATTACAGACATCCCGCGCCCTCCTTCCATCTATGGCACTTGACGAAGTGGCCTTCCGCCACCTCCTGCAGCGCCGGATTCTCCTTCTCACAGATCTCCGCGGCCAGAGGGCAGCGGGGGCAGAACCGGCAGCCATCCGGCAGCGCGGAGGGATCCGGCATCAGGCCCTTGATGGGCTTCAGCCGCTTCTCCGTAGAGTTCAGCCGGGGCAGGGACTGGAACAGGCCCACAGTGTAAGGGTGGCCGGTATGGTTAAAGATATGGTCGGCAGTGCCATACTCCACAATCTCTCCGGCGTAGACCACTGCCACCTTCTCACACATCTCCGCCACAATCCCCAGGTCATGGGTGATCAGGATCAGGGCTGTGGACAGCTCCTTTTTTAGCTGGGCCATCATCTCCAGTACCTGGGCCTGAATGGTCACGTCCAGGGCCGTGGTGGGCTCATCCGCCAGTAGCAGTTCCGGATTGCAGGCCAGGGCCATGGCAATAATCACCCGCTGCTTCATGCCTCCGGAAAATTGATGGGGAAACTCCCCGTACCGCTCGCCGGGGATGCCCACCATCTCCAGCATCTCAATGGTCCGCTTCTGGGCCTCCGCCCGGGAGAGCTTGTTGTGAATCCGCACCGTCTCCGCTATCTGCTCTCCGATGGTCTCCACCGGGTTCAGGGCCGTCATGGGATCCTGAAAAATCATGGAGATTTTATTTCCGCGGATTTTCTGCATTTTGGACTCGCTGAGCTTCAGCAGGTCTTCCCCCTCAAACTCAATGCTGCCGCTGCAGATTTTGGCCGGCGGATCCGGCAGAATCCGCAGAATGGACTTGGCCACGGTGGTTTTTCCGGCGCCGGTTTCCCCCACCAGCCCCAGGGCCTCCCCCCGGTCCAGCTCCAGCCTCAGGCCGTTGACCGCATGGATGACGCCTCCGTCTGTCCGGTATTCCACCACCAGATCTTCGATCTTCAGCAATTTTTTCTCTTCCATGGCTGCCTCCTAATTCTTCAGACGCGGATCCAGGGCATCCCGAAGCCCGTCTCCCAGGACATTAAAGGAAAGGACGCTGAGCATAATGCAGACACCTGGTGAGGTGATCATATATGGGTAATCCCGGATATAATTCTTGGCCGCCGTCAGCATGGCGCCCCACTCCGGCGAGGGCGGCTGTGCCCCCAGTCCCACAAAACTCAGGGTTGCGGCGGTCAGCATGGAGGAGCCAATGCTCATAGTGATATTGACGATCATAGGAGAAAACGCGTTGGGGATGGCGTGCTTCAGGATAATCCGGGCATTGCTGGCATTGATGGCCGTAGCCGCCTCTATGTACTCCTTATCCCGCACGGTCATAATGGAGGCCCGCATCATCCGGGCATACTGGGGACACACGGAGATGGCCAGAGCCAGGATGGTATTCAGCACACCAGGCCCCAGGGAGGTGGCAATGGCAATGGACAAAATCAACACCGGAATGGACTGGTAAATATCCAGAAACCGCATCAGCAGGTTATCCACCACGCCGCCGTAAAACCCAGCCAGGGCGCCCACCGCTACACCGATGGCAGCGGAGATGGCCACCGAAAGGAGGGCAATCTCCATGGAAACCCGGGAGCCATAGATCAGTCGGCTGAGAATATCGCGTCCCAGATGATCCGTCCCCAGCCAATGCGCTGCGCTGGGCCCCTGGTAGGTGGCGCTGAAATCCTGGTCCGCATAGCCGTAGGGAGCCAGCTGGTCCGCAAAAATCATCACTACAAAGAGAAACAGAATAAAGATCAGGCCGGCCACTGCCAGGCGGTTCTTTAAAAGCCTGCGCCAAACCTCCTTGGTCCGGTTGGTCTTTTTCACGGTCGATGTTTGAGCAGCCATGGTCTCACCTCTTCTTTCTTGCGAATTGAGAACGGATTCTGGGATCCACCAGCGCATAGACAATGTCTACCGCCAACATACAGACACTGAACCAAATACAGATCACTAGGGCAGTTCCCCGGACCACCGGATAGTCCCGGTTGTTGATGGCGTTGAGAATATAAACGCCCATGCCTGGTATAGAGAACACGGTCTCCGCAATCAGCGCACCGCCCAGCATGTTCCCCACCCGGCCGCCAATGACGGTGATAATGGGAATCAGGGCGTTTTTCAAAGCGTGCTTCATGATCACTTTATTTTCCTTTACACCCTTGGCCCGGGCCGTCACAATATAGTCCTGCCGGATCACCTCCAGCATACTGGAACGGGTCTGCCGGGAGAAAGTGGCCGCCCCGGCCAGGCTCACGGCAATGCAGGGCATAATATAACAGGTCCAGCTGGACACCCCCACCGCCGGCAGCCACCCCAGCTGCAGGCTGAACAGGAGCACCAGCAGCATGGCCACCCAAAAATTGGGCATGGACACAAACACCATGGAGATGAGCATAGCCAGGTTATCCTTCCAGGAATACTGATTGACAGCGGAAACAATTCCCAGCGGCACCCCAATGATAATGGACAGGAACAGGCTGATCACAGCCACCCGTATGGTGTAAGGCGCCCGGGTCATAATCTCCGAAAACACATCCTGCTTGCTGACGTAGGAGGTCCCCAGATCCAGATGGATGACCCCGTTCAAGAAATCCAGATACTGCTCCACAAAACCTTTGTTCAGGCCCATCTCCTCCCGTGCCTCTTCCAGCTGCTCTTCTGTGGCCATGCTGCCCAGCATAATCCGGGCCGGATCGCCGGTGGAGAAATACATGATGGTGAAAATCAGGATGGATACGCCCAGCAGAATGGGGATCAGCCAGAGCAGGCGCTTCAAAATGTACCGCAGCATAATCCAATCTCTCCTTTCCTAATCCTACAGGCTGCCCCAAATCCGCTTCAGCCACAGCTCCGCCAATTCCGGCCAAAGGGCAATGGCGGGGATGTGCCCGTCCACCCCATTGACCACAATCTGGCTGTCCCCCAGGGCAAAACCATGGACACCACCGTCAAACAGATGGGCTTCCACCCGTACCTGATGGCGTACCAGATCATTCAGGTAGCTTACCTGGAAATCCAACATAGGATCCGCTCCGGGAATCACCTGGAAAACCGGCGGATACTGCGGATAATTCCGCTCACCGCTCCGTTTCAGAAACGGATCCGAGGAGGTATAGATGCCCAGGAACGCATTGAGCTCTCCCGGCAAAGCGTCCACCTGATCCTCCTGGTAGGAAGGATCATACTTGGACGGGACATCCGTGTATTTCATCTGTTCGATATAATCGGTGATGACCACCCCGCCAAAGGAGAGGCCAATGGCGCCGATCCGGTCCGGATCCACCTTCCATTCTTCTGCCCGGCTTCGGAGCAGGCGGATAGCCCTCTGCAGGTCCAGGCTGAAATTCAGCTTCTGAATGCCCACCCGGTGGCCCATGAGCACCGCGTGGCAGCCAATTCCATTGAAATACCGGCATACCGGATCCCCGGAAGTACAGTTCCCCCGGTGGCCGCCTGCCAGCACCAGGATTACCGGGTGTACCTGTCCATCTTCCAGGAAGTAGGGGACAAAGCCCGGCATATAGTCCTCCGGATCCAGGGACGGGGTAGCGTTCCCATCCGAATCAGCCAGCTGTATATATGGGTTTTTCCGCATATCCGGCAGGTTGCCCGGCTTCCACAGAGGAATCTTCAGGGACGACGGATCACAGATCTGCACCAGTTCCCGCTCCAGCTGGGCCAGCCGCTTCATCTCCTGCGCTGCCTGGGTGTCCTGCAGTTCCTCCACTGGCACTTCCCGGGGCGTTTCCTCTGGCATTTTCCCAGCATCCTCGCCATGCCCCCCTTCCGTTTTCTGACTGTCTGCCGCTTCTTTCTCCCGGTGCTCCCGCACCAGGCTCTCATAACCCCGCCCGTTTTTCCGATAGGTCCGGTTCAGTAGCGCAAACTGCTGCATCAGCGGTGTCCAGGTTTCCGGGGTGTAGGCTTTTCCCTCATCGTTGTAGTGCCAGTATTCCCGAACCATCTGATCCACCCGCTCCCACATTGCTTTGCTGATCATTGCTTTTCCTCCCTCCTACAGCATGTCCGCCAGCTCCCGTATATCCCTGCAATCTTCCAGGGACAGAAGTTTTTCAAATATTGTATCCATGTTGCGGACCACCTTCTCCTTTCGGGAATGCCGCATACAGGACTCGTATTTCCGGTAACACTCCTCCCGGGTCATGGGACGCTCCATGCTCCCCAGCGCATGCTCCCCGGTTCCCCGGATCACCCGTCCATCCTTCAGCCGGATCTCCATTTCCACCCGCTGTGCATGCTCCCGCTCCAACGCTGGATCAATCTCGTAGGTTACCAGCTCGCCGCCCTGAATCACCTGGGGATCCTGCAGCCGTTCCGGCCGGAAACTGTCCAATGTCACATCTCCATCCGTGAGTACCAATCCTACGGCGAAGGGAATACTCATCTTCGCATTCATCACCGACTGTGGGTGGTATTTGATCTCCCGCTCCTCCAGTACCATCCGCAGAAC
>CAJFTW010000086.1 GCA_904420025.1 Candidatus Pseudolachnospira avium
CACGGCCTGGTCCGGGATTCCCAGGGCCGGAAGATGAGCAAGTCCCTGGGCAACGGCATTGACCCCCTGGAGGTCATTGACAAGTACGGCGCCGATGCCCTGCGGCTGACCCTGGTCACCGGCAACGCCCCGGGCAACGACATGCGCTTCTACTGGGAGCGGGTGGAGTCCAGCCGGAACTTTGCCAACAAGGTGTGGAACGCCTCCCGGTTCATTCTCATGAACATGGACGGGGTGGACACCAACCAGGTGGCCCTGGCGGACCTGGAGGACGCGGACCGGTGGATCCTGTCCAAGGTGAACCGGCTCACCGGCGAGGTCACCGAGAACATGGACAAATTTGAGCTGGGCATTGCCATGCAGAAGATTTACGACTTTATCTGGGAGGAGTTCTGCGACTGGTACATTGAGATGGTGAAGCCCCGGTTCCGGGAGGGCGGCAGCCCCAAGAGCAAGGAGGCGGCCTGCTGGACCCTGAAGACGGTGCTGATCACCGCCCTGAAGCTGCTGCATCCCTACATGCCTTTCATCACCGAGGAGATTTTCTGCAACATCCAGGATGAGGAAGAGACCATCATGCTGTCCGCCTGGCCGGAGCCCCGGAAGGACTGGGATTTCCCGGAGACGGAAGCCCAGGTGGAGCTGGTGAAGGAGGCGGTGCGGGCCATGCGGAACCTGCGCACCTCCATGAATGTGGCACCCAGCCGCAAGGCCCAGGTGTACGTGGTTTCCGAGAAGGAGACGGTGCGCCAGACCTTTGAGGGCAGCAAATCCTTCTTTGCCGCCCTGGGCTCCGCCAGCGAGGTGAAGATTCAGGCGGAACGCACCGGCATTCCGGAAAATGCGGTTTCCGCGGTGACGGCGGACGCGGTGCTGTACCTGCCCCTGGAGGACCTGGTGGACGTGGCTAAGGAGCGGGAGCGGCTGGAGAAGGAAGAGAAGCGGCTCACCGGGGAGCTGGCTCGTGTCAACGGCATGCTTTCCAATGAGAAGTTCCTGAGCAAGGCCCCGGAGGCCAAGATCCAGGAGGAGAAGGAGAAGCTGGCCAAGTACACCCAGATGATGGAGCAGGTGAAGGCCCACCTGGCCCAGCTGCAATAGGAGGACTTTATGAAGAAATTCATATCCTGGAACGTCAACGGCCTCCGGGCCTGTGTCACCAAGGGCTTTCTGGACTATTTCCGGGAGGCGGACGCGGACGCCTTCTGTATCCAGGAGAGCAAGCTGCAGGAGGGCCAGGTGAGCCTGGACCTCCCCGGCTACCGCCAGTACTGGAATTACGCGGAGAAAAAGGGCTACTCCGGCACCGCCATCTTTGTGAAGGAGGAGCCCCTGTCCGTTTCCTACGGCCTGGGGATCCCGGTGCATGACCACGAGGGCCGGGTCATCACCCTGGAGTACCCGGCGTATTACCTGATCACCTGCTACACCCCCAACTCCCAGGATGGCCTGGCCCGGCTGCCCTACCGGATGGAGTGGGAGGACGCCTTCCGGGCCTATTTGAAGGGCCTGGAGGAGAAAAAGCCGGTGGTCTTTTGCGGGGACCTGAATGTGGCCCACCAGGAGATTGACCTGAAGAACCCCAAGACCAACCGGAAGAACGCCGGCTTCACCGATGAGGAGCGTGACAAGTTCACGGAGCTGCTGGCCGCCGGCTTCACGGACACCTTCCGGTATTTCTACCCGGAGGCGGAGGGCATCTATTCCTGGTGGTCCTACCGGTTCAAAGCCCGGGAAAAGAATGCCGGTTGGCGGATTGACTATTTCTGCGTGTCCAAGTGCCTGGAGCCCAAGCTGGTCTCCGCGGCCATCCACACAGAAGTGTTTGGCTCCGACCACTGTCCGGTGGAGCTGTGTCTGGACGTATGAGACAGGCGTGGAGGCGCTGGAAGGAGACCTACGGACTCAACGGGTTCTGCCTGAAGCTGCTGGCCATGGCTTCCATGCTGTTGGACCACGTGGCGGCGGTGCTGCTGGTGCCGGGCCAGGAATATATGAACCTGCGGGCGGTGGGGCGGCTGGCCTTTCCCATCTTCTGTTTTTTGCTGGCGGAGGGGGTCATCTATACCCACAGCCTGAAAGCCTATGCCATCCGGTTGGCGGTATTTGCGGTGCTTTCTGAGATCCCTTTTGACTTGGCTTTTCAGAATAGGGTGTGGTATCCAGATGCCCAGAATGTGTTCTTTACCCTGCTGCTGGCGGAGCTGGTGCTCTGGTTTTACCAGTGGGCCTTCAGGCGGCAAAAGCTGCTGCTGGCGATCCCGGCGGCGGTGGCGGCCATGGCGGCGGCGGAATTTCTTCACACGGATTACGGCGCCATGGGAATCTGCATGATCCTGCTGTTCTATTTCCTGCGGGATCTGCCCTGGTGGAAGTATCTGCTGCTGGCGGCCTTCTTTGGCTTTACCTGGTGGGGGCAGCTGCAGATCTACGCCCTGCTGGCTTTCCCGCTGTTTTTGCTGTATAACCGGGCCCGGGGGCCGGTGTTGAACAAATATATTTTTTATGGCTTTTATCCGGTTCACCTGTTGATTTTGTGGGCGATATCCTGTATTCTTTAGGATAGATTCCCGTGGAACGGAGCAAAAAAGAATACGAGAGAAGACGGTTTCCCGGAGCAGGTGCGCAAACGGAAGCCGCTTTTTACGGGAGAACGGCGGCGGGCACCGTAAGACAGCTGCCGGGGAGGTACGGATGTGGATCATTATGAAAACCGCAGAGGTCAGTATGGAGGGGATTCCCGGAACAGCCGGGCCAGGGAACTGCGCCGCCGGAGACGCCGCCGGAGGGCGATCCGGAACCGGATTATCTTTGGCTGTGTGCTGGTTCTGCTGATTGTGGGAATTGTCTTTCTGATTCGCTGGCTGTTTGGCGGATCGGAGGATACGCCGCCGGAAAGTGTGAACGTAACGGCCGGTTCGGAAGAAAACGGGGAGGCAGGAACCGGCGGAGACGGCACGGATGCCGCTGGATCGGAGGCGGCGGATTGGCAGGCGGTTCTGGCGGAGGCGGACATCCACTGCCAGCAGTACAACTATGATGTGGCCATTGAGATGGTCCAGAGTGTGGAGGGGTATGAGAATATACCCGAGCTGACGGAAGCCATCGCCCGGTATGAAGATGAAAAATCCAAGGCAGTCCCCTATGACAAAATGTCCGAGATTACCCATGTGTTCTATCACACCCTGGTGATCGATGGCAATGTAACCTTCCACCTGGATGATGCCAACAAGGTGAAGGACTACAACCAGGTGATGACCACCATTGATGAGTTCAACAAGATCACTCAGGAGATGTACGACCGGGGATATGTGCTGGTGGACCTTCACGATATTGCCCACCTGGAGACCCAGCCGGACGGCACGGAGAAGATGGTCTGGGGCACCATTTACCTGCCCGAGGGGAAAACCCCCTTTGTGCTCTCCCAGGACGATGTCAGCTATTATGAGTACATGGAGGGAGACGGCTTTGCCAGCCGCCTGGTCATTGACGAGGACGGCGGTATCACCAACGAGATTGACCAGGAGGACGGCACGGTGATCCGGGGCTCCTACGACATGGTGCCGCTGCTGGAGGACTTTATCGCGGAACATCCGGATTTCTCCTACCGGGGGGCCCGGGGGATTATTGCCCTCACCGGGTACAACGGCATTCTGGGCTACCGGACGGCTCCCAAGTACGGGGATCCTACGGACAGCAGCTACAAGGAGGAGTACGCCAGCATAGATGTGGAATCGGAGCGGCAAAAGGCCACGGAGGTGGCGGCCCGGATGCAGGAGCTGGGATGGCGGTTTGCCAGCCACAGCTGGGGCCACCGGGACTACGGCGCCCTGTCCTTTGAGGAGATGCAGACCGACGCCCAGAAATGGGAGGAGCAGGTGGAGCCGCTGCTGGGCGGGGACATTGACACCATCATCTTCCCCTTCGGCGCAGACCTGGGCACCGGCAGCTGGCGGGGCTATGACCACACAGAGGCCATCCAGGAAAAATATCAGTACCTGGACAGCCTGGGCTTTGACTACTATTGCCCGGTGGACGGCGCCCAGTACTGGACCCAGATGAAGGACGGCTACTTCCGCCAGGGACGGCGGAACCTGGACGGCATCCGCATGTGGTGGGCCGTGTCCGGGGAGAAAGATACCCTGTCGGATCTGTTTGATGCCAGCAAGGTCTTTGATCCTTCCCGGCCCACGCCGGTGGAGGATCTGTAAAGAAAAGCTGCTGCCGCACAACCTGGAAACAGGAAGGCGGCAGCAGCTTTTTGCCTTGTAAACAATGGAATAAATCGTAAGGCAGCGGCGCTCCCTTACTCCACACTCTTCAGCGATTCAATCATATCAATCTTCCGCAGCTTGAAGAAGACGAAGAAGTTGACAATCACGGAGAATACCACGGTGAGCAGGATGCTGTACAAATAGCTGGGCGGCTGGATGGTCTGGCCGAACATCATGTAGTCCAGCTCCACGGTCTGGATCAGGTAGCGGTGCAGCCCTACGCCTATGAGGATACCAGCCAGGATTCCCAGGATCGTCAGCAGCACATTTTCCC
>CAJFTW010000087.1 GCA_904420025.1 Candidatus Pseudolachnospira avium
AAAGAACAAACCGGGGCCCGCGGCGGCCCCTGGTTTTTGCATGCTGCTCCGGAAGCACATCGGAGGCGGAAAGATCCTCTCCGTCACCCAGCCGGGGCTGGAGCGGATCCTGCGCCTGGAGGTGGAACACCTGGATGAGATGGGCGATGTGTGCCGGAAGTTCCTGATTATTGAGCTGATGGGCAAGCACAGCAACATCATCTTCACGGACAGCGAGGACAAAATCCTGGACAGCATCAAGCATATCTCCCTGAATGTCAGCTCGGTCCGGGAGGTGCTGCCGGGCCGCCCCTACTTTATCCCGGAGACCACGCACAAGGAAAACCCGCTGGCCATCTCCGAGGAGGATTTCTACAGCAAGATCTGTACCCTGCCCCAGGCCACGGCCAAGGCCCTTTACATGGGGCTCACCGGCATCAGCCCGCTGATGGCGGAGGAGATCTGCTTCCGGGCCGGCCTGGACTCCGCCCAGCCCATGCAGGCCCTGGGGGAGGCGGAACGGCTGCACCTGTTCCATACCTTCTCCCATCTGATGGACGACGTGCGGCAGGAGCGGTTCACCCCCAATATTGTCTACCGGGGCAAGGAGCCTCTGGAATTTGCCCCCTTCCGGCTGTCCATGTACCCGGAGGAGACGGTGCGGGAATTCCCCACCATGAGCCAGGTGCTGGAGACCTACTACGCGGAGAAAAGCACGGTCACCCGCATCCGCCAGAAATCCGCGGAGCTGCGCCGGATTGTGCAGACGGCCCTGGAGCGCAGCTACAAGAAGCTGGACCTGCAGCAAAAGCAGCAGAAGGATACGGAGAAGCGGGAAAAGTACCGGGTGTGGGGGGAGCTGCTCCAGACCTACGGCTACCAGCTGTCCGGCGGGGAAAAGTCCATCGCCGTGCCCAACTATTACGAGGACAATAAGGAGATCACCATCCCCCTGGACCCGGAGCTGACCGCCCAGGAAAACGCCCAGAAATACTTTGACCGGTACGGGAAGCTGAAGCGAACCCATCAGGCGCTCCTGACCCTGCTGGAGGAGACCGAGGCAGAGACCCGGCACCTGGAATCCATCCGCACTTCCCTGGACATTGCCCGGGAGGAGGCGGACCTGACGGAGATCAAGCGGGAGCTGCAGGATTCCGGCTACATCAAAAAGCACGGCGGGGAAAAGCGGAAGGCCAAGGTGACCAGCAAGCCCTTCCACTACCTCTCCTCCGACGGCTTCCATATCTATGTGGGGAAGAACAATTACCAGAACGAGGAGCTGACCTTCCAGTTTGCCAACGGCGGCGACTGGTGGTTCCACGCCAAGGGCATCCCCGGCTCCCATGTGATTGTAAAAACCGAGGGGAAGGAGCTGCCGGACCGGGTCTATGAGGAGGCAGGCCAGCTGGCCGCCTACTACTCCAGCGGCCGGGAGGCCCCCAAGGTGGAGGTGGATTACATCCAGCGAAAGCATGTGAAAAAGCCTGCCGCCGGAAAGCCGGGCTTTGTGATCTACCACACCAACTATTCCCTGATGGCCATCCCCACCCTGGAGGGGCTGACCCTGGTGCCCTGACCCCGGCGGCTGCGGCCGCCCTGGTATTGGAGGCAGCGCACACCGGCAGCCGTTCCGCGGCGTTTCAGAACGCCTTGTAGGCAATGCTCAGGGCGTGGCCGGTGACGGTGACCCGCTCAATCACCTGGTCCACCACCGCCCGCCGCTCCATGGGGGTCATGGCCGGCCACACATCCCGAAGGCTCTGGATTTTCTCCAGGGCCTTTTTCTTTCTCCGGGAGAGGGTCTGGCGGGCTTCCTCCATGGAAATCCGTTCCCGCAGGGAGGCCAGCTCTTTCTGTTGTTCCCGCACCGCCTCCCGCAGGGTCTCATCCTCCCCCTCGCTGTACAGGGAGTACAGGCGCCGCAGCTTCCGCTCCGCCTTCTCCCGCTGCTTTTCCAAAAGCTCCCGGACACTTTTCCGGGTCTCCGCCTCCGGCTCCAGGGTTTTCTCCGCGCTGAACCGGAACAGATCCTCCACCACCGCGTCCTCCACCTCGTCCGCCCAGACATATTCCTGGGTACAGCCAGGGTCCCGGACCAGGTACGGCTTGCTGCCCTGCCGGGAGTAGCAGACCAGCTTGTGCCCCCGCTTCCCCCATTTCTGGTAGCGCATTTTGGCCCCGCAGCGGCCGCAGTAGATCAGGCCGCTGAGCAGATGGCTGCCGCTGTGCAGGTTCTTCCGGGAGCGCTCCTCCATGGCCAGCAGGGTCTCCTCGTAGACTTCCCGGCTCACCAGCGGCTGGTGCCGCCCCGGGTATTCCTGCCCCCGGAATACAATGACGCCGGTGTTGGTCTTTCGCTTCAAGATCTGGATCACCAGCCGGTCATACTTGAGCCCCATCAGGTCCGCAATGTTCTGGGGCGAATACCCTTCCAGGTACAGCCGGTACATCTCCCGGACCCGCTCCGCGTCCTGGTTGGGCACCAAAATCCCCTGCTCCTCATCGTAATCATACCCAAAGGGCACCCGGCCGCCGCCCATCCAGTACCCGGCCCGGACCCGCTCCCGCATGCCCATGCGGGTCCGCTCCCGGATGTTTTCCCGCTCCAGCTGGGCAAAGGCAGAGAGGATCCCCAGCATCAGCCGCCCCATGGGGGTGCCGGTATCCATGCTCTCATTGAGAGAAACAAAGGCCACGCCGTGGGGGTTCAGCACGTCCTCAATCAGGTACAGGGTGTCCTTCTGGCTTCGGGAGAGCCGGTCCAGCTTGTAGACGATCACATGGCTCAGCCGCCCCTCCTCCGCGTCCCGGATCAGCCGCTGAATCTGGGGCCGGTTCAGGTTGCTGCCGCTGAAGCCTCCGTCAATATAATACTGGTAGCGGGCAATCCCCTTGGAGACACAGTAGGCGGTGAGGGCCTCCCGCTGGGCCTCTATGGAATACCCCTCCTCCCGCTGGGCCTCCGTGGAAACCCGGACGTAGATGGCTGCCCAACGCTCCTCCACCCGCTCACCTCCTTCCCTTCCGCCGCCTCACGGCAGAGCCGCACCGGCAAAAATGCTCTTGTCCCAGAGTATGGACCAACTCTCCGGCGGTTATACCTGCGGGCCGGCCATCGCGAAGCCCCCAGGGCAAGGCCGCAGCCCCGTGGATGCCGCAAATTCATGAAAAAAACACTTGACCGGTTGCAGATACCGGATATTATAATCGGTTGTAGAATAGGAGTAACATCCATGGATGAAAAATGGAAACAGGAATTGTCATCTCAGTTTGCCGGAGCCGGCAGCCGCCTGGCAGAGACCGATCCGGAGTGGGTGGAGATTGCCGGCCGTTTTTCCCGGCAGGAGGTGCCGGAGGCCAGCCAGCTGACCCAGCGGGAGCAGCTGCTCTGCATTCTCTCCGCCCTGCTGGGCTGCCAGGGCACCACGGACGCCGCATCCCGGTTTGAGAAGGGACTGGCCAAGCAGGTGGAGCAGTGCCTGCCTTATGTGGGCTACCCCCGGAGCCTCAACGCCATGGGGATCATTGACGAAGTCGCACAGAACATGGAAAACCGGTAAGGAGGATGAGACAGATGGAAAGGCCGAAGGTCATCATTCACATTCTCAGCGGCCTGGACGGCAAGATCATCGGGCCGTTTATGGGGCTGTCCGCCACCCGGACGGCCAGCAAAGAGTATGGGCGGATCCGCGGGGCTTATCAGGCGGACGCCTGGCTGTATGGGACCGTAACCACCCGGGAATTTACCGATTGGCGGGAGCCGGAGCTGGAGGAAGGGCCCTTCCCGGCTTTGGAAGAAGATTTTGCGGCGGAGGCCAGCGCCCCTCTCTACTATGTCTCCATAGACCCGCTGGGGGAGGTGGGCTGGGAATCCGGCACCTTCCGGAAGGCCGGGCGCCCGGACTCCCATGTCATTGAAGTGCTCACGGAAAAAGCCCCTGCCGCCTACCGGGCTTACCTGCAGAGGCGGGGCGTCTCCTACATTCTGGCCGGGAAGGATTCCCTGGACTGCCGCGCGGCCTGTGAAAAGCTGTACCGGCTGTTCGGCATCCGCACCCTGCTGGTCTGCGGCGGCGGCACCATCAACTGGACCTTTGTGCAGCAGGGCGTGGCGGACGAGCTGAGCCTTCTGCTGGCCCCGGCGGCGGACGGAAGCCCGGACACGGTCACCGTGTTTGAGCAGTCCCCGTTTTTGCAGGAGAGCACTCCGGTAGAATTCCGCTTAAAGAGCGTGGAGCAGCTGGAAGGCGGCGCGGTGCGGCTGGTGTACCAGGTGGGCGGCAAGGGATAAGCCGCCTGGCGGTTCCCTCTTGCCATTCCCTGGGCCAGCTGCCTCACCGCGGATTTTTCTCGCTTCCTTCGCCGGCCTCCGCCCCTTCCCGGTTCATCCGCATCAGTACCTGCTGCAGAATCCGGTCAATCCGGGGATTTTCTGTCAGGGATACCTGTTTCATTTCCTCATCGGAAAGGGGCGTGCCCGCCTGGGTTCTGGATGTGACCATCATAAATGCCTGCCTCCTGGATTCCTACTTTACCAGAAAAGTATGGTCCAAAAAAGAGGCAGGCATACATGCGCTTATGTTCTGTTCCGGATCCGTTTCTCCTTTACTTCCGGATCACATACCCTTCTTTTCTGGGCTTGGCATCCGGCAGCTCCTGGTCCGGATAGCCCAGGATGCAGGCGCCTACGCCCCGGAAGGTCTCCGGCAGGCCCCACTCCTTCAGCAGCTCCTTGCCCTCGGGAGAGTCAAACATTTCCTTCTCCCGGTTGATCCAGCAGGAGCCCAGGCCCGCCGCGTAGGCGGCGTTCATCAGGTTGCCCAGCACCAGGCTGCAGTCCTGGACATAGTTGGGATGGGTCCCGTCCGCCAGCACCAGGATCACCGTGGGGGCGCCGTAGTAGGGGTCGGAGGTTCCGCCCATGACATCCCGGTTCATCCGGGAAATCTTCTCCCGCAGGGCCGGATCCTGCACCACCACCATCACCGGGTCCTGACGGCCCATAGCCGTGGGCGCGTAGGTCCCCGCCTCCAGCACCGCCTGCAGCAGCTCCTCGGAAACCTGCTCCGGCTTATACTTCCGAATACTTCTCCTCTTTTTCAAAGCATCCAAAACTTCCTGTTGCATGGTTCACTCCTCCTTCTGTTTTGGTTCTTTCCCCAGCAAGTGGGTGATAAACTGGGTTGCGGTTCGGCCGGACATACCGCCGTGGCGCAGCTCCCAGGCGTTGGCCTCCTGCAGCAGCTTCTCCTCGTCCATGTCAATCTCGTTCCGCTCCGCCAGCGTCTTGACAATATGCTGGAACTCCTTTTTCTCCGGCTTGCCATAGTAGATGGTCACGCCAAACCGGTAGGCCAGGGACAGCTTCTCCTGTACCGTATCCGAGCTGTGCAGCTCATCGTCCGCCTCCCGCTTGTCCGTAAACTTTTCCCGGATCAGGTGCCGCCGGTTGGAGGTGGCGTAGATCAGCACATTTTCCGGGCGGCGCTCCAGGCCTCCCTCAATCACGGCCTTCAGGTACTTGTACTCAATCTCAAAATCCTCAAAGGACAGGTCGTCCATGTAGATGATGAACTTGTAATTCCGGTTCTTGATCTGGTGGATCACCGAGGTCAGATCCTGGAACTGGTGCTTATAGATCTCAATCATCCGCAGGCCCCGGTCATAGTACCCGTTGAGGATGGCCTTGATGCTGGAGGACTTTCCGGTGCCGGCATCCCCGTACAGCAGGCAGTTGTTGGCCTTCCGCCCGGCCACAAAGGCTTCCGTATTCTCCACCAGCTTCTGCTTTTGCAGCTCATAGCCCACCAGGTCCGAAAGGCTCACATGCTCCGTCTTGGTGATGGGCACAATCTGCGCCTGGCCATCCAGGCTGCGCTCCACCTTAAAGGCCTTGTGGAGGCCAAACTTGCCCACGCCGAACTCTTTGTAAAACTGTACCACACAGTCCAGGAATTCCTCCGGCGTCCGGGTGGCCGCCAGATGCAGGCTCAGCTCCTCAATCCGGTCCCGGATCCGGGTGTTGAACACCTTGCTGGCACCGGTGGCGCTGCGGTAATGCTTCAGGACGCTAAACACATCCGTGCCCAGTTCCCGGTCCAGCTCCTCCAGGTCGTAGGCAAAGAGCTCCTGGAAAATCCGGAAATCGTGGAGGGCCAGGGTGTTGATGTCCCCGTCCACCTTGCCGCGGATCTCGCAGGTGGTGCTGAAGGCGTTCTCATGGTTGGCAAGCACATAGGCCAGAAAATTATGCCAGACATTTCCCTCAAAGCCGTGGGTGTTGGCCATCTCCACCAGGCCGTTGAGAAGGGAAAACAGCTCCTCCTGCCCATCCCCCGCCATCAGTCGGCGCATACCGTCAAACAGGTCCTGGTGTTCAAAATTCCGGTATACAATCATTTCTCTCTTCATGGTATCTCTCCTAGCAATTTCCCAGAATCCGGCAGAGGGCGACCTCCGCCTGCAGCCCCTTCAGGGCATTCTGCACGCCGGGGTCCTTCAGATTCCCCTCAGCATCCAGGAAGAAGCGGTATTCCCAATTGCGTCCGGGAATGGGCCTGGACTCGATCTGGGTCAGATTCAGCCCGTTGTAGGCAAAGTGGGACAGAATACGATACAGGCTGCCGGTCTCATTCCGGCACTCCAGGCACAGGCAAAGCTTGGAGGCCTCCTCCCGGTACAACCGCTCCCGAGTCACAATCACGAACCGGGTGGTGTTGTCCGTGCTCTGCTGAATGGAGGGGGCCAGCACCTGCAGGCCGTACAGGGCAGCCGCCGCCTGGCTGGCCACCGCCGCCTGGCTCCGGTCCCCCCACTCCGCCACCATCTTGGCGCTGGCGGCTGTATTGCTCTCCGGCACCTGCTCCCACTGGGGATAGCTGCCCAGGTACGGACTGCACTGCATCAGCGCCTGGGGATGGGAGTGGACCTGGCGGATGTCCGAAAGCTGTGCCCCCGGCACACCCAGAAGGCAGTGAACCACCGGCAGGGTCATCTGCGCCACCAGACAGACATTGTAGCTGAGCAGAGAATCGTAGACATCCGTCACAGCACCAGCCGAAGAATTTTCAATGGGAAGCACTCCGTAATCGGCACGGCCCTCCTCCACCGCCTGCAGCACTGCCCGGTGATTGGGCACGGCGAAGCGCTCTCCCTTCCCATCGCAAAAGCGGACCGCCGCCTCATAGCCAAAGCCCCCCTCCACACCGGCGTAGGCCACCCGCTTGCCCTCCAGGGGCAGCTCTTGCACCATGGCAAAGCCGGTGGGCTCCGTCTTTCCGTTCTCCACCAGCTGCCGGTATTCCCGTTTCCGGCTGATGGACATAATGTGCGCCAGGATCTCCCGCATGGCCTGGCGGTCCTCCTCCCGTGCCACGTACTGCCCTACCCGCTCCAGGTTCTGCCGTTCCCGCTCCGGGTCAAACACCGCCTTGCCGGTCTGAATTTTATACTCCGCCACCTGGCTCACCAGGTGCATCCGCTGCTCAAACAGCTTGGCCAGCTGTTCGTCAATCCCATTGATCTCCAACCGAATTTTACCTAAATCCAAGTCCACTGTGACCTCCCGCCGCTGCTTTTGTTCCGGGCTGCTCTCCGGCAGCCACAGGAAGCGGCAAATTGATTTGTCGTTTCCTACTACTATATCACAAGGCCTCCGGGCTGTCCAGCGTGCGGACATGCGGTTTCCGGATCCGGCCCGGGCAGCCCCTGCCGCCCGGCAGGCCGCCTGCTCAAACCGCCTGCTCAGGCCTCCTTTTCTTCACCTCGGATCTTTACCTGGCACACCCGCATGGCAGCCAGGGCGTTGGCGTGGCTCTCCGGCGTCACACCGGCGCAGCAGGACGCATCCACGGAGATGGGCACCTCCGGCAGCGCCGCCTTTAACAGCAGGGCGTTGGAGATCACACATATATCCGTGCAGAGCCCGATCAGCTCCACCTCCTCCACCTGCTCCCGCTCCGCCAGCCGGGCCAGGGCCATGCTGCCAAAGGTGGGCTTGGGCAGCTGCACGCAATCCCTGGCCAGCTCCCGCAGCTCCGGCACCAGCTGCCAGCCGGGCGTCCCCTGTATACAGTGGGGGACCGGAAGGTTGCGCCCTTCCTGGGTATCCAGATAATCTTCCCGGTGGGTATCCAGGGTGAACACCACCTGCTCCCCTTCCTGCCGGGCCTGCTGGATCCGCGCCCGCACCGGCTCCACAATGGCCTGGGCCTCCGGCGTCCCCAGGGCGCCGTTCACAAAATCCACCTGCATATCCACTACCACCAACATCTTTTTCATGTCATAAAAGCTCCTTTCCCTCGCCGCTTATAAACGGCGGAATCTATGGGAATACTCTTTTTTATGAAGAGTAATTTTATCCGGTGCGGAGTCATCGGCTGGTGCTGGGAGGTACTCTATACCGGCCTCCACTCCCTGTCCCGGCCCGACTTCGACCACAAGCTTATGGGACGTACCTCCCTGTTTATGTTTCCCATCTACGGTTCCGCAGCGCTGCTGAAGCCGGTGGCCGGGCTGCTCCGCCGGAAGCCGTTCTGGATCCGGGGCAGTGTCTACACCTGCCTGATTTATGGCGCGGAATATGCCTCCGGAAGTTTTCTCCGGAAGCATCAGGTCTGCCCCTGGGACTACAGCCACGCCCGGCACAACTACCAGGGGCTGATCCGGCTGGACTATGCCCCCGGCTGGTTTCTGCTGGGCCTGCTCTACGAGCGGGTTCTGCTGCCCCATGGCAGGAAACAAAATCTTCCATGAAACAAAAAACCTGGATTCCAGAGAATCCAGGTAAACCAAATAGCGGAGAAGGGATTTGAACCCCTGACACCACGGGTATGAACCGTGTGCTCTCGCCAACTGAGCTACTCCGCCATAGTATGGGGCCTATAGGGCTCGAACCTATGACCCTCTGCTTGTAAGGCAGATGCTCTCCCAGCTGAGCTAAGACCCCGTGTTCGTCGCCTTATTTCCGACCGCCTAGTTAGTATACTTGGTTCCAACCAAATTGTCAAGTGTTTCCTGCAAAAAAAACAGGAAAATTTTTTTGGTTTTTTGCACAATTCTCCCGGCCTGTGTTATACTGTGGGAGGGAGGAGAGATACCA
Source organism: Candidatus Pseudolachnospira avium (assembly GCA_904420025.1). Lineage (GTDB taxonomy): Bacteria > Bacillota > Clostridia > Lachnospirales > Lachnospiraceae > Pseudolachnospira > Pseudolachnospira avium. Next base: position 9,080 of record CAJFTW010000087.1, read on the forward strand.
TGCTGCGCTTTCTTATCAATCCACATTCACGTTCCGGCAAGGGAAAAAGCATCTGGGAGAAGCTGCGCGCTTCTCTTCCGGAGGATCTTGCTTTTCAGGAATTCCACACCCAATATCCCGGCCACGGCGTCCGCCTGGCCGCAACCCTCACGGAAAAGCCGGAGGATCCAGCCCCGGTGATCGCCGTCATGGGCGGTGACGGAAGCCTCAACGAGGCGCTCAATGGCTTTCACCTGGAAAACCACCCGATTTTATGCTGCCTGCCCACCGGTTCCGGCAACGATTATACCCGGGGCATGGGCCTCTCCCCGGATCCGCAGAAAGCCGTGGAAAATATGCTCCACCACCCTACGGTGCAGGATCTGGATTTTGGGGAGGTGCGGTTTTCCCGGGAAGGAGCTTCCCTGGACCGCCGTTTTCTGGTCAGCTGCGGCATGGGTTACGATGCCTCCGTCTGCCGCTGCATCAACCGCAGCCGGATGAAACGGCTGTTCAACGCCCTTCACCTGGGCAAGCTGGCCTACCTGTTCCTGGGGCTGGGGCAGATTCTGCTGTGCCGCCGGACAGACGGCACCCTCTCCGTGGATGGCGGTCCGCCCACAGAGCTGAAAAATATTGCGTTTGCCTCCTGCCACAACCTGCCCTACGAGGGAGGCGGATTCCGCTTTGCCCCGGCAGCAGCTCCGGATGACGGCTGGCTGGACCTGTGCGTGGTCACCGCCCGCTCCCGGGCCCGCCTGGCGCTGGTGTTGCTTGCCGCCTTTGCCGGAAGCCGCCACACCCGGTTCCGGGGGGTTTACACCCTCCGCTGCCGCCAGGCATCCCTGCAGCTGGACAAGCCCCTTCCCCTTCACACAGACGGGGAGGTCCCCGGGGAATTCACCGGCATGGACATCACCTGCCATCCGAAGGAGCTTCGGATTCTTCGGTGAATTCCCGCAGCCACACCTTATCGTGGATGACATACAGACAGCCCAGCACCACCACCGCCGCGCCCACGGTGATCCCCCAGGCCAGCGGCTCGGAATCTGCCATAAAATTCAGATACCCCAGTTCGGAGGCCGTCACGGAAAGCAGGTTGGCCGCCGCGTGAAACAGGACCGGCGCCAGCAGCGTGCGGTATTTGCTATATACATACCCCATAAACAGCCCCAGAGGCAGCGTGTACAGCCCCTGCAGGAGATTGCCGTGGATGGCGGCAAACATCAGCGCCGAAAGAAAAATGCCATATTTTTTTCCCCAATACTCCTCAATCCGAGACTGGGTTACCCCCCGGAACACCAGCTCCTCCGCAATGGGCACCAGAATGCCGACCCCCAGGATTTCCCAGACCAGCATTCCCTGATACAAAACACTGGACAGCTCCTTCGCCACCGCGTCATAGGCGCCCATCAGCCCGCTGAGGTTCATCAGATTGTTGAGGAGCAGGCAGGAGGCCAGGCCCAGCACGATCACCGGCAGATAGGCCAGCGGCTGCGGCTTCTCAAAGCGCCGAACCTTTCCCAGCCGCAGGGCCCGCTTCTTATCCCAGCGGCGGTACAGCAGCATCAGCGGCAGCGTGAGAACCGCGGTGGCAATGCTCATCTCATACATATAATTCGAGAGCATAAGCAGCGCATCCTCCATCAGCTTCTCAAAATCCAGCATGCCGCTGACGCCGTTCTGATACACCACGTAGGTCACCACCCCCATGCTGAACAGCACCGATACCAGCAGCGTCACACCCCAATATGTCAATACCGGGTACACTACCCGCCATAGCTTCCGTCCTTCTGTTTCCATGGATTTCTCACTTTCTTTTTCGGATCGTTTCCGCTTTCCGGACACAGGGCCGGAAAGGCAGCCGGACAAATTGCCGACTGCCTTATTATAGCACGTACCGCACAGCCACGGCAACCGCAAAAAGTAAAAATGGTTGAGTCTGCCCCTGGGGCATGGTATACTAGGGGGCAGGAGGTTTCCATGAACGAAAAGAAAGTGACACGAGAAAAGCTGACGGCCAACCGCCAGCAGGAAATTATCCGGGCCTGTGAGGAGCTGTACGAAACCCTGGATTACGAGGAGATCAACATCAAGGAGATTGCCAAATCCACCTCCATCTGCCGCTCCAACATCTACAATTATTACGAGACCAAAGAGGAGATCTTTTTGGATATTCTCTCCAAGGAATACTGCCGGTGGATGGAGGACATGGACCGGCAGATGGAGGTGGACGCCCTGCGCAGCCGGGAGACCTACTGCCGGATTGTCACCGACACGGTCCAGCGCCGCCCGCAGCTGCTGCGGCTGCTCTCCGCCCACCACACCACCATTGAAAAGAACTGCTCGCTGGAGAAGATCACCGCCTTCAAGCGCAGCCTGGAGCCCTTCCAGGACGGAATGCGGCGGCGCCTTTCCCAGTATTTCCCCCAGGCTGCCCAGGAAAAGAAGGAGCACTTTCTCCTGGTCCTGCTCTCCCTGGCCCAGGGCATTTACTCCATGACCAACCTGTCTCCCCGGCAGCTGGAGGCCATGCGGCAGCTCCACCCGGACTACCGCCAGCCGGACTTTGCCGCCTGCTTCTGCCAGGCCCTCTACACCCTGGCGGCGGAGCTGGAGCCGGAGGGATGAGGTTCTATCGGACCGCTGCCTCGCTTATGCTCTCTTCTATCTCCAGTGTTTCCAGGACGAGACAGGCATCCGCATAGAACGCATCCCAATCCTTAACACCCGAAGGTGCTATTATTTCCGCCCGGTAGTTGGAGTCCCGAAAGGCCACCAGGCAGCTTCTTTTCCATTCTGAACCCGTTGCACCCGTTGGTTGCTCCAGAATGTTTCCGATCATCCCCGACTCGGTTTCAATGGTTTCCGACTGTACCCGGTCCGTATCCCGGCGGAATCTCAAACTCCGCTTCCTCCTGCCACACCGGCTCAAAGGTCCAGCTCTCCGGGCAAGAGACGGTCATCTTCCATTGCCCTTTCGGATCCTCCAGGGAGACTTCCTACAGTTCCACCTCCGGCACCTGGGTGGAACAGGAGGTCAGCAGCAGAACCGCTGCCAGGCAGTTTCCCCACACATGTTTTCTTCTGGTCTTTTTCATGCGTCCTCCCCCTTTGCAGATTTTTTCGCCATTTTACGAATTTATTGTAGCACAAATTTTCGGAGTCTGTCTGCATTTTATCTGAATAGAGTTTATTTTTGTTATATTTTTCTCGCTTTAAATCAAAAAAGGAGAGAAGTCTTCTTTTCGGCTTCTCTCCTGTATGAAAACAAATTTTATTTCCCCAGCAACAGCTCCAGCACCTCTGTCACCTTTTTCACCGGGGTAATCTCCAGCTTTTCCTTTACTTCCTCTGCCACGTCCTCCAGGTCGTCCTGGTTGTCAAAGGGGATCAGCACCTTGGTGATGCCTGCCCGCTGAGCCGCCATCAGCTTCTCCGGCAGGCCGCCGATGGGCATGACACCGCCCCGCAGGGAGACCTCGCCGGTCATGGCGTAGTCGGTGGACACCGGCTTTCCGGTGAACAGGGAAGCCAGGGCCGTCACCAGGGTAATGCCTGCGGAAGGCCCATCCTTGGGTACGGCGCCCGCCGGCACATGGATGTGCAGGTCGTGGTCCTCCAGCACCTTGGCCTCCTCCGGATACAGGGATTTGACCAGGCTCAGGGCAATCTGCACCGACTCCTTCATCACATCCCCCAGCTGCCCGGTGATCAGCACGTTGCCCTTGCCGGGCACCAGCTTGCTCTCAATAAAGAGAATCTCGCCGCCGGCCCGTGTCCAGGCCAGCCCGGTGACCACCCCGGGGTCTGCCTCCTCCAGCCGGCCTTCCCGGTGGATCTGCTTCCGCCCCAGGTAGCCCTCCAGATTGTCCGCCGTCACCGTCAGTTTTCCCTCCTCCTTCTTCACCAGCTTCACCGCTGCGGAACGGCAGAGGGTGTCAATGAGCTTCTTCAGCCCCCGGACGCCTGCCTCCATGGTGTACTCGTCAATCATCCGCCGCAGGGCGTCCTCGGTCACCTCCAGGTTTTCCTCCCGGATTCCCATGGCCTCCATGGCCTTGGGCAGCAGGTGCTTTCTGGCAATGTGGAACTTCTCCACCGCCGTGTAGCCCGGGAAGGAGATGACCTCCATCCGGTTCAGCAGCGGCTCCGGAATGGTGTCTGTGGTGTTGGCCGTGCACACAAAGAGCACGTTGGACAGGTCGTAGGGCACATTCATATAGTGGTCCGTAAAGGTGTTGTTCTGCTCCGGGTCCAGGACCTCCAGCAGGGCGCTGGCCGGGTCGCCGCCGTAATCCTTGGTCAGCTTATCCACCTCGTCCAGCACCATCACCGGGTTGGAGACGCCGCTGCGCTTCATGCCCTCCATAATCCGGCCCGGCATGGCCCCAATGTAGGTCCGCCGGTGTCCCCGGATGTCCGCCTCATCCCGGATGCCGCCCAGGCTGATCCGCACATACTCCCGGCCCAGGGCCCGGGCAATGCTCTGGCCAATGCTGGTCTTACCGGTGCCCGGGGCGCCCACAAATAGGAGGATGGATCCGTTCTGCTTGCGGTTCAGAGCCATCACCGCCAGCTGCTGGATAATCCGTTCCTTCACCTTCTTCAGGCCGTAGTGGTCCTCATCCAGAATCGCCTCCGCCTTCTGCAGGTCAATCTTGGGGGCGGAGGGAGCCTTCCAGGAAAGGCTGGTCACAAAGTCCAGGTAATCGTAGAGCAGCCCGTACTCGTGGCTTTCCTTCCCCTCCTGGCGCATCCGGTTCAGCACCTTCTCAGCCTCCCGCTTGGCCTCCTTGTTCATGCCGGCCTTGGCAATCTTCTTCTCAAACTTCCGGACGTCGGACACATTCTCCGGGTGCATATCGTCCAGCTCCTTCTGGAGATAGTCGATCTGCTTCTTCAGCGCCGCCTCCCGGTACAGCTGCTCCTGATTTTCCTTCTGGGCGCTCTGGGCCTCTGCGGAAACCTTTGCCACCTCAATAAACTCGTTGATAGCCTTGGAGATCAGGCCGTACCGCTCCCGCCGGGAATCCGCCGACAGGATGGCGTACTTTTCCTCCGGGGACAGGTTCAGGTAATCGTTGAGGGCGCAGGCAATATCGTTGACATTCTTCCTCTGCAGGATGAAGCTCCGGGCCCAAAGCCCCCACTGGTACCCCTGGACAAACTTCAGCAGGGCTGAACGCAGGCGGCTGAACGCCTCTTTCTCCTCCTCCTCGGTCATATCCAGAATCTCCGGGCGGATGGTGGCCGTGGCAGTCACCTGGCCATCCTGAAATTCCATATCCGAAAGGTCCACCCGCTCCAGGGTGCGCACCTGAATGTTTTCCCCCTCGCTGATGCCCTCCACCCGTGCGGAAATGCCAATGGGATAAAAGTCATCCGCCGTATAGGCGTTGTCCGGCTTCTCCCCCTTCAGCTGAATAAACAGGATCTCCTCTCCGGTCTCCAGGGTATCGCTGCCCCAGCCAGCAAAAAATTCCTTCTTAAAATAGTAGGATACGTCAGGCAAAAGCAGTATATCATAAACAGGCCGAATCAACATAACGCATCAAACTCCCTTCTTTTGTCAGCAGTCATTTGAATCGAGTGCTAACAGTTGGCTCAAAGGATGGCGAATAAAGCCTCTGGTTTATTCGCCTTCTGTCGTTTCTCCATTCAACTGTACTGTCTCTCTTCTGACCAGCCAGTCCCAGCAATCTGACACTGTGTCATTAACTAAGAAATTAGCACAAAAGTTTTTTTCTGTCAATAGCAGAATATAATGTTCACACTTTTTTTATATTTTTCAGAAGTGCTTCCCGGATATTCCCTTTGATTTTTTCCGAGAGGACTGCATACTGGATCTGCTCCTCCCGGGTGAGGCCCGCAAACTGCATCTGGTCGTAATCGTTCTGGGCTTCTGCCAGCTGGGCCAGCACCGGCTCCGCCGGTGGCAGGAATACCACCCGGACCCCTCTGCCCCCCTCCACCCGAATCAGGCCCCTGGCGGAAAGTTTCTGCAAAGACAGGTTCAGGCTCCGGGGTGTCACCCCGGCAAAATCCGCCATTTCCTTCCGGCTTTTTGCCTCCCGCAGGTAGCTGAGGCACAGCAGCTGCCTGGCCTCCGCCAGCGTCAGCTTGTTTTTCAGCGCCACCGACTCCAGGCAGCGGTCCAACAGCTTCCGGCTCCGGTATTCCTCCGCCAGAAAGCCCTCCCGCTCCGCCGCAGCCAGGCAGAAGCTGCTCCGCTCCTCCCCCAGCTTCCAGTTCCCCGGCAGCGCCGCCGGCAGCACCAGGCCATCCTTGGCCGCATTTACCAGGAACCGGTAGATCTGCAGACGGTTTTTCTCATAGTCCTCCGGATCCAGCACATGCTTGTAAAAATTGTTGTAGTAGGCAAACACCATCCGCTTCATCCGCACACTGTTGGCAATGGACGTATTGCGGGCAACCAGGGAGCCTTTGGTCTTTACATAGTAGTACACCGGAGTCTGAAGGGCGTAAAAGCGCTCCGCGTGCAGGATGTACTCCAGGTTAAACAGGAAGTCCTCGCACCACTGGATTTCCGGGTTCATCCGCAGCCGGTGCCGCTCCACCAACTCCCTCCGGTACAGCTTATTCCAGATCACCCCGTAATAGTAATCCGCCGGGCTTTTCATCATATAGCCGGCAAATTCCTCCCGGTTCATCACCGTGTCCTCCCGAATATCCCCCTTGCGGGATACCCGCTCCCCCACCACCCGGTAAAAATCTGCAATCACCAGGTCGCTCCGGTGGTTCTCCGCCGCCCGCACCAGCAGCTTGGTGGCGTCCGGCGTAATCCAGTCGTCACTGTCCAGAAACTGCAGATAGATGCCCCGGGCCAGCTCCAGGGCCCGGTTCCGGCTGTCCGAGACGCCGCTGTTCTCCTTATGGATCACCTGCACCCGGGGATCCAGGGCCCGGTAGGAATCACAGATGGCCCCGGAGCCGTCCCGGCTGCCGTCATCCACCAAAATCAATTCAAAATCCGTATATTCCTGATTCAAAATGCTGTCCACACAGCGGCGCAGTGTCTTTTCCCCATTGTACACCGGCACAATAATGCTGACAGTAGGTTCCACCCTTTCATACCTCCTCCCGTTTCCCCGGCGGCCCTGCCGCGGCCACGTGCCCTGAGTATACCACAGGAAAGCCCCAAAGGGAACCCACATTTCCCGGGAGTCCGCCCGGAACTGCAGAATGCTAACCAAATCTTAACCACTTTCTGGGAGGCAGCCTAACTCCTTTTTGCTAGGATGGTCTCCAGAAAGACCGCCGGAAAGGCGGCAAGGAAGGGGAATGCCATGAAACGGAAAACAGCTCTGCTGCTCTGTGCGCTGATTCTTCTCCTGGGCACAGCCCTGCGGCTGTACCTGGGATCCCAAAAGGCCTATCTGCATATAGATGAGGCCTACTCCTACGGGCTGATGAACGATTCGGTTTTGAATATCACAGACCGGCCGGATTTTTACGATCCACATCCGGACAGCCATTATTACCTCAGCTACCTGAGCATAGAGGGGGAGGAGTGGAAGGACTGGAGCCCGGTGTGGGAAAACCAGGCCCGGGACAACCATCCGCCCCTGTACTACCTGCTCCTGCGGGCAGCCGCCTCCCTGGCCGGAGGGGCCTACACCAAGTGGAGCGGCCTGCTGTTAAACCTGCTGACCGCTTCCTGCTCCGGCCTGCTCCTGTACCAGCTAGGCGTTGCCTTCAGCGGCAGCCGCCCGGCCGGCTGCCTGGCCTGCCTGCTGGGGACCTTCTCCTATCTCTCCCTGGACATGAGCCTGTTCATCCGCATGTACGAGCTGGCCAACCTGGCCGTGCTCCTCCTGTTCTGCACCCATCTCCCCTGGCTTCTGCCCCATCCTGCCGGCTTTGGCGCCGGAACCGGGGCGACCCGGGAAGGGGCGGTCGGGGAGGGAGCTGCCACAGCCCGGTCTGCGGCTCCGCTCTCCTGGGCGCTGCCTTTTGGATTACCCGCATGTACCAGCAGTGGGGCTGGGAGCCGCTGCGGCAGCCGGATTTTGTCCAGTCCTCCGCGTTCGGCAGCCAGTTTCTCCAGGACACCCAGTCCCTGGAGACCCTGCTGGACTCCTGTCTCCGCGATCCCTCCCAGGACAGCTGGGACGCGCTAAACACCTGGGGCCAGCATACTGCCCAAAACTTCCGCTACAGCATCCGCATCTCTCCCTGGGATAGCGAGGAGGAATGGATTTCCAACGGCCAGAACCTGGAATTCGCCTCCCAGAAGGCGGATGCCCCCGTCTACTACCACTGCCTGCTGAACACGGCGCCGGAAACCAACATCCCCGCCATGGAGGACTATTGGTTCCATGTGATGCCGGTGGGAAGCCAGGTGGATGTGACGATATGGATGGACGACTTTTCCCAGGAGGACGCCTACCGCCGGGCCAAAGACCAATACGATCCCTATGCCCGCTGGATCCGGCCCGTGTGCGGCCTGGGGATTCTGGGGGCAGCGGCCCTTCTCTTCCTGCTGCTGTGGGAGGCCCGGCGGGAAAGCCGGACGGCGGCAAGGCCGGAAGCTGGGCGCGGTTTTGGGGCTCTACCTCTATCTGGCCGCAGCCACAAGCGTACAGCGCTGGTTTGTTTATCAGATTTACGGAGAGCCGTGGCTGCTCAGGCCCTTCTGCGCCCTGGCAGGTGCCCTGCTGCTCCGGGAGCTGCGGCTGCGGCTGGACCAGGACCGGCTGCTCCAGGCCATGGCCGATGCTGGCGGCGCCCAGGCCGGCAGCCCGGCCTTCCTGAAGAGTCCCTGCCTCCGGCCCCTGGAGAGGCAGCTGCAGGAAATGTCCCGGCAGGTGCAGCAGATGGTGGAGCAGAATATGCGGGGGGAACGGCTGAAGGTGGACCTGATCACCAACGTCTCCCACGACCTGAAAACCCCTCTCACCTCCATGATCACCTACATCCGCCTGATGCAGAAGGAAAACGACCTGCCGGAGAAGGACGCCCGGTATCTGCAGGTGCTCTCGGAAAAGTCCCTCCAGCTGAAGCGGCTGACCGAGGACCTGCTGGATGCGGCCAAGATCACCTCCGGAAACGAGACCGCCTCCCCAGAGCGTCTGGACTTTGGGGAGATGGTGCGACAGGCCAATGGGGAATTTGCCGAGGCCCTGGAGGCCAGGGGGCTGCAGCTGGTCTCCCAGCTGCCGGAGGGGCTGCCGGATGCCTGGATGGACGGCCAAAAAACCTGGCGCATTCTCTCCAACCTGTACGGGAACGTCTGCAAGTACGCCTTGCCGGGAACCCGGGTTTATGTGGATGTCCAGGCCCGGGGGAAGGGAATCCAGCTGTGCATCAAAAATATTTCCCAGGCCCCCCTGAACCTTCCCCCGGAGGAGCTGATGGAGCGCTTTGTCCAGGGGGATACCTCCCGCAGCAGCGGGGGCAACGGCCTGGGCCTGGCCATTGCCCGGGACCTGGCCCGGCTCCAGGGCGGAAAGCTGGAGCTGGAGATTGTGGGGGATCTGTTCCTGGCCCGGCTGACCGTGCCCGCGGCAGCGGCGCTTTCGGGGGAGCTTCCCGGATAACCCCGGCCCTCCGCCAGCGCCCCCAGAATGGCGGACGGTGCGCCCGGGCCGTTTTATTTCCCGAACAGCTCTGCCGCCTGGCGCATGTTCTCCATAATGGAAACCCCAAAGGGACAGCGGGTCTCACAGGCGCCGCAGCGGATACACTCCCCAGCATGGTGAGAAAGCAGCCCATAGTGCTCCCGCACCGTCTCCGGTATCTCCTTCTGGGCCTTGGCCAGGTTCAGGAACTTGGTCACCGAAGCCACATCTATTTTCTGGGGACAGGGGGCGCAGTGGCTGCAGTACATGCAGTGTCCCTCCCAGCGGATTTTGGGGAAGGAGGCAAAGGCCAGGGCGTAATCCTTCTCCTCCTCCGAGGCCGTCTCGTAGGCCAGGCTGGCCCGCAGCTCCTCCACCGAGTGGGCCCCCGCCAGCACAGAGGTCACTGCCGGGCGGGTCAGGGCATAGTGGATGCACTGGTTCACCGTCAGGGCCTTTCCCGCCGGGGAAAGCTTCTCATCCAGCAGGTCTCCGCCGCCAAAGGCCTTCATCACCGTGATGCCCACCCCCAGCCGCTGGCAGGTCTCATACAGCTCCTGCCGCTCCGGGTCCATGTTGACCAGCTGTCCCGCATAGCTGGCGTCCGCCCACAGGGTATTCACATCCTCGCTGGCCGGCTGCAGGTCATAGCAGGGATTGACGCTGAACATCAGCACCTCTATGGCGCCGCTTTTCACCGCTGCCAGCGCCGCCTGGGGATTGTGGCTGCTGAGGCCGATATGCCGGATGATCCCCTTCTCCTTCAGCTCCCGGGCGTAGGCCAGCACCGGCCCCTCCGCAATCTCCTGCCAGTCCTTCAGGGAATCCACGTAATGGATCATGCCCACGTCTATGTAGTCTGTCTGCAGCAGGCGCAGCATCTCCTCCACGCCTTCCCGCACCTCTTCTATCTTCCGGGAGCGCTTGTACTGGCCGTCCTTCCAGACAGAGCAAAGGTGGGACTGGATCAAAAACTTTTCCCGTCTCCCCTTCAGCGCCTCGCCCAGGGCCGCCCGCACCTGGGGATTGGGCGTGTAGAGGTCAAAATAGTTGACCCCCTGCCGCTCCGCCTCGTCCAGCAGCCGCCTGGCCCCCTGGCAGTCATCCTCCCCAAAGCCCTCGCAGCCCAGGCCAATCTCACTGACCTGCAGGCCGGTATTTCCCAGCTCTCTGTACACCATATCGGATTCCTCCTTTCATATTTGCCGTGTTTTTCACGGCATCCGGTTACACCCGGAGGGTGTTTCTATTGTTACCTTCCATCTTATCACGCCGGGCCATACTTTTCTACTGGTTTCCACAGGGGATTTTCCCACACCAGATTTTCCGCCCGCTTTCACACGGAGAGCTTTCCAAACCGATGCGGCTGTGTTAGAATAGATTGCGTTGCCCCGCCTGGGGCAAAGGAGGCAAAAGATGGTAGGATTTGGCACACTCATCAACTTTGTGGCAATTCTGGCCGGCGGCATTGCCGGCCTGTTCCTGGGGAACCGTTTTTCCCAGCGAATGCAGGACACGGTCAACAAGGCCTGCGGCATCAGCGTGCTCTTTATTGGCATAGCCGGGGCCATGGAGGGAATGCTCTCCCTGGAAAACGGCTCCCTGAACAGCGGCCAGTCCCTTCTCATTACCCTGTGCCTGGTGTTGGGGGCGCTTGTGGGGGAACTCATCAATATCGAAGGCTGGTTTGAACGTTTGGGGGAATGGCTGAAGATTAAGTCCGGAAATGCCGGGGACAACCGTTTTCTGGATGGCTTTCTCACCGCCTCCCTCACCGTCTGCATTGGCGCCATGGCCATTGTGGGGGCCATAGAGGACGGCATGTACGGGGATTTTTCCATTCTGGCCAGATCTGATTCTGGTGATGATCATGGCCTGCTCCCTGGGCGTAGGCTGTGTGTTCTCCGCCATTCCGGTGGCCGTGCTGGAGGGAGGCATTACGGCCCTGGCCCGCCTGATCAAGCCGGTGATGACGCCGGCGGCGCTGTTTAACCTGTCCATGGTCGGCTCCATCCTGATCTTCTGCGTGGGCCTGAACCTGGTCTGGGGCAAGAAGGTGCGGGTGGCCAACCTGCTCCCGGCTGTAGTGCTGGCGGTTCTGGCTGCGTTTCTCCCCTAAACAGCATATCTCCCCGGCTTCCACATAGACTAGATAATAATGCTTTTGCAAGGATTGCGTATGATTTATCCGATTCTCAGAAGCCAGGACCTGCCGGACACCGGCACGTTTCAGGTAAACGTGGTCTCCGACGCCACCGGGCTGCCCATCTCCGGGGCCCAGGTGGAAATCCAGTCCGCCCAGGACATGGAAGGCGCACCGGTGATGGAGTCCCTCTCCACAGACACCTCCGGCCAGACGGAGGAGCTTTCCCTCCCGGCGCCGCCGCTGGAGCTGAGCATGGCCCCCAGCGAGATCCAGCCCTATTCCGAGTACAGCGTGGTGGTGCGGGCGGAGGGCTACCAGACCCTGACCATTGTGGGGGCGGAGGTGTTTTCCGGCCAGTTCTCCCTCCAGTCTGCCGCCCTGCACCCCCTTTCGGAGGCGGAGGCGGATAATCTGGTCACCGTTCCCCCCAACACCCTCTTTGGCGATTTTCCCCCGAAAATTGCCGAGGATGAGATCAAAACCGTGGCGGAAACCGGTGAGATTGTCCTCAGCCGGGTGGTGGTGCCGGAGACCATTGTGGTCCACGACGGGGCTCCCACCAACAACTCCGCCGCCAACTATTTTGTCCCCTACAAGGACTATATCAAGAACGTGGCCAGCAGCGAGATCTACTCCACCTGGCCCAAAGCTACCATCACCGCCAACGTGCTGGCGATCCTGTCTTTTACGCTGAACCGGGTGTATACGGAGTGGTAACTCCATACAGGGTGATTCCGGGGAAAACAAACCCGAAAATTTGCCAGAGATCAGGCGGTTTTCCGGTTTTCCTTCTCAAAACTCTTTCTTCTGCTATCGCAGTATGATCATCAACCAGTTAATGATTCATCTCCATGACCGTTCTCATTATACAGTGGAGTATCAATAAACTCCCCGTATCCTTCCTTATTATAAAGCGGTGATTTATACCTCCACCCTACCATAGAAAATCTTAAAGGAGTTCTTTGGTCTTTCGGGCCAGATAAAGAGGAATATTGGTGATGTCCCCATCCTTCCGGTAGCCCCGTTTGGAGAAACGAATGGCGTGTTCCGGATGGAATTCCGCAATATACCGTTTAAAAGAAGGAGCGGATTTATTTTCTCCCCCTTTCGCTTCAATGGGGATAATCTCCATCCCATTTTGCAGTACAAAATCGATCTCCCGATTTTTATCCGCAAAGTACCGAGGTTCTACCGCAAATTGTCCCCGGAGCTGCTGCAATACATAGTTCTCCGTCAAGGGGCCTTTGAACTGATAATCTGTTTTCAGCAGAATCGCGCTGTTGTCTATGCCGGCCATGTGCTTAAGCAGTCCCGTGTCAAAAAGGAACAGCTTGAATTGATCCAGCTTGTCAAAAGCAGAAAGGGGATGTTCCATTTTGGAAACATTGTAAACACGGTTGAGCATACCAGCCGAGACAAGCCATTCAATAGCCTCTTCAAAATCCCGTGCCCGGCCTCCCTGCCGGACCGCTCCATAAATAAACTTCTCATTGGATTTGGCTAGCTGGGAAACAATACTGCGGAATACCATAAGAATCCGGCCGCTGTTCACTTTCCCGTTGTGTTTGGAAAAATCATTCTCATAGATTTCAATGAGTTCTTTCTGGATCTGTGTTACCTGAGCCGGGTCTCTTTCGCTGACCCAGGAAGACACACACTCCGGCATACCGCCGATAATCAGATAGTGACTGTAGGATTCCAGAAGACGGTTGTGAAAAATTTCTTCTATTTGCTGACCCTTGTGGATACTTTCATAATACGCATAAAGCGATGGTTCCGTTGCTTCCAAAAACTCGTCGAAGGTCAGCGGATAAAGATCCAACAGATTGACCATTCCCACCGGATAGGATTTGGGCTGTGCCAGCAATGTGCCCAACAGACTTCCGGCTGCTATGACATGGTATTCACTGGCCTTTTCTTTAAAATATTTCAGCGTGTTCAGTGCTTCCGGACATTCCTGAATTTCATCAAAAAGGATCAGTGTTTTTTCTGGCAGGATTTTTTTCCCTGCAATCAAGGACAGCAGCTCAATGATCCGCTGGGGATTTTTATTGGTCTCGAAAATCGATTTCAGTTCATCCTCTTCATCAAAGTTCAGATAAACAAAATCTTCATAGCAGCTCTGGCCGAATTCACGCATCAGCCAGGTCTTTCCCACCTGTCTGGCACCGCGGATCACAAGCGGTTTCCGTTTGGGGTTATTTTTCCACTGAATCAAATCCGAAATAGCATTTCGTTTCAAGTCTATCACCACCCTACTATATTTTATTTGGATCAGCCTAACACATTTTTTCAAAAAAATCAACATACAATCTACACGTTTTTCTGGCATCGGAGTACATAAAATTACACATTTTTCAGTTTTTCTTGATATTCTTTTGGCCTGCTTGCCGGTTTTATCCCGAATTCGGGATAAAACCGGCAAGCAATATAATGGACCATTCATCTTTGCAAAATGAAGGAACATCTAATAAAAATACCGGAGGAAATGATATGATGAAACAAATTAAAGAGGCTGTAAGAATTGATGCCGTATACTTTCCCGATGATGTATTCAGGGATTACATAGTGCCTGCTGATTAACTCAAAACACTTGATTTTACTGACTTCCCAGAGATTTTCTGGTAAAATAATTGCAAGGGTATTCCATTTC
>CAJFTW010000088.1 GCA_904420025.1 Candidatus Pseudolachnospira avium
GCAGCGGCACCAGGCACAGCAAGATCAGAAAGATCAGCGCCGCCGTGCCGATGGCGTTTTTAATCAGGGCGCCGCTGCCCAGCAGCACCTGGCCCACCGCCTCCGCCCCGTTTCCCACCCAGGGGATGGCGGAGACTGCCTTCCGCAAAGCCGCAGACTTCACTGAGTCCACCAGGGGCAGCACCAGCCCCTGGACCAGGTTCAGCCCCAGGATCAGCCCCAGCAGCGACTTCATCCCCCACTCGGCCACGGTCCGCAGCAGCCCTGCCAGCCGGGAGAGGAAATCCTCCCGGGACAGGGAGTTGACCAGCAGCAGTGTCACATAAATCTCAATGATAGGCACCAGGAAGGTCAGGAACAGCCACTGGACACCGCCGATGGCCAAGAGGGCCAGCTGGTAAAAGCCCATGGAGGTTACGGTGCCGCCGGCGTAGGCCACCGCCAGAAAGAACACCGGGATCAGCAGGGACACAAACTGCAGCAGCACCTGCAGCACTTGCGTGCAGATGGTCAGGCTGGTGTGAAAGGCCGTGAGCAGCACTGTGGCCAGCAGGAGATAGCTGATATAAAAGCCGGTCTCCCCTACCGAATGTTCCGAAAAGGCATCCGCCAGGTAGGTGAGCAGCGCCCCAAACAGGGCGATGAGCACCGCCTGCTTCACCGCGTTCTGGTTGGCGGAGAGCTCAGAGAAAACCGCGTCCCTGGCCATCCCCAGCATCTGGGACAGGGCACCGGAAAAGTCCCCGGCGGCCACGGCCTGGAGCATGTCCCCAAAGCTGCCGCTTCCCCCGCCCATTTCCTGATTCAGGTAGGCTTCCAGATCGGAAAAATCATAGTCCTCCATCTCCGTTCCGGCCCCCTGCACCGGTACCGGCGCCAGCAACAACAGCAGGGCCAGCAGCAGCGCCGCCGCATTCAGGACAGGAAACTGTTCAGGGTGTCCAGAAGGGCCAACAGCACGGGCATGCTGACCGCCAGCACCGTCAGTTTGCCGAAGATTTCGATCTGGTTCCCCACCGCCTGGTACCCGGCATCCCGGCAGATGTTGGCCGCAAACTCCGCCACGTAGGTGACCCCTATGATCTTCAGCAGAGTTCCCAGGTAGGCCGGATCTATGGTTAGGTATTCCTGGATCCGCTGTACCCATTGCAGAATCTCCGAGACGGATCCCAGGCAGTAAAAGAAAATCAGCAGCGTCCCCGCCAGGGACAGCAGAAGGCTGTACTCCGGCTTGACCGCCTTCAGGGGGATAGCCGCCAGCACAATCAAGATTCCGGCACAGGCCACCGCCACCATTTCCACAATCATCCCTCCTCATAGCGCAAACAGATCCTGTATGGTCTGAAACAGGTCGTATATGTAGGGAATCAACCAGTACAGCACCAGCAGCAGCCCGGCCATACTGGTGAGGAACGCATGCTCCTCCCGGCCGCTGTGCTTCAGCACCTGGCAGAGGACCGATACCAGAATCCCCACCGCGGCAATCCGAAAAATCAAGTTGATGTCCATATTCTCTCCTCATGGCAATGCTGCCGCTTCTCCCCGGCAGGATGGCAGGTGTCTTTGACCGGATGGCAGGTGTCTCCGGCTGGGCCCGGCCGCTCACAGCAGAATCAGGGCCAGCAGCAGCCCGGCGGAAATTCCCAGGCACCGGAAGATGCGCTTTTTGGCCGGCAGCTCCCGCCGGATTTCCTCCATCCGCCCCTGCCACCGTTCCAGGAAATGCTCCAGGGTTTTCAGCTGCATGGTCAGATCCAGATACCCCAGCTCCTTTCCCAGGGAGGCCAGCTCCCGTCGGTCCTCCCCGTCCAGGCCGCAGCCCTCCGGAAGCCCGTCCACTCCCTCCTCCCAGACCGTCTGCAGCCGCTCTCCCACCATCTGTTCCAGACGGGCAGCCAGGCCCAGCAGGAACCCCTGCCAGGGGGAGGACAGCCGGGAGGCCACCTGCCGGAATGCCTGGGGGAAGGGGATGAAGGAGCACCGCAGCTCTCCCTGGAGCAGCTGTAGGAGCTTTTCCACCTGCTCCATGGCGGCCAGCCGCCGCTCCAGATCCTCCCCGGCGGTAAGGCCCATGCCGCTGCAGGCCAGAAGAATCAGCAGAATCCCCGCCGCCTTCACCGCAGCCCCTCCCCCAGCGCCTGGCCCTCTTCCCCCAGGGCCTGCCACCGGACGCTGCCCCGGGCATCCGCCGAGAGGACCAGGTAGCGCTCAAAAATCCCCTCCTCCACCAGGCGGCTGAGCACCGGCTTCCGGCGCAGGTCCTCCAGGGAGCTGCCGTGGACCGTAGCCAGAATGCCGCAGCCGCAGTGGAGGCTGTAGGACAGGGCCTCCAGGTCCGCCGGGGTTCCCACCTCGTCCACCGCAATGACCCGGGGGGACATGGTGCGCAGCAGCATCCGGATTCCCTCCGCCTTGGGGCAGCCGTCCAGCACATCCGTGTGCCGCCCCAGATCGTTCTGTGGGATGCCGCAGGAGCAAGCCCCCAGCTCCGACCGCTCGTCTACCACCCCCACCGTCTGGGGCGGGTGGAGCCCGCCGTCGGACACCTGCCGGATAATGTCCCGCAGCAGGGTGGTCTTGCCCAGCCGGGGCGGCGATACCAGCAGGGTATGGCAGAACCGCTCACCCTTCCACAGATACGGCAGGATCCGGTCCGCGCAGCCCTTCACCTGGCGGGCCAGCCGCACATTCAGGAAGGAAATATACTTGAGCCCCCGGATCTCTCCGCCCTGGACCACCGCCTTGCCGGCCAGCCCCACCCGGTGTCCCCCGGGAATGGTGATAAAGCCCTGGCGCAGCTCCTCCTCAAAGGCGTAAAGGGAATAGCGGCTGACATACTCCAGGGTTTCCTGGATGTCCCCCGCCGTCACCTGGTACGCCTGGCGCCAGTGGCCGGTGGCCTCCCCGGTGACGGTCAGATACCGCTCCCGCCCTCCGCAGCAGACACACAGGGGTTGTCCTGCCCGCAGGCGGATTTCCTCCAGAACAGAAAAATCCACGGTACTCCTCTCCAGGATACCGCGGATTTTCTTGGCAAACATACAGGTCAATTCTTCTCTCTTCATACTCCCGCGCTCCCTTACCCTCAATATATTGGGAGGCGGTTCAAAATATTCCCTTCATTCCAGCGCGCTTTTTACCTTCTGGCGGGAGATGCAGCGCTGCTGCCGGTTGGCCAGCGCTCGCTTCCGTCCTTCCAGCAGAATCTTTCTGCCGGCGGCGTTCCGGGTATAGACCGCCACATACCTTCCCATGGAGCGGGACATGCAGGCGGCGAAGGCATCCGCATCCGCCCGGCGCTGGGAAAAGCATTCCGGCACGGCAAAATAGCCGTCCATCCTCTTTCTGCGGGAATCCTTGTACAGAATATACCGCTGGTTTTCCACCTCACCAAAGAACTCCCGCACACACCGGGCAAACAGCGCTTTGTCCCGTCCGGTGCCGCCCTGGAGCCAGATCTGGTGCAGGGTCTCCTCGGATTCCACCGCCACCTGGCTGTCCGCCGAGTCCAGCTGGCCAGACTGCTCCAGGGCCTTCCAGATCCCCAGGCCATACTGGTGCAGCCGCCCCAGCGGCGTTCCCATGGTAAACAGCTTCCGGGCGCAGGGAAGCTCCAAAAGGGCCAGCAGGATCCCGTACACAGCCCGCAGCGTCTCCCAGACGGAATACCGGGCACCCTCCTGGAAAATCCAGGCGCTGATCCCGGCAGTCAGCAGCACCAGCCCGGCCCGGATCAGCATGGTGCGGATCACATCCAGAAAGACCACATTGGGCAGGAACGGCTCCTTGACTCCGGTTTCCCGCACTGTCTCCACCTGGTCTGCCACCGTCAGGGCCCGGTCCCAGCGCTCTTTCAGCTCGCCCCGGCGGCAGGACCGCTCCCACATTTCCCGGTTGGCCTCCTCCACGTTCTTCCGGGTAAAGGGGCGATGGATGGCAGACAGCCGCTCCATTCCGCTTACAATCACATCCTGTTCATAGTGGAGTCCCAGAAAGTTTTCCATGCGCCGGGATAGATTGTCCAGGTCCTCGCTGTCCTCCTCCCGGCCCAGCCCCGCCGGCCGTACGCAGACCAGGTGCCATATATTGCTGGTTTTGTCCGGCTCCCCGGCAAAAACCCGGATGGCCCGGCCCCGCATCTGATTGCTGAGCATATAGGAGCCCACAAAACTGGCCAGAATCAGCGCGTTGACACAGGGGGAATCCCATCCCTCCCCCAGCAGGGATTTGGTACCCACCAACACCTGCAGCAGCCCCTGGGCAAAGAGCTGGCTGACCAGTCCCGTTATAAAATGCCGGTCTCCGGACACCTCCACCTTCACATAATCCGCCAGCTTGCCCGCCGGCACAAGCCGCAGCCGTTCCGGCTCCTCCGCCATCTCCCGAAGGGTTTCCGCTGCTTCCGCCGGCAGAATGACCACCGAGCCACAGAGCACCCCCAGCCGCAGCGGGCAGCCCCGGGCCTCCGCCTCCCGGCGGATCTGCTCAAACAGCGGCACCACCCCCAGGCTTTCCACAGTCCGGGAGGGATCCCCCAGGGCCGGTTCATACTCCCGGCGGATATAATCCGCCAAAATCAGCAGCCGCAGGCCCGCTCCCAGATTGTCATACTCATGGAACACAATCTCCCGGATGCCGGCACACTTTGCCAGGGAGTGGATCATGCTCCGTTCCAGCGCCCCATTCCGCCGCAGCGTCACCTGGCGCTTTTCCACCAGCCCTGCCGCCTTCAGGGAGCGGAGCTTCTCCTCCCGGTATACAGGGTCAACCGGGTAGGAATCCGGATCGTCAAACAGGAAGCCTTGGAGCAAGGCTTCCATCCACTGCCCGGACATGGGCGGAAGCTCCGTGCCACCCAAAAGCTCCAGGCAGGATGCAGGCCAGGACAGCCCCTTGGCCTGCAGGTACACCAAAAGGGAGGACAGGTACGCCGGTTTTTCCAGCATCGCCTCCTCCCCCGCCGCCCCGGTGAGGAACGGATGGGCCTGCACCGCCTGGCAAAAGGTCTCATCCGCCATCCACTGCTCCACCGCCTCCCGAGCCCGGTCCTCAAATTCCTTCAGCTTCCGCTCCTCCTCCCGGGTGGGATAGCTCAGGTACACATAGTCCTGGTGAGGGCACAGGGTCCCCTCCTTCACCAGCTCCGGCACGGAGATCTCCTCATCCACCTCCCCGCACAGGGACAGGTACCGCTCCCACTGGGCCGGGGTGGAATCGTAAGGCGGGGTGGCGGTCAGGGCCACGGTGCGGATCTCCGGGAACTGTCCGCGAAACTGTTCCAATGCCTTCCACCACTCGCTGCGCAGATGGTGGCACTCGTCCAGGCACAGGGTCCCCAGCCCTCCTTCCCGGAAGGCATCGGCCACATCAAAATCCGAGTAGTCCACCTCTTCCTGGGTCCCCAGCTCCTCATTTTCCCGCAGGGTCCCGGCGTACCGGCTCATGGCGCTGTACAGCGCCTGATAGGTGGCCACGGTGATCTTCCCCGGATGCCGCAGATCCTGGGAGATGTGGGCCGCCTCATCCTCCGGGCACTTCAGAAAGTTTTCCCGCATCCGCTGCACCCACTGTTCCCGGATGGTGATGGTGGGCGCCAGAACCAGCGCCGGCCGGTCCAGCCGACGGACCAGCTCAATGCCCAGCATTGTCTTGCCGGCCCCCGGCGCCGCTACAATATGGATCTTCCCGTCCGCCAGGTACAGGCCGGACCGGTCCAGCACCCGCTGCTGGTAGCTGCGCCAGGTGCCATGGAATTCCAGAAACTCCTGCAGCATTCCCCTTCTCCTTTACAGACCGGCAAAAAACAGCTCGTAAAAGTCGTCCTCCCCCTCCAGCAGCGGCGAATTTTCCCCGCCGCCATTGGTGCTGCGCCGGATAGCCGCGTAAAACTCCTCACCGGCACAGACAATGTCCATGGGATACACCTCATACCCGGCCTCCCGGCATACCCGGCAGAAAGCCTGGAGCGGATCCGCCTCCTGCCGGCTGGCCAGGAGCTTCTCCCGGAGCGCCGGATCCTTCCGGGCCTTTTCCTGCAATTCCTCTAACATCTCTGCTGTTGTCATATCTACTACTTCCTCTCTGCACCTTCCGGCAAATCCAGCGCCTGGAGCCGGTGGATGGTGTCATACATAATATCCAGGCACTTTTCCAGCTCCTCCCGGGTTACCTCAAAGAAATCATCCCCCGGATACCGGGCGTCAAAATAAAAGTCGGTCAGATAGGCCAGCCCCACGGTGTCCAGCTGCAGCTCCGGGCGCAGCTGGTTCAGCTTGGCGGCCATCCGCTTCATATTGTGTTTCCGTAGCAGGTCGCTGGCATCCTCCTCCAGCATCAGCCGTTCCAGATACCCCTTCAGGAATTTTTCTGCCACCTGCTGGCACTGGACCGCCAGCTGGTTGTAAAAGGTGCTTCCGGTTTTCAGCACTGCCTCCAGATATGCCAGGTCATTCTGCCCAATGGACAGATACGAATTTTGAATCAATCTACCACCTCCAGGATCAGCTTCTTGTCCCGTTCCAGAACCTTCTGGAAAGCGCTTTCCGGCGCCGGCTCCCGCTGATTTTGATACACTACATCGGTCCGGACACCGTTTTCCGCCTCGTCCAGCGTCCAGCGGATCTCTGCCGCCAGCCGGCGGTCCGCAAGTTTTTCCTCGGTCACAATCAGGAGATCCACGTCGCTGGTGCTGCGCACCTGCCCCCGGGCACAGCTTCCAAAAAGGAAGACCTGCCGCAGCCCCGGAATCTTCTTTTCCAGCAGATACCGGAGGTCCTGGTCAATTTTCCGCACAAACCGCTCCGGAAGCCCCTGGTAGCGCTCCCGGTAGATCCGCACCTGCGTTTCCACGGCATCCCCCCCTTTCCACAATTTTGCCGTGTTTCTCACGGCATCCAGTTATACCCGCAGGGTGTTTCCATAGCTCTGCCGTGCCTTTCACGGCATCCAGTTACACCCGGAGGGTGTTTCCACAATTTTGCCGTGTTTCTCACGGCATCCAGTTATACCCGCAGGGTGTTTCGGCGCGTCAGGTAATGGGCGCCGGGTTAAAGAAGCACAGGTCGTTGTGGAAGCCGTACTGGTCGCTGTAGGTCTGCTTCTCCCCGCTGGCCACCGCCAGAATCCACTCAAAGATCTCCGTTCCCACCTGGGCAATGGTCTTCTCCCCGGTGGCCACCTCCCCGGCAGAGATGTCAATGAGGTCAAACCAATGTTCTTTCATCTCCTTGCGGCTGCACACCTTGATCACCGGGCAGATCTCCAGGCCGTAGGGGGTGCCCCGGCCGGTCATAAACACCTGAAGGCCTATGCCGCTGGCCACCTGGCTGGGGCCGCAGACAAAATCGCTGGCCGGGGTGGCCGCATAGATCAGGCCGTGGCGGGTGGGCTTTTCCGCCGGGGACAGCACCTGAACAATGGGGCTGGTGCCCGACTTGGCGATGGAGCCCATGGCCTTCTCCACAATGTTGGCCAGGCCCCCCTTCTTGTTGCCGGGGGTGGGGTTGGCATCCCGGTCCACACCGCCCTCCGCCAGGTAGTCGTCATACCAGCGCATCTCCTCCGCCAGCCGGTCCCGGGGTTCCCGGTCCACGCAGCGGGCTGCCAGCAGGGGAACCCCGTCCCGCACCTCCGTCACCTCGCTGAACATCACCGTGGCACCACCCCGGACCAGCATGTCCGCCGCGTAGCCGGCGCTGGGGTTGGCGGTGATGCCGCTGAAGGCATCGCTGCCGCCGCACTGCATGCCAATGAGCAGCTGGTTCAAGGGCAGCTCCTCCCGCCGCCGCTGCTCCAGCTTCTGCAGCTTCCGGTCCGCCATGTCCAGAATGGCCTGCATCATGGCGTCATGGCCGGCGTAATCCTGGAGGGTCAGCACATTCTCCGGCGTGTTGTCCTCCGGAGGCAGCACCATGTCGTAGGTCAGCTTCTCACAGCCCAGGCCCACCACCATAATCTCCCCGCCAAAGTTGGGGTGGCGGATGACGTTGGTCACCGCCCGGATGGGGATCTCCGCCTCCGGCGCATGGATGGCCACGCCGCAGCCGTAGGGGTGGGTCACCGCCGTCACCCCGTCCACATGGGGATATTTAGGCAGCAACTCCCGCCGGATCCGCTCCACCGCCATCCGGACCACCCCCGCGGCGCACTGGACCGTGGTCACAATCCCCAGCAGGTTCCGGGTGCCCGCAGGGCCCTGGGCGTTGCGGTAACCCATCCAGGTGGTGCGGGTGGGCTCCGGCAGCTGCTCCCGGGGCACCAGGTTAGTGGCGTAGGGCAGGTCCGCCAGGGACGGGCTCTCCGGCAGCTTCAGCATGTGCTCGTTGATCCAGCTGCCCGCCGGAATATCTGCCTTGGCGTAGCCCAGCACCACGCCGTAGCGGACAATCGCGCTGCCGGCAGGGATGTCCGCCAGGGCCACCTTGTGGGCTTGGGGAATGGGATCCCGGGTGGCCAGCCCCGGCCGCACCAAAACACCGGCGGCCAGATCCTCCACGGCCACCGCCACATTGTCTGCCTCTTTGATCTGAATGATTTTGGGTACATGGTTCATCCTGCTTGTTCTCTCCTCATTTTACGGTTTGATCGCAAATTTGATCACATGATCCTGCTTATTTTCAAACACCCGGTAGGCCTCCAGAATCTGTTCCAGGCCGCACCGGTGGGTGATCAGGAAGCTGGCGTCCAGGCGCCCGCAGGCAGTGAGATCCATGATCTCCTGGCAGTAACTGCCGTCCACGCCGCCGGTCTTAAAGGTCAGGTTCTTGCCATACATATCCGGCAGCGGGAGCACTTGGGGTTCTTCATACATGGCCACAATTACCACGGTGGCGTTGGGGCGGGCAATCTGCCAGGCGGTCTGGAAGGTATCCGTTCCGCCGGCCACCTCAAACACCACATCCGCTCCCCGGCCTTCGGTGAGGCTTCGGACCGTCTCCAGCAGCTCGTCTTTTCCGGGAACCAGGGTAATATCCGCCAGCCCTTTCGCCCGGGCCAGATCCAGCCGGAAGGGGTCCGTATCCACGGCGATGATCCGGGCCGGGGTGTACAGCCGGGCACAGAGCATGGTGCACAGCCCGGTGGGGCCGGCACCGATCACCGCCACCGTGTCCGCCGGCTGCACCTCCCCGATTTTGGCCGCCCAGTAGCCGGTGGAGAGGAGATCTCCGTTAAAAAGCGCCTGCTCGTCCGACACCGTATCCGGAATTCTGGTCAGCCCATTGTCCGCAAAGGGGATCCGGGCGTATTCCGCCTGGCCCCCGTCCATCCGGCAGCCCAGGGCCCAGCCCCCGTGGACATCCGTACAGTTGTTCACAAAACCTCTCTTGCAGAAAAAGCACTCCCCGCAGAAGGTTTCCACGTTGACGGCCACCCGGTCCCCCGGCTTCACCTTCCGCACCGCGCTTCCCACCTCCGCCACCCGGCCCACAAACTCATGGCCCAGGATAACCCCCGGCACCGCCCGGGGCACCGCTCCATGCTGAATATGGATGTCACTGGAACAGATGGTGGTCAGCGTCACCTCCACAATGGCGTCCCGGGGATCCTGAATCTGGGGCCGGGGACGCTCCTCCAGGGCAATCTGCCCGTTTCCTTTATAGACGACCGCTCTCACACGCTTCCTCCTGTTGATTTTCCCGCCGGGCGGGCATCCGGGCGGATAAAAGGGGCTTCCACCCGCTGCTCGGTCAGTATTCCGTATTGCTCCGGGTGCCGGTAGGCATTTCCGTGGACCTCCGTTTCCCGGTACCGGCGCAGCAAGTCCAAATCCAGCTCCGCCAGCAAAATCTGCTCCCGCCCGTCCGCTTCCCGGACGCAGGTGTCCCGGGAGCCCTCCTGGTCCGGCAGGTAAGCCACCCCGTCAAAGAGGGTGGAGTGGCCATTGCAGTCCGGCACCGTCTCCGGATAATTGCAGGTGGCAATGGCCAGCATATTTTCAAAGGCCCTGGCCCGCAGCTGGGACAGGCGGTTGATCTCCATGGGGCAGGCGTTGGGAACCAGAATCAGCTCCGCCCCCTTGAGCATCAGAATCCGGGCGCTCTCCGGGAATTCCCGGTCATAGCAGATCATGGCGCCCACCTGCACCGGTCCCCAGCGGGTATCCAGCGCCGTCACCGGGAAGCCCTCCCCCGGCGTCAGCTCCCGCTCCGGTCCAAAATCACAGGTGTGGACCTTGGCGTAGGTCAGCTGCCGCTGCCCCCACCGGTCAAACAGAATCAGCGTATTCCGGACCCCCGCTCCGTACTGCTCCAGCAGGGTAATGCCCACCGCCATCTCCAGCTGGGCGGCCAGCTCCCCAAAACGTTGGACAAAGGGGCTCTCCGCCGGAATGGCTTCTGCCTTCCACTGGGCAGCGGGCCGGCCCTCCAGCCGGTATCCCATGCTCCACATTTCCGGGAACAGGGCCAGATCCGCCCCCTGCTTCCGGGCCCGGCGGCAGGCCTGCAGGCCCTTTTCCAGATTTTCCTCCCACGTATCCCCGGGAGCCATCTGCAGCAGGGCGATTTGCAGCAATTTCCTCATGCCTTGCCCTCCTGCGCCTCCAGGGCTTTCAGCCGCCGGTACATGTCCCCGGTCACCGGCGCCGGGACCTTCAGCCGATCCGCCTCCCGGACAATATAGCCGCAGAAGGTTTCCAGCTCCGACGTCCTGCCGGACCATATATCCCGCTGCAGGGAGCTGGTGGCGTCCTCCGCGTGTTCCTTATAAAACCGGCGGAGGATCTCCTCCACGTGCTCCGGCTTTACCGCCACGCCCTTGGCCCGGGCCACCTGGTAGGCCTCCCGCACCAGTGTCTCGTACTCCCGGGCCTTCGCCGGATCCCGGCGGATCTGGCCGATGGTCGCATTGTAGCAGGCAGTGGTCACATTGTAGGCGCAGTTGAGCATGTATTTGCGCCAGATTTCCGCCTCTATATCCTCCGCCACCTTATGATCAATATCCGCCGCCGTCAGGATATCCGAAACCTCCCGCACCTTCCTCTGCTGCTCCGCATCCCCATGGGGAACGCCAACGCGCAGATTGGCAAACTTCCCCTGCTGGGTGACGGAGCCGTCCCCGTTGGCAAAGGCCACAATATAGATCAGGGAATCCACCACGGTTCCCCGGCCCAGCAGGCTCCGGAGCCGCTCCCCCGGATCCACGCCGTTCATCACCGGGATCACCACCGTGTGCTCCGTCACCGCGCGGTCCAACTGCCGGCACACCGTTTCCAGGGAATAATTCTTCACGCAGAGGAAGAGATAGTCCTGCTCCTCCATCTGCTCCACCGGAACCACCCGCTCCGGCCGCACCGCAATTTCCCCCTTGTAGTCGCTGTGGAGCACCAGGCCCTTTTCCCGCAGGAGCTCACCTCTGGCGCCTCTGGCCCCCAGGGTCAGGTGGGGGCAGACCCGCCCCAGCAGCCCGGCCAGGTAGCCGCCCACACCGCCGATGCCCACCACCGCTATGCGCTTTTCCGCCAATTTGGAATTCATGGATATATGCCTCCTGCCTTTACCGATTCCGCAGCCCCCCGGGCAGTCCGCCCATAAGCCGCCGTCAGAAAATCCCGTGGTTGTATTTGAACTGGCCATAGCAGATGATGCCCAGTCCCAGAACAAAGGCCAGCGCCAACGCCGGGCCAATCCATGCCTCCCGGTTCAGGGCGCACGCCACGCCGGAAAGGATCACGCCGGCCCCCATGACCATGAGGCCCTTCCCCACCACCGCCGTGTAGGCTTTTTTATCCTCCTCCTTCACCTTCCGGTAATGGTAATCATGGATCAGCGTGATCTTTTCCTGCCTCCAGATCACCCCGCCGATGAGAAGGAGCAGCAGTCCGCACAGGGCTATGATGACCACAAAAAGGAAGTTTTCCATCTCACACCTCCCTCATACACAGAAAGGAACGCCCCCGGCCCGCGTTCCTCTCTGTGTTCCCGCACCGGCGCTTACGGCAGCTTCTTGCCGGTGATCATCTCATAGCACTGGAGATACTTCTCAATGGTCTTCTGGACAATCTCCTCCGGCAGCGTCCAGTTGTTGTCCGGATTTGCCTTCAGCCAGTCCCGGGCAAACTGTTTGTCAAAGGACGGCTGGGCGTGTCCCGGCTCATACCCCTCCACCGGCCAGAACCGGGAGCTGTCCGGGGTCAGCATCTCATCGCCCAGTACCACGTTGCCCTCCTCGTCCAGGCCGAACTCAAACTTGGTGTCCGCAATAATGATCCCCCGGGTCAGCGCATAGTCCGCGCACTTTTTGTACAGGGCCAGGGTGTAATCCCGGAGCTTGGCTGCATACTCCTCCCCCTTGCCCGGGAAGCGTTTTTCCAGGTAGGCAATGCTCTGTTCGTAGGAAATGTTCTCATCGTGATCGCCGATCTCCGCCTTGGTGGAAGGGGTGTAGATGGGTTCCGGCAGTTTCTGGGACTCCTGCAGGCCCTCCGGCAGGCGGATGCCGCAGACGGTGCCATCCTTCTGGTAGCTGGCCCAGCCGCTTCCGGTAATGTAGCCCCGGACAATACACTCCACCGGCAGCATATTCAGCTTCCGGCACATCATGCTGTTGCCGTCAAACTGGGGCTGCTGGAAAAATTCCGGCATCTCCTTCACATCCGTGGAGATCATGTGGTTGGGAAGAATATCCTCCGTCATCTCAAACCAGAATTTGGACATCTGGGTCAGCACGGTGCCCTTCTTGGTCACCGTATTGTGCAGAATCACGTCAAAGCAGCTGATCCGGTCCGTGGCCACCATAATCAGGTTGTCGCCATTATCATAAATCTCACGGACTTTTCCTTCTTTAATAGGTTTCATACTGTACCTCGCTTCCCTGAGTCAAATTAATCTGCCCCCATTATACCATCTTCCCGCCGGCTTGCCAGTACTTTTTCGATTTTTCTTCCTGCTTTGCGGTTCGCACAGTGGAAAATCCCGGGGAAATCGTATATACTGATACCAGATTGCGGGAGCACACAGTGCGGAGCAATCTGGTATCCTATTTCGGCATTCTGGCAGAGGGGATGGCAATCAATATGAAGGAAATTGACCGGCTGACAACGGCACTGGAAAACGGAAACGACCTGCTTCACCTCTATCTGACGGACCCTTCCGGGTATCAGAGGCTCCTGCTATCGGACCAATACCGGCTCGCCCCGGAAATCCGGGAGTTTCTGGGATGCTATGCGGATTCGCCCCGCCTCTCCTATATCCAGCGGCGCATTGCGTGTATGGCAGCCTTTGGGAAATTTCTGCAGAAAAGGGGGAAGGCCCGGGAAATCCAGCAGAAGAGGGGGCTGCTGGAGGCGCTGAAGCAGTACCGGCTGGACACGGAAAGCCTTCCGCTGAAAATCCGGGGCCTCACAGACCGGATTGTTCCGGGGCTGCCGGTGGATATACTGGATGTGTTCCTGCTGGATCCGGCCCTCTACCGCCGGATTCTCCGCTGCCGCCAAATTTCCGTGAGCCCGTACCTCACCGAATTTCTGGCCAGCTACCACACCAAAGCCAAATCCTACCAAGACCGCCGTGCGCAATACGAGGCCCAGGGCGCCCGTTTTATGCAGATACAGCTGGCCGCCCGCGCCCTGGAGGAGCCTCCCCAGGGAATAACCGGGGAGCACCCCCGGGAACTGTGCGCCCTGACCGATCCGGTGTGGGAGGAGCCTCCCCTGGATCTGCTGGACATCTTTTTGCTGGACCGGAGCCTGTACAAAAGGCTGCTGAAATCCCCTTGCTACCGGGTGGAGCCCGTCCTGTCGGATTTCCTGAAAAAGTATTCCACCGGCAAGCCGCAGCCCAGGGAGTTTTACCTGCAGCACTTTGCCCGGTGCCAGGCCATCCGCTCCGGCCAGCTGGCCGCCCGCTCACTTCCTCTTGCCCGGCTGTCCGACCGGGTGGAGACAGAGAACAAGCCGGTGCTGGAGCTGTTTCTGACGGACAAAAAGGCCTGGGAGGAGGTCTGCTCCCTGCCGGCCTACCAAGTTGCCCCGGAGCTCCGCCGTTTTCTGGACACCTACCGGCCCAAAAGCAAGAAGTATTCCAAGAAGCAGCTGCAAGAGTACCAGGCTGCATTTGACGAATACACGAATCGCCAGAACCGCCAGCGGCAGGCGGCCATCACCCCCTCCCTGGCAGACCGGCTGGCCCAGGCCACCCGGGAAGGACAGCTTTCCTGGAAGAAGCGTCAATGGCGGGAGGCCGGCCCGGTGCGGGAGCAGCGTTTTGCGGCGGTGGATGCCGGGCAGGAATATGTGCTCTCCGTCTTTGGCCGGAAATCCCAGCCGGGGACCTGGAAGCTGCGCATTTCCCTGGAGGCTGCCGGAGGGAGCCTGAAGGATGCCGGCAGCGCCGCTTCCCGCAGGCAGCTGTACCAGGCGGTGCTGCAGAGCGTCCGGCAAACCGAAAACCGCCAGGAAGAAGCCAACCCGACTCTCCCGGCTGACAGCCGTCCGCTGCCCGCCCGCCTCATCTCTCCCCAGGACTTTGTGGTCCGGACCAACCTGTTCCGCTGCCGCTCCCGGCAGCATCACCTGGAGGAGATCTGGGGGCTGATCCAGATTCTGAGGCCGGACGGCTCCCGGGAAACGGAGAAGGCCGCAGCGGCCTACTGCCCGGAGTGCGGCTGCTTTTTTCTGCTGCGCGCCGAGTACGACCGCCTGGCCCAAAAGGGGGTTCTGCTGTGCCAAATGGTGGAGAAGGAGGTGTTCTACACCCGGGGGCTGCCCTTCTCCCATTCCCCCGGGGAATCCCTGCTCAAGCAGCACGGGTACACGGTCAAGGCCTCCGTGGGCCTGACCGACGCCCAGCGCCAGACCATCCTGGCCCAGCTCATGGATCAGCGGATTCTGACGTCTGCCCAGATCCTCTCCTACCTGCAGACATTCCAGGCGCAGAAACGGGGAATCCCCGCCTGCCAGAAGGCCATCGCCAAATGGGAGGCGGACCTGCGCTTTGTCCGCCGCTATCAGGAGGAGCAGAAGCCAGCGGTCCCCATCCGCTCCATCGCCAAGACCGATTACCGCAAAAAGCCGTAAGCCAGGACAAGAAAGCTGCAAACTCAGGGCAGCGCAAGGGATTCGATTGAAACTTTGTTTTCAAATCGGCATTTCTCTATATTTTTCTTGTTATTCTGCTTTCTTCATGCTAGACTGGGAATATGAGGTGGGGAGCAAAATTTTTTGCCCCCTTAGATGTCAGGTTACTATGAAAGCCTGGTCGCAAAGCATAGGCGGAATGGGCTGCTTGCAGGCTAGCCCGCTTATGCTTTAGCGACGCTAACCTGTATGAGCAAGTAGGCCGGCAGGCCGGATTGCGAATGCAGGTAGGATTGCGGGAGTGCGCAAGCACGGAGCAATCCGAAGGGCTTTCATGGTTGGTGAGGC
>CAJFTW010000089.1 GCA_904420025.1 Candidatus Pseudolachnospira avium
GCGGATCCAGATGCCGGATGAAACCCTTTATACCTACACCCTTCACCCTGGCAGCTACGAGGTATTCCCGCTGACCGGCGGTGACGGTTCCTACCAGGTGACGGTCTATGAATACCGGCCCGCCACCGATGATTATATCAGCGCCTTTTCCCAGGCCCTCTCGGTTTCTCTGCATGATGAATTCTCCGTATACCTGTATCCCAACCAATATGTCAGCTTTACAGCAGACAGCCAGGCAGTGGCAAAGGGCGCGGAGCTGGCCCAGGGTGCGGCAGATGACCTGGATGTGGTATCCCGCATCTACACTTACATTACGGAAAATATTGCCTACGATTATGATCTGGCCGAAAACGTCCAGAGCGGCTATGTGCCGGATGTGGATCAGGTGCTGGAAAGCGGCAAGGGGATCTGCTTTGACTATGCGGCCCTCATGGCCGCCATGCTCCGGAGCCAGAGGATTCCCACCCGTCTGGAGATCGGCTATGCCGGTACCGCCTACCACGCCTGGATCAGTACTCACATTGACGGGCTGGGATGGGTCAACGGCATCATCCATTTTGACGGTTCCACCTGGACCCTCATGGATCCCACCTTTGCCGCCAATTCCGCCGCCGATGACCTGAAAGATTTTATCGGGAACGGCGAAAACTATCAAACCAAGTACCGCTATTAAGCCAGGAGGATGATATGGCACACACTTCCCTGAAGCCCTTGAATAACCGCGAGCTTTCCACCTTCTGCAGCCAGATGGCTATGATGCTCTCTGCCGGCATCTCTGCCATGGAGTCGGTCTCCATCCTGCGGGAAGGGCTGGAAGACCCCGGCGCCCAAGAAATTTTAGCCCAGGTTTCCCATTCCCTGGAGGCAGGCGAAAGTCTTTTTGCCGCACTCTCTGCCCCGGCGGGAGCCTTCCCCCGGTATTTTTTGGACATGGTAGACATGGGAGAGAAGGCCGGCCAGCTGGATACGGTTTTTTCCTCCCTGGCCGCCTCCTATGAACGGAGGCATATTTTGGCCCGGAATATCCGCAGCGCCGTAGCCTATCCGCTGGTAATGATCGCTATGATGCTGGCAGTAATCCTGGTGCTGATTATCCAGGTTATGCCCATCTTCCGCCAGGTGTACGCCCAGCTGGGCACCGAAATGAATCCTTTTTCCGCTGGGGTCCTAAACCTGGGCACATGGCTCAGCCGCTACAGCCTGGCCATTCTGGCAGTGGCAGCAGCCGTAGCTTTGGCGCTGCTGGTTTTGACCTGTACAAACGCCGGGCGGCGCCGGCTGTCAGCTGCAGGCCGGCACCTTCCGGGGATCCGGAAGATTGCGGAATCTACTGCCCTCAGCCGCTTTGCCGATGGCATGGCCGTCACCCTGCGCAGCGGCCTGGACACCGATGAAAGCCTGGAGCTGGCCGGCCGCCTCACCGAATCGCCAGAGCTGCGGCAGAAAATAGAGGCTTGCCGGCAGCAGACAGCCCACGGGACCGATCTGGGCACGGCATTTCAAGAGAATCATATTTTTTCCGGTCTCTGTGGAAAGATGGTCTCCGTAGGCATCCTCTCCGGCTCCTTGGATACAGTGATGGCACAGGTGGCAGAGCAGTACGCGGAAGACGCCTCCCAGCGCCTCAGCCAAGCGGTTGCACGGCTGGAACCCACACTGGTAGCAGTGCTATCCGTGCTGGTAGGCCTGATCCTTCTGTCTGTCATGCTGCCGCTGATGGGAATCATGTCCAATATTGGCTAAGGAGGGAACCATGAACCGTTTTGCTGTCAACCATCCCCGGCGTAGCTTTCCCATGGGCCTTCTGTTTTCCGGGCTGGCCTTTCTAGCCCTATTGTTCTTGGCCATCCGGGGCATTTCCTCCGTCTCCGAGACAACCGGACAGAAAAGCCTGGAAAGCCTGGAGGCCGCCCTGCGCCGGGATATAGTCCACTGTTACGCTACGGAAGGCTTTTATCCTCCCAGCCTGGAATACCTGGAGGAACATTACGGGCTCACCTATGACAAAAACCGCTACTGGGTTGACTACCAGCCGGTGGGTTCCAACCTGATGCCAGATATTACCGTCCTGGAAATTCACTGAAAAGGAGAGGCTATGCGTCCCAAAACTGATTTCCTTTTTACGCTGGCGCTCTTTACCCTGTTTGCCCTGGCGGCACTGGCCCTGGTGGTCACCGGCGCCAGTGTCTACCGCAGTACCGCCGCCTCTATGGAAAAGGGCTATACTACCCGGACCGCCCTGGCTTATGTGGCGGAAAAGCTCCGCCAAAATGATATGGCCGGGGCCCTGGAGGCACAGGGGAACAAACTCTGCCTGACCCAGTACGGGGAGGAAAACGCCTGCCTGTATATCTATGAATACCAGGGCTGGCTCACGGAGCTGCTGATCCCAGAAAGCCAAGGGTTCCGCCCGGAGGACGGCCAGCGGCTTTTGGAGGTGGCATCCTTTTCTGTGGAGCAGAAAGCGGATTCCCTCTATGAAATTTCCGTCTCCGGGGCGGACGGGGAAACCGTCTCTCTGCTGATCTCTCCCAACGCTGCCGGAAAGGAGGACTCTGTTGCAGACCGACCATAAATCCAGCCTGTTCCTGATGGAACTGATTTTCACAATCCTCTTTTTTGCCCTGGCCAGCGCCGTCTGCATGCAGCTGTTTGCCCGGGCCCACACCCTCCAGACGGATACGGAAGACCTGAACCAAAGCCTTCTGCTGGCTCAAAGTGCCGCCGAGTCCTTTGAGAGTACCGGCGGTGATCTGAACGCATTTGCGGAGATATTCCCGGAGGGGGCCCTGGACGCCTCCGGCACCTGCTTTACCGTATTCTACCAGGCAGACGGGAGTCCGCTGCCCGCCTCCGGCACAGGCAGTGCTTCCCTGGATACCAGTTCGGACCGCGGCGGGGAAGCCACGGCCAAAGATACCGGCGGCGACCGCCCGGCGGAGGCGGCCTACCAGCTGGTGCTCTCCCTGGAGGTTTCCGAAGCCGGTACCGCATCCGCCGGGGAAGCAGCAGGCCCTGCCACCGGAGACTTTTTCCGGAAAGCCCAGGTCTCCATTCGGCGCTTCTCCGGCCCGGAGGATGAAGGGGAGATTATCTATACCCTGCCGGCTGCCGTCCAGATCCCCCGATCCGTTGATTCGCAAAGGAGCTCATCATGAAGCAAAACCGTACTTCCTTCAGTATGGGAATCGGCACCACCTCCCTGCTGACCATCTTTGTCCTGCTCTGCCTGGTGGTGTTTGCGGTGCTCTCCCTGGTCAGCGCCAACGCGGACTGGAAGCTGGCGGACCGGCTGGCCCAGCGCACGGCCGCCTACTACGCGGCCTGTGAAAGGGGCTGGCAGCAGCTGGAACAGCTGGACAGCCAGGCAGCAGCCCTCTACCAGGATGCCGCGGCCGGTACGCCTGCCGTGGATGCGGCCGCCGGAGGTTCCGCTACCACAGATTTAGCGGTGGAATCAACCGCGGAGGCCTACCGGGCAGCCCTCCGCTCCTGGCTGTCCACCCAGGAAGGGGAGCTGTCGGAGGATCTGGAGACCGGGGATCTGCGGTTCACCTTCCGGGAGGAGATCACGGAGGAGCAGCACCTGGAGATCACCGTCTGCCTTTCCGGCTCACCGGCCTCCGGGGAGACCTTCTACACAATAGAAGCCTGGCAGACCAAAGCCAGCCAGGCCTGGGAACCGGACAATTCCCTGGATCTAATCCACTAACGGCCAAGGCCCGGATGACATGCCATTCCGTCATCCGGGCCTTGTTTCCCATCTGTCCGCATCCGCCGGCTCCTCCCAAGCCGCCGCCTACATTCGTTTGGAAAGCATCTCCGGGTTGGAGGCGTGCTGCAGCGCCACATCCCGGTGGATCCGTCCCGCCTGGTACAGCTTCAGCAGGCTCTGATCCATGGAGACCATCTCTTCCGAGTTGGAGGAGTAAACCACCCCGTCAATCTGGTGGATCTTATTTTCCCGGATCATGTTCCGGATGGCAGGCGTCACCGTCATCCGCTCAAAAACCGGGATCAGCTCCCCCTCCACATCCGGCACCAGCTGCTGGGATACCACCGCCCGCAGGACCATGGACAGCTGCACCGCAATCTGGTGCTGCTGGTTATTGGGGAACACATCAATAATCCGGTCAATGGTGTTGGCCGCCCCCACCGTGTGAAGGGTGGACAGAATCAGATGGCCGGTCTCCGCCGCCGTCATGGCCACCTGGATGGTCTCGTAGTCCCGCATCTCCCCCAGCAGTATGGCATCCGGGCTCTGGCGCAGCGCCGCCCGCAGCGCCGCCAGGTAGCTCTCCGTGTCCGAGCTGATCTCCCGCTGGCTGACAATGCTCTTTTTGTGGGAGTGGAGGAACTCCAGCGGATCCTCCAGAGTAATAATATGCCCTTCCTTAGTGCTGTTGATCCGGTCAATAATGCAGGCCAGGGTGGTGGATTTACCGCTGCCCGCCGGCCCGGTTACCAGCACCAGGCCTTTGCTGTAATCCGCCAGGCTCAGAATATTGGGGGTGATCCCCAGCTTCTCTGGATCCGGGATCTGGAAGGTGATCACCCGCACCACCGCCGACATGCTGCCCCGCTGGCGGTACACGCTGGCACGGAACCGGGATACCCCCGGAATGGCGAAGGAAAAATCATCATCCCCGGTGCGCAGGAAACAGCCCATGTCCCGGTTTCCTGCCAGCTGATAGATCCCCCGCACCAGCTCCTCCGCATCCGCCGGTGTCAGCCGCTCCTGGGATTCCGTCTCCAGCATGCCGTTGACCTTCACCGAAAGGGGACGCCCTGCCACAATAAAAACGTCCGAGGCCCCCCGCTCGGCAGCTGTTGTCAGATACGCAATCAGATTCATATTGGCTCCTTCCCCTGGTTTTCAACCCACTTTTCTGGCTTTATTATAGCGAAATCCTGTTCCTGGCACAAGGGGCTTGGCTCTTTGGATGTGAAATTTTTTCTTGCGAAAATCCTTCCGATCACGGGCAGATTTTTTTGATAAGAGTTTATTCCGTATAAACGAATTTTTGTGTGATTTTTCCTGTTTGTTTGGCAAATTAAGCAATCTCTTTTTCGTAAAATCGTATTTTCCTATTGACGCTGCTTCTTTCTTCTGTTATACTATATCCATCGTTTTGATAGTTTCTTCGTGATTGTCTGTTTCGTTTTCCTCTGTTTCTGCATCCCGACACACCGCAAAAACAGAAAGGAAGATACTTGAAAAGAGAAAAACCTCAGGGACCTCATCAGAAAGACATCTCCTCCAAACGGTTGGAGGAGTATCCGGATGTCTTTGCGGACATCCTCAATGTGTTGGTCTTTCACGGAAAGGCCATGCTGCTGCCGGAATATATGGAGGAACGCTCCAACAACGCTTTTTTTCGGGATACAGACGCGGTCTGGCATGAACACCGTCGGGATGTGGCTATGGTTGATCAGCGCAGCGGGGTGGTGCTCTCCGTTATTTCCATCGAAAACCAGGCCAAGCAGGACAAAGATATGGTATTCCGGGTCATGGGTTATGACTTTGCCGGCTATCAAAAACAGCTTGCTTCCAAGGACACCCGGCGCAGCCCGGTGTTCACCCTGGTCATCTACTTTGGCCCCGGTTCCTGGACACAGCCCCGGCAGCTTCTGGATGCCCTGGATCTGGCCGATGTGCCCTACCGGGAGGATCTGATGCAGGCGGTCTCCAACCACCGCATCAATGTGGTGGAGATCAGCCAGCTGTCTCCGGAAGTCCGCCGTCAATTCCGGTCCGACTTTCGGCTGGTGGCCGAATGTTTCCGGGCGGACCGCCAAAATCTGGAGCAGGATTTGCTGGGAATTTCGCAGAGAATCCAGCACCCGGAGGCCTTCTGGGACTTTCTGATGGCTTTTTTCCCCAATCAACTCACCTCCAGCCAGAAAGCCGCCATACGGCAGCGTTTGCTGGAGCAGACACAAAAAGAAGAAGGAGGACTAACCGTGAAATCATTTTTGGATGAACTGCTGGATAAAGGCGAACAGCGGGGGCTGGAGAAAGGACTAGTCGAAGGGCAGCGGCAGATTGTGGGCTTTATGCTTAAATCGGAAAAGGACCTCGGCAAAATTGCTTCCCTGACGGGCCTTCCTCTGGACACAGTCCGGAAGCTGGCGGAGGTTGAGGGGAAGGAGGGCTAAAATCCCATGGGCCAGAAATGCGCCGGCTGCGCCGGTTCATTCCTGGCCCATTCCCCTTAAGGCCTCACCGCATTCTCCGGGAAGCCCCACTCCAGATCCGGAATGGCTTTGTCCCGGTATACGAAGAAGCTGGTTTTTTCATACATCTTCTTCACTTCCTCCGGTGTCAGAGAGAGGAATTCCGCATACCGGTCCCGCAGCTCTTGGAGGTACCGGCGCCACTCGGTGGGGTCAATGAAGGCGTCCGCCTCCCCCCGCAGCACCCTCTCGTGCTTCTCGTAGGTGTCGTTGTGGAAGGGATGGTTGCCCAGCATCACGTCCACCTTCTCATCCCATACCTTGTCAATGGACTCAGAAAACACCTTCCGCATCTCCATGGTCAGCCCGCACTCCTCCAAGCGGTCTTCACTGAGAGTGACAAAACCGGCCCCGCCGTAGATGCCTACCCGGTAGGTCTTTCCATCCTCCTCGGTTTCCCAGAAATGGGACATAACACCTACCGTATGGCCCGGCGTCAGCACACATCGGATCTTGGTATTGCCTAATTCAATCACATCCCCGTCCTTCAGGGCCACGTCCGCGGTGAAGGATTCATTCCAGCGGCCCTCATCCTTTTCATTCATCTGCCGGAACCGCTCCGGGTGCTCTGCCATATCCCGCACATCCACCTCGCCCATGAAGGTCTTGGCCCCGGTCAGATGCACCAGCGCTTTCACCGCACCGTAGTGGTCCATGTGCGCATGGGAGACAACAATATATTGGATCTGCCTGGGATCAAAGCCCAGCTTCCAGATCCCGTCAATCAGGTAAGCCAGCTCCGAAAGGCAAGGGGTATCCAGCAGAATCAGCCCTTCTCCGGTGTCAATCAAGTGGGAGCTGCACCAGGTATTCCCCACAAAATAGGTGTTCCCCACAATGTGGAACGGCTCCTCTGCCATCAGGTACGAGCGCTTCATGATTTCCTCCGGCGGCGACATGTTGCCGAAGCGGTTAAAATTCCCCATAACAATCTCCTCCTTTATCCCTCTGCCGTATTCTGGGCGGCTCCCCGTTCTATGTTCCGGCGAAAAAATACCGGCTGAAAGAAAGGAGGGGGCAGCGCCCCCTCCGATCCTCTCTTTTCCTACTGGAAGAATGTCTCGTTGGTAATACGCAGAATATCCTGGCCAAAGGTGACGTTCTGCAGGGATTCGGTGGCCAGCACATACGCCTGAATGGAGTTTACCGGAATCCAGATCAGATTCTCTGTAAACACCTGCTGCATCTCCTTGCAAAGCTCCAGCCGTTCCTCCTCGTCAAAGCAGGCACGGATGGCATTCAGGCTGTCCGCATACTCCTGGGCCCCCTCTTTATCCAGCGTATAGAAGTAATAGTTACTGCCTCCAATGCCGCTGAACTGGGGATGGGAATCCCGCCACAGGCAGGAAAGCGGATCCGCCGGGTTACCCACATTGTCCAGCAGGAACAGGTCAAAGCCCTCTCCAGTGGCCATCAGCTCTTTCTGCTTGTTCAGCTCCATGGTCTGCACATCCAGGGTGATACCGATCTCCTGCAGGGAAGCCTGCAGCAGCTCCACCAGCGCCTGGTGGTAGGAGCGGTTGTCCGTGTACAGCACCGCCGTGAAGCCATCCGGGTATCCGGCTTCCGCCAGGCATTCTCTGGCTGCATCCAGATCATAAGCATACGGGTAGCTGGTCTCCAGGCTCTCATCATACCCCCAGATACCGGAAGGCAGGTTGCTGTATGCCGGGACGCCTACGCCCGGGGAGATAATCTGCGTCCAGGTTTCCCGGTCAATGCAGTGGGCAATGGCCTCCCGCACTTTCTTATTACTCATGTACTCCGAGTTATGGTTGAAGTTCAGGTTGTTGTTCCGCAGCACCAGGGTAGGCTCCGTGATCGCCTTCACGCCGGTAATCTCCCCGTTCAGCACCCGCTCCACATCCGCTCCATCCGGGCTGATCATCACGTCCGCTCCGCCGGTTTCCACCTCAATCAGAGCCTGGGATACCTCAGAGATGGTGCGGATCTGCACGGTTTTCAGCAGAGGCGCGCCCTTCCAGTAGCCCTCGTAGCTCTCAAAGGTCATCCGGTCGCCTACCACCCAGTCGGTCAGGTGGAACGGGCCGGTGCCCACCGGCTCATACTGGTACTGGTCTCCCATCTCCTCATAAGCCTTTTTGTTGACCACCAGGATCTCGGAAAAATATCCCAGCTGTGAGGAGTTGGGCTCTGTCATGGGAATAACCACCGTCAGCTCATCCGGCGTGGTAATGTTTTCCACATCGCAGGCCGAATAGTTGGTGGCCTTTCCGCCGGTGGAGTTGAGGACCATCTCCTGGATGGAGAACACCACGTCCTCCGCCGTCATGGTTTCCCCGTTGTGGAAGGTGACGCCCTCCCGCAGGTGGAAGGTAATCTGATCCTCCGTCACCTCCCAGGACTCTGCCAGCGCCGGCTGGACTTCCCCGGAGGAATCCAGATCCACCAGGCCGTCAAATACCAGATATTGGGCCATTCTGGCGCCCACGCTGACCGTATTGTACGGATGCAGATTCCCCGGCTCACCGGACGTATTGGCAATGACCAGCGTATCCTTGCTGCTGGCCTCCGGGGTCTCCACGCTGGCATTGCCGGCCGTGGCCTGCTGCGTAGTGTCCGCTTCTCCGCCCCCGCCTCCGCAGGCGCTGAGCACCATGGCTGCTGCCAACAGCGCGGCTATCCATCTGCCTCTTTTCTTCATACTTTCTCCTCCTTCTTTTTCTCTGCCAGGTGGCACGCCACAAAATGATTCGGCTCCAACTCCTTCAGCTCCGGATTCTTTTCAAAGCATTCCGGCCTGGCATAATTGCATCTGACGGCAAAACGGCATCCGGGCTTGGGATTGATGGGGGAAGAAAGCTCTCCCTTCAGAAGCACCCGCTTCTGCTGATAATCCACATCCGGAATCGGGATCGCCGACAGGAGTGCCTGGGTGTAAGGGTGCAGCGGCCGGCGGAACAGCTCCGACGCAGGGCTCTTTTCCACCAGCTGCCCCAGATACATGACACATATATCGTGGGACACATATTTCACCACCGAAAGGTCGTGGGTGATAAACATGTAGGTCAGCCCCATATCCCGCTGCAGATCCAGCAGCAGGTTGATGATCTGGGCCTGGATGGAAACATCCAGGGCAGACACCGGCTCGTCGCAGACAATAAACTTGGGATTCAGCACCAGGGCCCGGGCCACGCCAATCCGCTGGCGGCGGCCGCCGTCCAGCTCATGGGGGTAACTGTTGACCAGACGCTGGGCCAGACCTACAATATCCATCATTTCCTTTACTCTTTTATCAATCTGATCCTTGGGCAGGATCTTGGTGATCAGCAGCGGCTCCCGGATGGCCTCGCTGACCGTCATCCGGGGGGTTCAGGGAGGAGAAGGGGTCCTGGAAAATGATCTGCATTTTCCGCTGCAGCTGCTTCAGGTGCTTTTTGCTCACCCGGGTAATATCCTCCCCGTCAAAGAAAATCTGGCCGTCGGTATTGTCCAGCAGATGCAGGATCACACGGCCCAGGGTGGACTTCCCGCAGCCGGACTCCCCCACCACCCCCAGGGTTTTCCCTTCGTCAATGGTAAAATTGACGCCGTCCACCGCGTGGAGGAGACCGGCGGGAGTTTGAAAATACTTTTTCAGATTCTTTACTTCCAGCAGCATGGCTTACTCCTCCCTTCCTACGTCTGAGCGGCAGCAGCGCACCAGATGGCCGTCCCCCAGGTCCCGCAGGGGGATGGGTTCCTGGACGCAGGCGTCCGTCTTGTACGGGCACCGGTCCGCAAAATGGCACCACTTGGGCAGCCGGGTGGGGTCCGGCATCATGCCGCTGATGGGCTTCAGGCGCCGCTGGTCAAAATCCAGCTCATCCGCATCCTCCATGTCCGGCAGGGAGCCGAACAGGCCCAGGGTATACGGATGCCGGGTGTTCTTGAAGAGCTGGCGGGTGGTCCCCCACTCCACCACCTCCCCGGCGTAGACCACCGCCACCTTGTCACACATCCCCGCCACAATCCCCAGGTCATGGGTAATCATAATCACCGACATGCCCATGTCCTTTTTCAGCTGGTTCATCATCTCCAGGATCTGGGCCTGGATGGTCACATCCAAGGCCGTGGTGGGCTCATCCGCAATCAGCAGCTCCGGGTTGCAGGCCAGGGCAATGGCAATGACCACCCGCTGCTTCATACCGCCGGAAAACTGATGGGGGTATTCGTGATACCGCTCGCCGGGGATTCCCACCAGCTCCAGGGTTTTCCTGGCAATCTCCTCCGCCTCATGCTTATGGACCTGCTGGTGCAGCAGCACCGACTCCGCAATCTGGTCGCCCACCGTATGTACCGGGTTCAGGGCCGTCATGGGGTCCTGGAAGATCATGGAGATGTGGTCGCCGCGGATTTTCTGCATCTCCGCAATGCTCTCCTTCAGCAGATCCTTTCCTTTCCAAAGGATCTCTCCCCGGACAATCTGTCCCGGCGGGTCCGGGATCAGCCGCAGAATGGAGAGGGCCACCGTAGTCTTGCCGGCGCCGGTCTCTCCCACCAGCCCCACGGTCTCACCGGCATTCACATCCAGGTCGATCCCGTTCACAGCCT
Organism: Candidatus Pseudolachnospira avium; assembly: GCA_904420025.1. GTDB lineage: Bacteria > Bacillota > Clostridia > Lachnospirales > Lachnospiraceae > Pseudolachnospira > Pseudolachnospira avium. The sequence continues at coordinate 10,792 of CAJFTW010000089.1, forward strand.
GCACAATCCCGTCCTCGGTCCGGTATTCCACCGCCAGGTCCCGGATCTGCAGCAACGTCTTTCTCTCTTCCATGGTTTTTCCTCCCCTCTCAATCCTTCAGACGAGGGTCCAGGGCATCCCGGAGGCCGTCGCCAAACAGGTTGAAGCCATAGACCGTCACCATAATCGCCAGGCCAGGGAACAGCGTCAGCCACCAGTTGTAGCGGATCAGGGAACGGCCGGCGGAAAGCATGGCGCCCCACTCTGCCGTGGGAGGCTGCACGCCCAGTCCCACAAAGCTCAGGCCCGCTGCCGCCAGAATGGAGGAGGCAATCTTCAGGCTGTACTGCACAATCAGCTGCGCCATAATGTTGGGCAGGATATGGCGGACAATAATCCGCCCGTTGCTGGCGCTGATGGCCCGCACCGCCTCCACGTACTCGGCATCCCGGACGGACAGCACCGAGGCCCGGGTAATGCGGGCAAACTCGCCGATGCCGCTGATGGAGATGGCCACAATCGTATTGAACAGGCCCGTCCCCATCATGGCGGAAATGGAAATGGCCAGCAGCATGTTGGGGATGGCCAGGATGATGTCAATCAGGCGCATCAACACATTATCCAGCACGCCGCCGAAAAATCCGGCAATGGCGCCGATACACCCGCCAATGACCGCAGACACCGTCACCGCCGCAAACCCTACCAGCAGGGAGGTGCGGGCCCCGTAGATCACCCGGCTCAAAATACAGCGGCCGTACCGGTCGGTGCCAAAGGGGTACCGGGCGCAGGGGGCCAGCAGGCTGTCCGCCAGATGCTGCTCGTCATAAGGGTACGGGGCAATCAGAGGGGCAAAGATTGCCACCAGGATCATAATCACCACCAGGGCCAGGCCAAACATGGCCAGCTTGTTTTTCTTTACCCGGGCCACGGCGGAAGCCCACTGTCCTTTTTTCTTTGTCTCCGCGTAGCCGGCGGAAACCGCGTTTGCTCCTGCAGTGCTCATGGTCACGCCTTCCCTCCTTCCAATTTCACCTGACGTTTTTTCCCGCCTGCCTTCACATACTGGGTCTTAATCCGCGGGTCTGCGTAAGCGTACAGGATGTCCACCACCAGGTTCACCAGGCTGAACACCACCGCAATGAACAGCACCCCGCCCTGGATCACCGGGTAATCCCGGGTGGTAATGGAATCTACCAGGTATTTCCCCAACCCCGGGATAGAAAAAATCGTCTCTGTCACCATGGCGCCGCCCAGCTGGGAGCCGATCTGCAGCCCGATGACCGTAATCAGGGGGATCAGGCAGTTGACCAGCGCGTGGTGGATGACCACGCTCTTCTCCTTGGCCCCCTTGGCCCGGGCGGTTCGGATGTAGTCCTGCCGGATAATCTCCAGCATGGTGGAGCGGGTCATCCGCATCACCAGGGCGGAGGTATTCAGGCCCACGGTGATGGCCGGAAGGATCCAGTATTTGGGCCCGTAAAAGCCGGTGGCCGGCAGCCATCCCAGCTTCAGCGCAAACAGCTGGGAGAGCAGGAGGCCCAGCCAGAAGGCCGGCATGGAAACGCCGAAAAGGCCAATGAAGGTGGCAATCTTATCCGCCCAGGAATTCTGCTTCACCGCGGCAATAATACCCGTGGGCACGCCGATGGCCACGGTGACCACAATGCCGCAGAGGGTCAGCAGCATGGTGGTGGGGAAGCGGTTGAGTATTTCCTCCATCACCTCCCGGCCGCTGACATAAGAAGTCCCCAGGCTTCCGTGGAAAATCAGGTCCCCCATATAGCGGATGTACTGCATGGGAAGCGGGTCGTTCAGCCCCAGCTCCTCCCGCAGGGCATCAATTTCCGCCTGGGTGGCCGTGTCCCCCAGCATACTCCGGGCCGGATCCCCTGGCGTCAGGCGCAGCATCAGAAATACCAGGATGGTGATCCCTAAAAGCACCGGAATCATCATCAGCAGCCGTTTCAGGATATACCGATACATACTTCTCCCTCCTCAAATTGCACGGCAAAAAGACTAATTCAACCATATTTTTTCTCATGGTATGAATTCTTACTTTTTATTCCGTCTTTATTGTTTATTATATCTTTTTGATAGAGAGAATCAATTTGCAATCCGATATGCATTGATTCCATTTTGTTATCGTTCGGTAAATACAAAATGAAACCCTCGTTTCAAAAGCTTAATTGTCATTCTTCCCGTTTTTTGTTATACTAGGGATTAACCTGAGAAAGAATTCTCAAGTTCCAAAAGAATTGTCTGGAAGGAGAGAGGATACGGTGGAAATGCAGCAGCTTCACGCCTTTGTGATTTTGGCGCAGTATGAAAATATGTCCATGGTGGCCCAGGTGCTCAACACCTCGCAGCCACAGGTGAGCAAGCTGATCTCTTCCCTGGAAGCGGAATTGGGCGTACAGCTTTTTGACCGGGTGGGGAGGGGGCTACGGCTCAGCGAGCACGGCCGCCTGTTCCTCCAATATGCGGAGGAGGCCCTGAACTCCATGCAGCGTGGGCGGATTGCCATGAAAAACCTGCGCAATTCCCTGCTGGGGACCGTACATATCGGCACCTTTGCCTTTGCCCAGGCGGTCATGCCCTGCTGCCTGGCTTATACAGAAAAGAATCCCCATGTCAACTTCTTTTTTCCGCAGAATTCCAACATCCGCCAGCAGGATATGGACCTGATTCTCGCCCCTTTTACCCAGGGCCATTATACCTCCGAGGGCGATTTTCCCATTTCCTTTCCCATTTTGGAGGAGGATTTTTTCCTGGTGCTTTCCCCCCGCTTCCGGGATTACCCTTTGGAAAAGACCTCCATTGACCTGCGGGAGACAAAGGACTTTCCCTATATTATCATGGGGCAGTTTCATCTGTCTCCCAACTCAGACTACAGCCTTGTCCAAACCATTATCAATATCCTGAATTTCACACCCCGGGTGGCCTACCAGCCCAACGAGTTCGCCACCAAAATGCTGCTGGTAGACCAGGGCGCCGGCGTGGCTTTTCTGCCCACCGTCTGCCTTTCCACCGCCAAACTGCTGGTCCCAGACCTGCGGGTCTTTTCCATTGAAAACTTTTCCACCCGCCGTGCGGTGGTTCTGGCCCGGAAAAAGCGGACGGTATTGACCCCCGCCGCCAACGATTTCTGGGACTTCGCCTTAGCGTTCTTCCATCAGCCCCCGGACACCCGGGAGTAAGGCCGCTGCGGCCAAAAGCCTGCCGGCAGCCGGTCACGCGTCTCCCTCCAGATACGCCAAAACCCCTTTTCCAATGGCCTCCGCCAACTGCTGCTGGTAGTCCTCCTGGCACAGCAGCTCCGCCTCCTCCGGGCAGCTTAAGAAGCCGCACTCCACAATGGCCGTAGGACAGGCGGTGTGGAGCAGCAGGTAGTAGTTGTCATTGGCCTTCACGTTCCGGTTGTATTCAGAAACACCGTCGAAGGAGCTCTGCAGGATCTCCGCCAGCTGCCGGCCCTGCTCCGAGGCCTGGTAATAAAACACCTGGGGTCCCCGGACGCTGCTGTCGTGGTAGCTGTTCTGGTGAATGCTCACGGTAAGGACCGCGCCGCTGTCCTCAATCAGCTGGCAGCGGGCGCTGAGATCCGCGATCTTTTTGTTCCGGTCGCTTTCCGCATACAGCCCCATGTCCTCCTCCCGGGTCATGACCACCGTGACCCCCGCGGCCTCCAGCTCCGCCCGCACCTTCTCCGCAATGGCCAGGTTCAGATCCTTTTCCAGAGCATTGTTCACCCCCACCTTGCCGGGATCCACCCCGCCGTGGCCCGGGTCCAGGGCCACCACCGCCTTTGCTGCCTCCGGCTGTCCGGAGACAGTCACCGCCTCCAGGCCCTGGCTGGCCAGCAGGCTGATGACCAACAGCATCACCAGCCCCAAAAACGTATCCTCATACCGCCTCATACACGTTCCCCACCCCAAACTCGCTTACTGCAACCTATGCCGGAAAACGCCGTTCTACCACCCTGCTCTTCCGGTTGGGGCGCCTCAAAAAAGAGCAGCTGTGGCAAAAGGTTTGGCTAAACAAAAATTATGTATTGGGGGCTAGACGCCGCTTAAACGGCTTGATACAATGGCAATGGGCAAAAATGCGATTGGGAGGGAAAAGCTATGCAAAAGAAAAGGAACCTGGGCCGGCTGGCCCTGGACTGTGGCGTGGATGTGGCCGGGGGCATTCTCATTGCCCTGGGCACCTACAATTTTGCCGCGGAGGCCCAATTTCCCATGGCCGGGGTCAACGGCATTGCCCTGATTTTCTATCAGATTTTCGGGACACCCATCGGTATGATGGCCATTGTGCTCAACATCCCCATTGCCCTCTTCTGCTACCGCACCCTGGGCCGGGAATTCTTCCTCCGGTCCCTGCGCAGTATCCTGATTACCTCCGCCATTATGGACGGAGCCGCCCCGCTGCTGCCGGTTTACACCGGGGACCGCCTGCTGGCGGCCCTCTGTACCGGCGTCCTCTCCGGCCTGGGCTACGCCCTGATCTTCATGCGGGGCTCCTCCACCGGAGGCACGGACTTTATCACCCTGTATATCAAGGCAAAAAAGCCCCATCTCTCCCTGGGCAAAATCACCTTTGGCCTGGACTTTCTGGTGGTATTGCTGGGCACCATCCTGGTATCCCGGGACATAGACAGCCTGATCTACGGCGTTCTCATCAGCTTCCTGCTCTCCGCCGTCATGGACAAGGTGATGTACGGCCTGGATGCCGGAAAGCTGACCCTGATCATCACCGATTCCCCCCGGCAGGTGGCCGAGCGGATTGACCAGCTGGTGGGGAGGGGGGCCACCTTCCTGAAGGCGGAGGGAAGCTACTCCGGAAAGAAAAAGGACGTAGTCCTCTGCGCCTGCAACAACAAGCAGATGTACCCCATCCGCCGCCTGGTCCGGGAGATTGACCCGGATGCCTTTGTCATCATCCTGGAGTCCAACGAGGTGCTGGGGGAAGGCTTTAAAAGGATGGAATAGCCGGCCACGGTCAGCCTCTGGGCTTGCAGAGGATCTCCTCCACCTTGGTGTCCAGGATATGGCTGCTGCCCCCTGCCCGGAGGATCACCGCGGTGTCCGCCCCGTGGCCGGTGCCGCCCACCGCCACCACCGGCTCCCCGGCAGGGATCATGCCGGCATCCGCCGCCATGGTGGCCACCTCCACACAGACCTTCGTGCCCTGGCCGAACATCCGGAGGGTGGCTGCCATAATCTCCAGCGGGTAGATCCCGTGGAACACGGAGGAAAGCCCCCGCTCCGCGCCGCTTAAAGCGTGGCCGGCGGTGCAGACCTGGTAACCCTTCGCCTCCAGCTGCGCCCGTTTTTCCCGGGTCAGCCGGTTTTCATTGGGAGCCTTGCTTCCATAGGCAGTGGTCACCACCACCACCTGAAGCCCCTGGGTGTCCGGCAGCTGCTCTGCCGTATACCCCTCGGTGCTGGACAGCACCAGGTGGGAAATGCCCCGCTCCCGGGCTGTCTTCACTGCCAGCTCCAACGTGTCCGCCGTATTTTCTTTCCCTGGTTTTTCAAAAATCATACCATGCCCTCCTTTGGAAAAATGTGTTTCCCCTTTGCGGGCCAGGCCGCCCCGGGGATTGGTTTTCAATAAAATTATACCACGCAATCTGCCGCCGGGATAGTCCCGCGGAAAGCGAAAATTTTTCTTGCCCTCCCTTCCTGCCCTGCGGTATGATAGAGGGCGTGAGGAGGAATGATCCATGGAACACACCCGAAAGATTCAGTTCGCTACCCCGGAGGACGCGGAAGCCCTCCTGGAAATCTATGCCCCCTACGTGCGCGATACGGCCATCTCCCTGGAGGAGCAGCCCCCTTCGGCGGAGGAGTTCCGGAGCCGGATTGCCCGCACGCTGTCCCGCTATCCCTACCTGGTTCTGCGCCAGGACGGACAGACGGCCGGATACTGCTATGCCTCCGCGTTCCACCCCCGCAGCGCGTATCGCTATTCCGCGGAGCTGAGCATTTATCTGCGGCCGGAATGCCGGGGGCAGGGGGGCGGAGCGGCCCTCTACCGGCAGATGGAGGAGCTTCTCCGGGCCCAGGGCATTCAGAACCTGTACGCCTGCCTTGCCTTTACCGACCGGCCAGACGACCCGTACCTGAGCGACGCCAGCCTGCGTTTCCACACCCGCCAGGGGTACCGGCTGGTGGGCCGCTTTCTCCAATGCGCCTACAAATTCGGCCGCTGGTATGATATGATCTGGATGGAAAAAGCGCTGGGAAGCCATCCGCCTGTGCCGGGCGAGTTTGTCCCGTATGCGGATATGCACAAAAATTGATCAAAAATTTCGGAAAATCTTGTACACTTCATACATAGCAACCGCCAGGCCCTTCCGTTAAAATAAAAGCGAAACCATTTCACCTGATTTGTTTGAAAAATAAGTGGAGGAGGCCCATTGATGGCACACAAAAAATTTGATGAGAAAGAGCTGAAGGTTGTGCGGGAAGTACCGGGGTTTGGAGGCGTTACGGTTCCCATCTATGATTTCCCCATCTCCCTTCGGGAGAGCGCGATTGCTACCTTCCGGGACAAGGATCCCTGGTGGGTCCAGATGGGGGTTGAGCAGAATCTGTTTACCCCTTCGGTGATCCCGGACAACGGGGCCCGGGGCTTTGTGTTTGAGGCACAGCCCTATCCCCGGGAAAAATTCGGCGGCAAAGATATGTTCGGCGTGGAATGGGAGTATATTGACGTGGCCGGCGGTTCCATGGAGAAGCCCGGGAACCCGCATCTGCTGGAGGATGTCAGCGAATGGAAGGAAAAGGTTGTCTTTCCGGATATTGACAGCTGGGACTGGGCCGGAAGCGCGGAGATGAACCGGGAATATCTGGGCAACGGCAGATGCAATGTGCTGACCTTCCTCAACGGCTGCTGGTTTGAGCGCCTGATCTCCTTCATGGGATTTGAGAACGCGGCGGTGGCGGTGATTGATGAGGAGCAGATCCCGGATGTGAAAGCGCTGATCCATGAGCTGACCAGCCTGTATATCCGCCTGGTGGACAAATGCCTGGAATACTACGACCTGGACGGCTTTTCCATCCATGATGACTGGGGCGCCCAGAAGGCTCCGTTCTTTTCCGAGGAGGTGGCCCGGGACATCTTCCTGCCGGAGATGAAGCGGTTTGTGGACCACGTCCACTCCAAAAACAAATTTGCGGACCTGCACAGCTGCGGCCACATTGAGGACCGCTGCAACATCTTTGTGGAAGCCGGGTTTGATTCCTGGACGCCCATGCCCATGAACAACACCCAGAAGCTGTACGAGGAGTACGGCGATAAGATTGTCCTGGGGATCGTCTACGACAAGCCCTTTGATCCGGCCACTGCCACCGAGGAGGAGCAGCGGGCCGCTGCCAGGGATTTTGTGGAAAAATATACCAAGCCTGGAAAACCGTCCTCCTATTCCCTCTACAACCCGGTGGGAATGATGACCGACGCTTTCCGGGAGGAGCTGTACAAGGCTTCCCGGATCCGCTACAGCCAGGAGTAAAAAATATGCGCCGCCAGGCGCGCGAGTTGGAAAAAGCCGTGCCGCTTTCCCCAGAGGCACGGCTTTTTTGCGGGCAGCCTCCCATTTTTCCCACTCCGATCTTCCGCGACACACCCCGACACTTTGTCGGATACAGTCGGAAGTATTCTACTTTTTACCGAATTGTGCTCGCCTGCATACCGTCCTATAATATGTATATACAAAAAGCCTATATATTTAGGAGGCCCTGGAAGCCTGCCCCCCATCCACCGGAAGGGAACCTGCCTGATGGTAACCCGCAGCATATCCGCCCTGGATCTGTTTAACCAGGTGGAAGAAATCTTTGAATACTACCGGGATTTGGAACGCAAGGTCACCCAGGCACTCAGTTCCGGTGAAAACATCGGCCGGATTGTGGAAATCGCCTCCAAGCATTTCCACTCTACCGTATTTTTCCATGATGAATACTACCACATTCTGGCCTCCACCAATTTTCTGCAGCGGGCCGCCAATATCCAGTACAACGGCAGAAAAGGCGTCTACGTGCAGGATGCCGATGTCATCAATCAGTTTCGGACCAGCGCCAGCTATCAGGCAACCCTCAGCACCCACGGCGGCTGTCTGTAGGAAAGCGATTACGATGACTCCCGGGCCATCTATGCCAACGTATGGGTGGATAATGTCTACAAAGGGCGGCTGCTCCTGGACGAAGACGGCACTCCCTACAGCAAGGGGAAGCTGCTGGAAATCTCCTATTTTGCCGAGGCCATCGCGGTGCTGATCCGTTTCCGGGAGAATATTCCCCCGCGCCCCCACGGCATGGAAAAATTGATTGTGGACGCGGTGGATGGGAAGGATCCTTCGCGCGCTTCCGTCCGCGCTGAACTGAACGCGCTGGGCTGGGAGCCGGAAGGGCCCTATATAGCCGGCATCCTCTCCCTCCTGGGCAGCGACTTTTCCAAGTTCTCCATCTACAGCATCTGCGCCACTCTGGAGGAACGGGTGGAGGGAAGCTATACCTGTTACCACAAGGGATATATCTATCTTCTGGTAAATCTTTCCGCCAGCCGCCTGACCGCTCCGGATCTGCGGATGCGGATGGCCTATATCATCCGGGAAGGGCTGATGCACATGGGTGTGTCCAACATCTTTCAGGATTTTTTCCAGTTTCCGGTTTACTTCCGCCAGGCCGCTATTACCCTGCGTTACCGGGAAAAAAGCGCCTCCACCGTCTGGTACAGCGAGTTCAGCTCCTATGCGCTGAGATACTGGCTCACAGAGGGAATCGGCACGCTGACCAAAGATTCGCTGATTCCATCGGAGCTTTTCCTGCTTCAGACCTATGACCGGCAAAACAACACCCACCTATTTCAAACCCTGCAGGTATATCTGGAATCGGAGCGGAACAGCACGCTGACCTCTCAGATTCTGGAAATCCATCGGAGCACCCTGCCCAGCCGCCTGCAGCGCATTCAACAGCTTACCAACCTGAATCTGGATGACGCGGAAACCCGGCTGTATCTGCTGAATGGCTTTTACAGCCTGAAAAATCTGTAGTCCATTTTTCCTGCCAAGGACTTTTTCCAGGCAGAAAAGGGAGCCGCGCGGACCTGTTACAGGTCTGCGCGGCTCCCTCTCTGTCTATTCCACCGGAAGGAATTGCTTACTCTTCCTCCCCGTCTTCGTCCTCCTCCTCGGGGACTTCCTCCAGCATCTCATCCATCTCTTCGGCATCCGCATCCGCGTCTTCTGCCTCCGGGGCCTCCTCTGCCTGGGCAGCTTCCTCCTGGGCGGCATCCCCTTCACCGGCCAATCCGCTCTGCTCCGGATCTTCCTCCGGCTTTGCCAGTGTTTCCGGCTGTTCCGGCTGTTCTACCTTCGACAGCAGGTCGCTGCCATCGGTGTTAAGCCGCACTTCCTGGTATTTCTTCATGCCAGTGCCGGCAGGGATCAGCTTACCGATGATCACGTTCTCCTTCAGGCCAATCAGCGGATCCACCTTGCCGTTGATGGCTGCCTCGGTAAGCACCTTGGTTGTCTCCTGGAAGGAGGCAGCGGACAGGAAGGAGTTGGTGGCCAGAGCCGCCTTGGTAATGCCCAGCATCACCTGCTTGCCCTCAGCTTCCCGCTTACCCTCAGACCGAAGTTTCGCGTTCATATCATCGAAATCCAGCACATCCATGGACACGCCCGGCAGCATATCGCTGTCGCCGCTTTCCTCAATGCGGATCTTCTTCAGCATCTGGCGGACAATCACTTCAATGTGCTTATCGTTGATGTCCACGCCCTGAAGGCGGTACACCCGCTGCACTTCCTGGATCATGTAATCCTGCACGGCCCGGACGCCTTTGATCTTCAGCAGGTCGTGAGGGTTGATGGAGCCCTCGGTCAGCTCATCTCCGGGCTCCAGGATCTGGCCGTCCTGAACCTTGATCCGGGAACCATAGGGGATCAGGTAGGTCTTGCTGTTGCCAGTCTCCCGGTCGGTGACAATGACCTCCCGCTTCTTCTTGGTGTCCTTGATGAACACCTCACCGCCGATCTCGGCAATGATGGCCAGGCCCTTGGGCTTTCTGGCCTCAAACAGCTCCTCCACACGGGGAAGACCTTGGGTGATATCATCGCCAGCCACACCGCCGGTGTGGAAGGTACGCATGGTCAGCTGTGTACCAGGCTCACCGATGGACTGGGCTGCAATGATTCCCACGGCCTCGCCTACCTGCACCGCTTCACCGGTGGCCAGGTTGCCGCCGTAGCACTTGGCGCAGACGCCCAGGTGGGAACGGCAGGTGAGGACGGTACGGATTTTCACGGAGGTGACACCGGTCTTCATCACCGCCGCCGCCTTCCGGGGCGTCATCAGCTCGTTGGCATGGCCCACAATCTCCCCGGTGGCAGGGTCCACAATGTCCTCTGCCAGGGTCCGGCCGGTAATCCGCTCCTCCAGGCTCTCAATGACCTCATGGCCATCCTCCAGAGCCCGGATCTCCATGAAGGGAATATCCCCCTCGGGAGAGCAGTCATCCTCCCGGATGATCAGATCCTGGGACACATCCACCAGACGCCGGGTCAGGTATCCGGAGTCGGCGGTACGCAGGGCGGTATCGGACAATCCCTTCCGGGCTCCGTGGGCGGAGATAAAGTATTCCAGTACGTCCAGGCCTTCCCGGAAGTTGGACTTGATGGGCAGCTCAATGGTACGGCCGGTGGTATCAGCCATCAGGCCGCGCATACCGGCCAGCTGCTTGATCTGCTTGTCGGAACCACGGGCGCCGGAGTCCGCCATCATATAAATGTTGTTATATTTATCCAGGCCGTCCAGCAGCTCCTTGGTCAGCACATCATCGGTCTCTTTCCAGGTCTCAATGACCTCCTTGTAGCGCTCCTCCTCGGTGATCAGGCCCCGGCGGAAGTTTTTGCTGATCACATCCACCTGGTCCTGGGCTGCCTTGATCAGCTCCTTCTTCTTGGCCGGAACCGTCATATCGGAAATGGATACGGTCATAGCTGCCCGGGTAGAATACTTGTAGCCAATGGCCTTGATCCGGTCCAGCACCTCGGCGGTCTCCGTGGTACCGTGAGTGTTGATGACCTTCTCCAGGATCTGCTTCAGCCCCTTCTTGCCCACATGGAAGTCCACCTCCAGCTTCAGCTCGTTGCCCGGAATGGACCGGTCCACAAAGCCCAGATCCTGCTCAATGATCTCGTTGAAGATAAAACGTCCCAGGGTGGACTCCACATTGCCAGTGACCACTCTGCCATCCGGCATGGTCTTGGAAACCCGCACCGTAATCCGGGCGTGCAGGTCCAACGCCTTATTCTCATAGGCCAGGATGGCCTCGTTTACATCTTTAAAATGCTTGCCCTCCCCCTTGACGCCGGGACGCTCCTGGGTCAGGTAGTAGATGCCCAGCACCATATCCTGGGAAGGCACTGCCACTGGGCCGCCGTCCGAGGGCTTCAGCAGGTTGTTGGGGGACAGCAGCAGGAACCGGCACTCGGCCTGGGCCTCCACGCTCAGGGGCAGATGGACGGCCATCTGGTCTCCGTCAAAGTCCGCATTGTAGGCGGTACACACCAGGGGGTGCAGCTTGATGGCCTTGCCCTCCACCAGGATGGGCTCAAAGGCCTGAATGCCCAGCCTGTGCAGCGTGGGAGCGCGGTTTAACATCACGGGATGCTCCTTGATCACATCCTCCAGCACATCCCACACCTCGGGCTGAAGGCGCTCCACCATCTTCTTGGCGTTCTTTATATTGTGGGCCTTGCCGTTGCTCACCAGCTCCTTCATAACAAAGGGCTTAAATAGCTCGATGGCCATCTCCTTGGGCAGGCCGCACTGATAAATCTTGAGCTCGGGCCCA